>QYPX01000226.1 GCA_007280205.1 Comamonadaceae bacterium
ACCAACCGCAAACAAACCTGCAAAAAGCAATTTGGTGAGAGTTGACTTCATGGCGACGGTCCTTTCCTTGTAAGTTCGAAAACGCTGCTCAGTTCCGGTGTGGCTACTTCGCGTCATGTTTTTGATCGCGAATGAACTGTTTTGCAGTGGTTTTATTCTCACGCCGTCGGTTGCCAGTGGAAATAGTCTCGTACTACCCTTTAACTAGTACATTGGTAGCAAAAATATTCAGGGCGAACTAGTAGATTGGTATTGGCATGAAGCCAATCCAGATGCGCTTTTTCCGTCAATGGCGCGCGCCATCTCTGCGCAAAGGCGAAATGCGTTAAGGTCGGGCTATGTCTATTTCTTTCTGGCGCCTGGGCTGGCGTTCCTTGTGGCGTGATTTGCGCTCGGGCGAACTGCGTCTGCTGATCGTGGCAGTGACGCTGGCGGTCGCGGCGCTGACAGCGGTCGGTTTTTTTGCTGACAGGCTGAAGGCCGGTTTGCAGCGCGACGCACGTCAGTTGCTGGGCGGCGATGCGGTCATCGTCAGCGACAACCTGACGCCAGCGACGTTCACGGCCAAGGCACGCTCACTCGGACTTGAAGTGGTGCAGACGCTGGGCTTCCCGACCATGGGCCGTGCTTCTGACGCCAAAGGGGGTACCGCGAAACTGGTGGCGCTCAAGGTGGTGGCGCCAGGCTACCCCTTGCGCGGCAACCTGAAGGTCGCAAGCCAGCCCGGCGCGGCGGAGCGCATCACGCGCAGCGTACCGGCTCCGGGTCAGGCCTGGGTCGAGGCGTCCCTGCTTGACGCGCTGGGTCTGCAGGTGGGCGATGAATTGCTGCTGGGTGATAGCCGCTTGCGCATCACGGAGATCATTCTCAACGAGCCCGATCGCGGTGCCGGTTTCATGAGTTTTGCACCGCGCGTGATGATCCAGCAGCAGGACGTCGCTGCCACCGGCCTGATCCAGCCGGCCAGCCGCGTCAACTACCGCCTGGCGGTCGCGGGCAGCGACAAATCAGTAGCCAGCTTTATCGCCTGGGCGCAGGACGAGGTCAAGCACACTGGCCTGCGCGGCGTGCGCATTGAGTCGCTGGAAGGCGGGCGCCCCGAGATGGGCCAAACGCTGGACCGGGCAGAAAAGTTCCTGAACCTGATTGCCCTGCTCGCAGCCCTGCTGAGCGCCGTGGCAGTCGCGCTGGCGGCGCGCGGCTTTGCGCTGGCGCACCTGGACGACTGCGCCATGCTGCGGGTGCTGGGATTGAGTCAGCGTCGCATCGCTTTGGCCTATGTCTTTGAATTCGGCCTGATCGGTCTCCTGGCCAGCGCTTTGGGCTTGTTGCTGGGTTATGCGCTACACCATGTTTTTGTCTTGTTACTGGCAGGTCTGGTGGACACGGCCCTGCCGTCGGCTGGCTGGTGGCCCCTGATGTTTGGCATGGGGGTGGGCATGACCCTGTTGCTGGCCTTTGGACTGCCACCGGTGCTGCAGCTCTCGCAGGTGCCGGCGCTGCGTGTCATCCGGCGTGACCTGGGCAACCTCAAGCCGGCCTCGATCGGTGTGTTGCTGTTGGGCATCGCCGGCTTTGCCGCCTTGCTGCTGGCCGCCAGCAGCGACCTGAAACTGGGTCTGATCGCGGTTGGCGGTTTCGCTGCAGCGGCACTGGTTTTTGCAGCGTTGAGCTGGCTCGCCGTCAAGGCGCTGCGCCGCGCGGTGAGCGAGAGCACGGCGCCGCGCTGGCTGGTACTTGCGACCCGCCAGCTCGCGGCGCGTCCTGCTTTTGCCGTATTGCAGGTCAGTGCGTTGGCAGTCGGTTTGCTGGCGCTGATTCTGCTGGTTTTGCTGCGAACCGATCTGGTCAGCAGCTGGCGCCAGGCCACGCCGCCGGATGTGCCGAACCGCTTTGTCATCAACATCATGCCCGAGCAGGGCGATGCTTTCCGGCAGGCCCTGCTTGACGCTGGCGTCAGCAAGTTCGACTGGTATCCGATGATCCGGGGTCGCCTGATTGCCATCAACGCCAAACCAGTCACGCCAGATGACTACGCCGACGATCGTGCCAAGCGTCTGGTGGAGCGCGAGTTCAACCTCTCGCACAGCGCTACCCAGCCCTCGCAGAACAAGATGGTAGCGGGACGCTGGACGCCAGAGGAGCAGGATGCCATCAGCGTGGAGGAGGGGCTGGCCGCCAACCTCGGCCTCAAGCTCGGTGATGTGCTCAGTTTCGAGGTGGGTGGCGTGCAGACCGTGTCCAAAATTACATCGCTGCGCAAAGTGGACTGGGGCTCCATGCGCGCCAATTTCTTTGCCATGTACCCGGTCAGCAAGCTGCCCAAGGTGCCGGCCACCTACATGACTGCCTTCAAGGCGCCATCAGCCGCCCACTTTGACAATGCGCTGGTGCGCAGCTTTCCCAACATCACCAGTGTGGACATGAGCAGCACCATTGCCCAGGTGCAACGTGTGCTCGATCAGGTGATTGGTGCGGTGGAGTTCCTGTTCGGCTTTGCGCTGGCCGCCGGCCTGGTCGTGCTGTTTGCTGCGGTGAGTGCGACGCGGGAGGAACGCGCCCGCGAGTTCGCCATCATGCGCGCGCTGGGCGCCAGGAGCAGTCTGCTGCGCCAGGTGCAGCGCGCCGAGTTGGCTGCGGTGGGGCTGCTCGCCGGCTTTCTGGCGTCCGTGCTGGCGACGCTGGTGGGCTGGGCGCTGGCCCGCTTTGTCTTTGAATTTGAATGGAACGCTTCACTCTGGGTTCTGCTCTGGGGCGCCTTGAGTGGCGCTGCGCTGGCCTTGCTGGCGGGCTGGTGGGGTCTGCGCGAAGTGCTGCGCCGGCCCGTGGTCGATACCTTGCGGCGCGCCGCCTTCAATTCCTGACCGGCGCCAGCAACACGAGCAACGCGCCAGCGCCGCCATCGGCCGGTTTGGCCTGCACAAAGGCCAGCACTTCGTTTTTCTGCACCAGCCAGCTGTGCACCCGGCTTTTCAGAACCGGCGCCTTGCCCGGCGAGCCCAGGCCCTTGCCGTGCACCACGCGCACGCAGCGTATGCCTTGTTTGTGCGCCTCGCGGATGAAGAAACTCAGGTGCTCTCTGGCCTCGTCGCGGCGCAAGCCGTGCAGGTCGATCTGGCGCTGAATGCTCCAGTCGCCGCGGCGCAGCTTGCGCGTGATGTCGGCGCCAATGCCGGGGCGACGAAAGCTCAGTTGGTCGTCGCTGTCAAGCAGGGTGCCGCTGTCAAATTCGTCGCTGATGGCTTCTTTCAGCACCGCTTTTTCATCACGCTGGTATTGCATGACGGGCATCGCAGTCACGGCCTTCTTGAAGTGGGTGCGGTTCTTGTCGGGTAGGGGCTGAACCACGCCTGCGGCCTGCAGGAACAGATTGCTCTCGAGGGCGGACTGGCGCTTCTGGCGCTCCGCTTCGGCCGCCTGCTGCTCGCGCTGCAGGGCTTGCGCCTCGATTTCACGCTTGACCAGCTTGAGTTCGGCCAGCGAGCCGACCTTGACCGGCTTGGCGCTCACAGCAAGCCCCGCTCGGCCATCGACAGGGCTTCACCCGGCGCGACGATCACGTGATCCAGCACCCGCACATCGATCAGTGCCAGCGCCGTCTTGAGGGTTTGCGTCAGTGCTTCGTCGGCGCGGGACGGCTGCACGGTGCCGCTCGGGTGGTTGTGTGCCAGCACCACGGCAGCGGCCTGATGGTGCAGCGCGCGCAAGACCACTTCACGCGGATAAACGCTGGTTTGGGTCAAAGTGCCGCGAAACAATTCTTCCATCGCCAGCAGCCGGTTTTGCACATCAAGGAAAAGGACGGCGAAGACTTCATGCCCTTTGGCCGCCAGTTGCAGCTGAAGATAGTGCTTGACGGCGTCGGGCGTGGCAAACACGGTGCGGGCCTTGAGCTGCTGCGCCAGCGCGCGGCGCGCCAACTCCAGCACCGCCACCAGTTCTGCGCGCTTGGCCGGGCCCAGTCCCTTGACACGCTTGAGGTCATCCGCGCTGGCATGGAGCAGGCCGGCAATGCCGTCGAAGCCCTCGTCAGGGTCGCCGGCCGAAGACTTGAGGTGCAGTAGTTCGTCTGCCATCTGCAGCACGCCCTTGCCCTTGATGCCGGTGCGCAGCAGCAAGGCCAGCAGTTCGGCATCGCTCAGGGCGGCCGCTCCGCGGGCGAGCAGCTTTTCACGCGGTTGAGCGTCCAGGGGCAGGTCTTTCAGGGGCATGGGTCGGGCTTTTACAATGAGCCCAGTTTATCCGGGACTTCTTCATGACCACCAACACGGCTTGCGTTCAGCCAGGCTCTTTTCTCACGCTGCACTACCGCATGGCCGGGCCGGCGGGCGATCTGATCAATACCTTTGGCGACAAGCCGGCCACGCTGACGCTGGGCACGGGGGAACTGTCGCCGGCGCTGGAGGCGCGCCTGCTGGGTTTGCCGGAAGGGTCACGCGCGACTTTTGAGTTACCAGCCGGCGCCGCGTTTGGCGAGCGCCACCCGGATAAATTGCAGTGGCTGGCGCGGCCGCTGCTTGATGCCATCAGTGAAGCTGATCAGCAGTACGCCCTGGGGGATGTGGTGCAGTTTCCGGCGGCCGACGGCCAGGGGCGGTTTGCTGGTTCGGTGCAGCGCTTCAGGACGGACGCCGAGGGCGCGGCCGTGTTGTTTGACTTCAATCATCCGCTGGCTGGGCAGCCGGTGACCTTTGAAGTACAAGTGATTGGTGTCCTGTGAACAAGAATCTTGAAATTTTGCTGGCGGAACCCAGGGGTTTTTGTGCCGGCGTTGACAGGGCCATTGAAATCGTCGAACGCGCACTGGCGAAATTTGGCGCGCCGATCTATGTGCGCCACGAGATTGTTCACAACACCTATGTCGTCAATGATCTGAAAGGCAAAGGCGCCATCTTTATCGAGGAACTCGACGATGTGCCCGCCGGTGCAACCCTGATTTTTTCGGCGCACGGTGTCAGCCGCGCCGTGCAGGAGGAAGCGGCGGCGCGGGGCTTCCAGATCTTTGACGCCACCTGTCCGTTGGTGACCAAGGTGCACGTGGAGGTGGCCAAGCTGCGCCGCGAAGGCTTTGAGTTCATCATGATCGGCCACAAGGGGCACCCCGAAGTTGAGGGCACCATGGGGCAGCTTGATGGCGGCATGCATCTGGTCGAAGACGTGGCCGACGTGGCGAATTTGCGGCCGGCTCAGACCGAGCAGCTGGCGCTGGTAACGCAGACCACGCTCAGCGTCGATGATGCCGCGGAGATTGCGGCGGCGGTCAAGGCACGCTTTCCGGCGGTGCGCGAACCCAAGCAGCAGGACATCTGCTATGCCACGCAGAACCGGCAGGACGCCGTCAAGATCATGAGTCCGCAGGTCGATCTGCTGATCGTGGTTGGTAGCCCGACCAGTTCCAACAGCAACCGGCTGGCCGAGTTGGCGCGCAAACTTGGAACCACCAGTTACATGGTCGATAGCGCCGACGAAATTCAGGCGCAGTGGTTTGAAGGACGTCAGCGCGTCGGATTGACCGCAGGTGCCTCGGCACCCGAGATTCTGGTGAACCAGGTCATGCAGCGCGTCAAGGCGCTGGGTGCGGTGTCGGTGCGCAAGATGAAGGGCATCGAAGAGACCATCAAGTTTCCGCTGCCCAAGGGCTTGAAGCTGGGGGAGCACCAGCCATGATCAGCCTGGACATTGCCCGCTCTGACATCGAGAACGCCCTGCGTCGGCTGGCTGCCCGGCAGCCGCAATTGCTGCGTAGAACGCCGCTGATGAAATTGCCAGGCAGGCAATTCGGTTTGGACTGCGCGGAAGTCTGGCTCAAACTGGAACAGTTGCAGCTTGGTGGCAGTTTCAAGGCGCGCGGCATGTTGAGTCGCATGCTTGCCAACGAGATACCGGCCAGCGGTGTGATCATTGCATCGGGTGGCAATGCCGGTATTGCAGCGGCCGCGGCGGCGCAGGCGCTGGCGGTGCCCTGCGAAGTCTTCGTGCCGCTGCTGGCGAGTCAAGCCAAGCGCGACAGGTTGCGCCAGCTCGGCGCCAGCGTGGTGGTCACTGGCGCTGCCTATTCCGAGGCGCTGGAGGCCTGTCTGCTGCGCCAGCGCGCCAGCGGTGCCTTGCTGCTGCACGCCTACGACCAGGTGGAAGTGGTGGCGGGTGCCGCTACGCTGGCCGCTGAAATTGAAGCTGCGGCAGGGTTGCCCGACAGTGTGCTCGTGAGCGTGGGCGGCGGTGGCCTGATCGGCGGTGTGGCGGCCTGGTTTGAGAACCGCGCGCGCGTTGTGGCGCTGGAGCCGACCCTGGCACCCACCCTGTTTCAGGCGCGCCAGGCCGGGCAGCCGGTCGATGTGTCGGTCAGCGGCATTGCAGCCGACTCGCTGGGCGCCAAACGCATTGGCGAAATTGCATGGAATGTCAGCCAGCGCTATGTGAAGGATGCGCTGCTGCTCAGCGACGAGGTGATACGCGATGCGCAGCTGTGGCTCTGGAACGAACTCAAACTCGCCGTAGAGCCCGCTGCCGCGCTGGGTCTGGCGGCCTTGCAAAGTGGCGCTTACCGGCCGCAGGCGCAGGAGCGGGTTTGCCTGATACTGTGCGGCGCCAATCTGGACCCGACCAGCCTGGCTGGGTATGGTCATCCCGGACCCCAAGGCTGTCATCCCGGACCCCAAGGCTGTCATCCCGGACTCCAAGGCTGTCATCCCGGACCTGATCCGGGATCCAGTGCTACGCCGCGACTGGATTGCGGATCGAGTCCGCAATGACAACAAGCTTTCCGCAATGACAGCCAGGGGCAATGACAAAGACGGATGCTCAATAACTGTATACCCATCATTTCAAAAATTACAATCTCACCATGCTAGACATTACGCTTCTCCGAAAAGACCTCGCCTGGGTGGTTGAGCGCCTGCAAACGCGCAAGAATCCCCAGAGCTTTCTCAACGTGGACGGTTTCAAGACGCTGGAGGCCGAGCGCAAGACGATCCAGATCCGGACCGAGGAACTGCAGAGCCGGCGCAACAGCCTGAGCAAACAGATCGGTCAGCTCAAGGCCAAGGGTGCGGCAGGGCAGGCGCAGTGCGATGCTGTGATGATCGAGGTGGCCGGCTTGAAAGCCGAACTGGAAGCGTCAGCAGCGCGGCTTGAAGTGATCCAGGCCGACATGCAACTGCTGCTGCTGGCGGTACCGAATTTGCCCCACGAGAGTGTGCCGGTCGGTGCAGACGAGCACGCCAATGTCGTGGTGCGCAGCTGGGGTGTTCCCAAGGCGTTCAGCTTCCCGGTGAAAGATCACGTGGATCTGGGCGAGCCACTGGGCCTGGATTTTGAGATGGGGGTCAAGCTCTCGGGTGCCCGCTTTGCTGTCATGAAGGGTCCGCTGGCCCGCTTGCACCGGGCTTTGGCGCAATTCATGCTCGACGTGCAGACCCAGGAGCACGGTTACACCGAGTGCTACACGCCCTACATCGTGAACGCCGAGACGCTGCGTGGCACCGGCCAGTTGCCCAAGTTCGAGGCTGATCTGTTTGCTGCCAAAAAGGGTGGTCAGGACGGGGAGGAGGGGCTTGAAGATTCCGCCCTGTACCTGATTCCAACCAGCGAAGTTCCGCTCACCAATTTTGTACGGGACGAAGTGGTCGCCGAGACGGCTTTGCCGATCCGGTTGACAGCGCATACGCCGTGCTTCCGTTCCGAGGCCGGTAGCGCCGGGCGCGATACCCGCGGCCTGATCCGCCAGCATCAGTTCGACAAAGTCGAGATGGTGCAGATCGTTCATCCGGAGAAGAGCTATGCGGCGCTGGAAGAAATGACAGGCCATGCTGAAGCGATTTTGCAAAAACTCTGCTTGCCGTATCGGGTGATGTCGCTGTGTACCGGCGACATGGGTTTTGGTGCCAGCAAGACCTACGATCTGGAGGTCTGGCTGCCGGCGCAAAATACCTTTCGCGAGATCAGTTCGGTCTCCAACTGCGAAGCTTTTCAGGCACGCCGGCTGCAGGCGCGCTTCAAGAACGCGCTGGGCAAGAACGAGCTGGTTCATACCCTCAATGGCTCTGGTTTGGCGGTCGGCCGAACCTTGGTGGCGGTGCTGGAGAACTACCAGAATGCCGATGGCTCCATCAGCGTGCCGCAGGTCCTGCAGAACTACCTTGGCGGTCAGACGGTCTTGGGCCAGACACCAGACAAGGCTTAGTCCGCGATGTTGGCTTCACTGGCCCCAAGTATTGTCCTGAATCAAGGTTTTGCCTTAAGTTTTCAGGACGAGCGCGGCGATAATACCGGCTGTGTGATATTCGGCAGTCTTAGGGCGCGCTGACGTCGCGTGCCTTTTTGAATCCCAAAGGAAAACTATGCCCACCTGGTTGCTGTATACCGTTGTTTCATTGTTTTTCGTTCTTGCCGCGACTGCACTCTTCTTCTTCACCGTGACCCGGGGCGCTCTTTTGATACGCGGTGTCATGCCCGGCCCGACCAATGACGCAGATCACGTCTATCCGATCTACTCCAATCTGCGACTGATCCGACTGATCGATTTCCAACCCATCATTGCCGCCATTTTGCTTTTTCAGTATGACCGTCTGGTGTCGGCCATCACGCATGGCCTGCAGCACATGAACTTGCGCGGCAAGAATGTGCTGATCACGTCCTGCGCCTTTGGCAACGTGATTCCGCGTGTTGTGAACGCAGCACTCGACACCGGTGCGCGCCGCGTCCTGATTGCCGACATCATCAAGAATGAACTTGACCATGCCCAGGGCAAGTTGCTCACACACGCCGGCAAGATCGAATTCCTGCAAGAAAACGCCATTGCCATGAAGCAGGCCGACAACTCGGTTTCTGCCAACGTGATCTTTTTTCTGTTGCACGAACTGCCGCACCATCTGAAGGGTCAGGCCTTGAAAGAAGCAGGGCGCGTGTTGGAGCCGGGCGGCAAACTGTATCTGGCTGAGTTTCACCGTCCCGACCTGTGGGTGCTGCGCGCCCTGAGCTGGACCTATTTCAAGGTCTTCGAGCCGCTCGGACTGGCGCTCTGGGATACCCATGATCCACTCATGCAACTCGAGGCCATGGGCGGCTTCACCTGCGAACGCCGCACGGTGTTCTTCGGTAACTTCCAGATCATTGTGGCGACCAAAGATCTGGCCTGATTCCGGGTGGGTTGGGTGTGCCGACGACACCGGGGAAGATGATTCCGCTCATGTCCCCCGCAGAGGGCCGCGCCCTCTGCTCCTCCTTTACTTCGCTGCACCATCCACCCCAGTGCCATCGGCAAGCAACCGTGCTGGCTTGCAATGACTCCAACCCCTGGACGAAAAAAAACCCGGCTACCAAGCCGGGTTTTTTTATGCAAGTCCTGATTTACTTCAGTTTCATTTCTTTGTAATCGACGTGCTTGCGAGCTTTTGGATCAAATTTTTTGATCAGCATCTTCTCGGGCATGAGCTTTTTGTTTTTGCTGGTGGTGTAGAAGTGACCGGTTCCAGCAGTCGATTCAAGCTTGATTTTTTCGCGTGCGCCTTTGGTTGCCATGATGTGTTCCTTTTTAATCAGTTGAGGACAGAGCTAAAGGTCTGTCCCGCAAGGTCTCAGGCCTGACCACGTGAACGCAGATCTGCGAGCACGGAGTCGATGCCGTTCTTGTCGATCAAACGCAGTCCTGCGTTGGAAATCCGCAGGCGCACCCAGCGACTTTCAGACTCGACCCAGAATCGGCGGTATTGCAGGTTCGGCAGGAACCGGCGCTTGGTTTTGTTGTTGGCGTGGGAAACCTTGTTCCCTACCATCGGGCCTTTGCCCGTGACTTCACATACACGTGCCATGTGGACACTCCAGAGAAAAATTAACAGCTTTCGCCGCACCTCGCCACACTGCTGCGTGGCGGTAAAGAGATTTTCCGGTCACCCCAAGCCCGGCATGGACTGGGCGTGGGCAAGACCGGAAACGAGACGGATTATAGCGGCTTCAGCCCTGTTCCAGAAAACGCTGGGCATCCAGCGCCGCCATGCAGCCCGTGCCGGCACTGGTGATAGCCTGGCGATAGATGTGGTCCTGCACGTCGCCTGCACCAAAGATACCGGGTACGCTGGTCATGGTGGCAAAGCCGCTGGAGCCGCCCTGGGTCACGATGTAGCCGCCCGCCATGTTCAGCTGGCCCTGGAAGATCTCGGTATTGGGGGCGTGGCCGATCGCAATAAAGCAACCCTGCAACTGCAGGTCTTCGGTCTGGCCCGTCTGCACATTCTTCAGTCGTACGCCGGTCACACCGCTGGCGTCACCCAGCACTTCATCGAGTGTGCAAAAAGTCTTCAGTTCAATCTTGCCAGCGCTGACTTTTTCCATCAGTTTGTCGATCATGATGGGCTCGGCCTTGAATTTGTCGCGCCGGTGAATCAGGATCACCTTGGCGGCGATGTTGGACAGGTAAAGCGCCTCTTCGACGGCGGTATTGCCGCCACCGACCACGCAGCAGACCTGATCGCGGTAGAAGAAGCCGTCGCAGGTGGCACAACCCGAGACGCCGCGTCCCATGAAGGCCGCCTCGGATGGCAGTCCCAGGTATTTGGCCGACGCACCGGTGGCCAGAATGAGCGCGTCGCAGGTGTAGCTGCCACTGTCGCCCTGCAAGGTAAAGGGTCGCTTCTGGAAATCCACCGTATGGATATGATCAAAGACGATCTCGGTCTTGAAGCGCTCGGCGTGTGCCAGAAAGCGCTGCATCAGGTCGGGGCCTTGCACGCCGTCGACGTCGGCCGGCCAGTTATCGACTTCGGTGGTGGTCATGAGTTGACCGCCCTGGGCAATGCCGGTAATCAGAAGCGGCTTGAGGTTGGCGCGTGCCGCATAAATGGCCGCCGTATAGCCGGCAGGGCCGGAACCGAGAATCAGGACTTGGGCATGTCGGGTGTTTGACATTGTGAAGGCTTTCTTGGATAAAGTGGCAGGGCCCGTGTACAGTTGGGCGTAGTATGACCTATTCACTCAATACTTTAACTTCTTCCCAGTCAGCGGACTCACCCGAGCGCTCCGGCTGGCGTCGCTTTGCCGACGAATTTGGCCTGACGGCGGGCCTGGTTCTGCTGATTTTCTGGGTGCTCGCGCTGCTCACTTACTCGGCACAGGATGTGGCCTGGTCAACTTCGGGCGCCGCAGCCGTGATCCAGAACCGGGGCGGCTTGCTTGGCGCCTGGTTGGCTGATGGCAGCTACTTTTTATTCGGTTTTTCGACCTGGTGGCTTGTTGCAGCCGGTTTGCGCGTCTGGCTTTCGGGTTTGGCGCGATGGCTGCGGGGCCATGATTTGCTGACCACGCCGGCCGCCCCGGCGGGGCAGCAGGCCTCCCGACTGGGCTCCAGGCGAGTGGCGTTCTGGTGTGGTCTGGTTTTGTTGCTTTGCGCCAGCGCAGGGCTCGAATGGGCGCGTCTGTACAGCCTGGAAGCACTCTTGCCGGGGCACGGGGGCGGTGTTTTGGGCTATTTTTTTGGCCCGCTGAGCGTTCGCCTGTTGGGTTTTGTCGGCTCGGCGTTGGTCACCATTGCCGTGGCCCTGGTGGGCGCTGCGCTGGTCTTTCGCTTCTCTTGGGCCCAAGTAGCAGAGCGTCTGGGCGCTTGGCTCTATTTTCAGATTGAGTCGCGGCGCGAAAAGCGGGAACTGGAGCAGGACATTGCGCTCGGGCAGCAGGCCATGCGCGAGCGCGAGGAGGTCGTCATCGAGGAGCACGAGGAACAGGTCGAGCACCATGCCTTGCCGCTGCGGATCGAGCCCGTGCTGGCCGAGGTACCCAAGAGTGAGCGGGTCGCCAAGGAGCGGCAGAAACCCCTGTTTGTCGAGTTGCCTGACAGCCGCTTGCCGCAGGTTGATCTGCTCGACGGGGCTTTGCTGCGCCAGGAGACCGTCCCGGCCGAGACGCTGGAGATGACCAGCCGCATGATCGAAAAGAGACTGAAGGATTTCGGGGTCGAGGTGCGGGTCGTGCTGGCACAGCCGGGGCCGGTGATTACGCGCTACGAGATCGAGCCGGCGGTTGGTGTCAAGGGCTCGCAGATCGTTGGCCTGGCCAAGGATCTGGCGCGTTCTCTGAGTCTGGTGTCGATCCGCGTGGTGGAGACCATTCCGGGCAAGAATCACATGGCGCTTGAACTGCCCAATGCCAAGCGGCAATCGATCAAGCTCTCCGAAATTCTGGGCTCGCGGATTTACAACGAAGCCAAGTCCCTGCTGACCGTGGGCCTGGGCAAGGACATTGTCGGCAACCCGATTGTTGCGGATCTGGCCAAGATGCCGCACGTGCTGGTGGCGGGTACCACCGGCTCCGGCAAGTCGGTCGGAATCAACGCCATGATTCTGAGTCTGCTGTACAAGGCCGAAGCCAGCGATGTGCGCTTCTTGATGATAGACCCCAAGATGCTGGAGATGTCGTTCTACGAAGGCATTCCGCACCTGCTCGCGCCGGTGGTGACCGACATGAAACAGGCCGCCTACGGCCTGAGCTGGTGCGTTGCCGAGATGGAGCGACGTTACAAGCTGCTGAGCAAGCTGGGTGTGCGCAACCTGGCCGGCTACAACGCGAAGATTGACGACGCCAAGGCGCACAGCGAGTTTATCTACAACCCGTTCAGCCTGACGCCCGACTCGCCCGAACCGCTGGGACGCTTGCCGCACATCGTGGTCGTGATTGACGAACTGGCCGACCTGATGATGGTGGTGGGCAAGAAGATCGAGGAATTGATTGCCCGGCTGGCGCAAAAGGCGCGCGCGGCGGGCATTCACCTGATTCTGGCGACGCAGCGTCCCAGCGTCGATGTGATTACCGGCCTGATCAAGGCCAACATACCGACGCGCATCGCCTTTCAGGTCAGCAGCAAGATCGACAGCCGCACCATCCTGGACCAGATGGGCGCCGAAGCCCTGCTGGGCATGGGGGACATGCTCTACATGCCCAGCGGCACCGGCATGCCGATTCGCGTGCACGGCGCCTTTGTCAGCGACGACGAGGTGCATCGGGTCGTGAACTACCTGAAGTCGCAGGGCGAGCCGAACTACATCGAGGGTGTGCTTGAAGGCGGCAGCGCCGACGGCGACGGCGACGCGCTCGGCGAGGGCGGCAACGCCGGGGAAAAGGACCCGATGTACGACCAGGCGGTGGAAGTGGTGCTGAAGAACCGCAAAGCCAGTATCTCGCTGGTGCAGCGCCACCTCAAGATCGGTTATAACCGCGCCGCCAGACTGGTGGAGGATATGGAGAAAGCCGGCCTCGTCAGCGCCATGAGCAACAGCGGCCAGCGTGACATTCTGGTGCCAGCGCGAGCCGACTGATGCTGCGCGTGAAAAGACTGCTCGGCGCCTGGCTGGCCATGGCCGCCTTGTCCGCTTCGGCGACGGGGCTGGAAAGTCTGGAGGCCTTCATCAAGACGGCCAGAAGCGGACGCGCTGACTTCGTTCAAGTGGTGACGGCACCGGCCAAAGACGCAGAGGCACCGCGCAGCAAAACATCGAGCGGCAGTTTCGAGTTTTCCAGACCGAACCGTTTCAAGTTCATTTACAGGAAGCCGTTTGAGCAGAGCATTGTTGCCGACGGCCAGACCTTGTGGTTGTATGACGTTGACCTGAATCAGGTGACTGCGCGCAAACAGTCGCAGGTGCTGGCCTCGACGCCAGCGGCCCTGATCGCCTCGGCGCCCGAGTTGCGGGCCTTGCAGACGGATTTTGCACTGACCGATGCGAGCGCCAAGGACGGCATCGAATGGGTTCTTGCCACCCCAAGAGCCCGAGACAGCGCCTTGCAGAATATCCGTGTCGGATTGCGTGGTGGTGAACTGGCCGTACTGGAAATTCTCGATAGTTTTGGTCAGCGATCCGTGTTGACTTTTACCCACTTTGAGCTCAATCCGGTGCTGCCGGTCAAGGCCTTCGAGTTCAAGGCGCCGGCGGGAGCGGATGTGATCCGGCAGTGACGGACTGGTTTGCGTTGCAGCGATGGGCCCCTTTGGGTCAACACGCGAGCATCAGACTCTGCTTGTTGGCTGCTGGCGACGACGCGCAATGAAACCGATCAGACCCAAACCAGACAGCAGCATCGCGTAGCTCTCAGGTTCCGGGACGGCTGCAACGGTTGCGCCAATGGCACCGGTCTTGCCGCTGAGATTCAATACATCGGCAGCGAAGTAGGCCCCCGTGCCGCCGCTGGAAAGATGGTTGAATTCGGAAATGGTTGCGTTGTGGACGGTGAAGCTCAGCGGGTCGACATAGCCACCCCCGGAGCCGCCGGAGGTGCATGAACTGGTGCAGAGGATTCCAAAGGTAAAGTTGCCGAAGGGCGAATTACCGGCAGGGCTGGCGACGCCAAAGTTGCCATTGAGTCCATTAGCGAAGGAAATGTCAGTTACATCGCCCGCAGTAGCACCACTGACGTTGAAAGTGAATATGGAATGCGAGTTTTGGTTGCCGGTGCTAAGAAAATTCAGATCGTTGCGCAAGACAACATTGACCACCACGTCACTAAAGCTCTGGGTCAAGGTGACCGATCCATAGGGGCCGGTGCCGAATTCGCTGACGCCAGTCGAGTTCAGAGAATAGCTTGCCGTCTGGGCTGCGGCCAGACTGGGCAGGACAGAGATCAGCAGGGCTATCCAAAGGGCATGAAGGGTTCGCATGGCAGTAGCTCTTGGTGGTTTGTGTTGGAGCCAGTTTCCGCGAGTTGAGGCTGCCTGCCAATGAAGCGGTGCTACCCTTTTGTCGGTAGCTGACTACTGGTCGTTCCCGGATGAAGAACAGTAGTTTGGCTTGCCACCAGGTAGTACCTGGGTGTCAAAAATGATCCAGGAGGGCTCTGCCTGGAATGCTTCCCGGTGGTCTTTTTCCTCGCATTGCCAGTTGGAATGCCGGGCAAGAAAAGTGAATGGGCGGCATTTGCCAAGGATGCCGCCGGACGCCCATTGTGCAGAATACGAGGATTCACAGGAGACAGCCATGCAAATACCGATCTTTCATCGCTTCTTGATATTGACGATTTCAGTCGCGGCGATCAGCGCTTGCGGCGCATTGCCAGGCGGCACGGCTTTACGCTTTAGCTATGCCATGCCAGCGCAAGGGATGATCGCAGCGCCTGTGGGCGTCAAGCCGGGTTGGTCTGCGGCGCAGTTCGCTGTGGCTGCTGCCAATCCACTGGCGACCGATGCGGGCTACCAGATTCTCAAAGCCGGCGGATCCGCGGTGGATGCTGCCATCGCCGTGCAGATGGTGCTTGGGCTGGTGGAGCCGCAGTCCAGCGGCCTGGCCGGTGGCGCTTTCCTGCTGCATTGGGACGGCGTGAAACTGGTGGCGCTGGACGGGCGGGAGACGGCGCCAGCGGCAGCCGACGAAAGACTGTTTCTGCAAAAAGATGGCAAACCGATGCCGTTCCAGCGAGCGGTGGTTGGCGGGCTGTCGGTGGGTGTTCCCGGTGTCTTGCGTATGCTTGAGCAGGCGCACAAGACCTATGGGCAGTTGCCCTGGGCCAGCTTGTTTGAGCCGGCCATCGCACTGGCCGAGCAGGGCTTTGCCGTCAGCCCCCGACTGCACATTCAGCTGAAGGAGGAGAAGCAGCTGATCGACGATCCGATCGCACGGCCATTCTTCTATCAGGCCGATGGCTCGGCGCAACCCGTCGGATACCGGCTCAAGAACCCTGCCATGGCGCAGGTGCTGCGTCAGATTGCGCAGTCTGGTGCCGATGCTTTTTACCGCGGCGCGGTCGCACGTGACATCGTCCGGCGTGTCCAGGGTCACCCCAGTAACCCGGGGCGCCTCAGTGAGGCGGATCTGGCCAGTTACCAGCCGGTACAGCGCGAGGCCATGTGCACCCACTGGCAGCAGTACTGGCGCGTCTGTGGCTTCCCGCCGCCCTCATCGGGCCACCTGGCGGTGATGCAGATGCTCGGGATACTTGAGCACACGCCGGCCATTGAACAGCCCTTGCAGCAGGGGCTGCCGGGGCCGCAGTGGCTGCACCAGTACACCGAGGCATCGCGTCTGGCCTTCGCGGACCGTGCACAATTTGTCGGCGATCCGGCTTTTGTGCCTGCTCCTGCGGGTGATTGGAACAGTCTGCTGGCGACGGACTATCTGCGAGCGCGCGCCGCACTGATTGGCTCGAACAGCATGAAGCAGGCCAGCGCCGGCAACCCGGGCGCTGTTCGCATCAGTCATGCAGCGCAAGCCGAGCAGCCCGAGTACGGTACCAGCCATATCAGCATCGTTGATGCGCAGGGCCGGGTTCTGGCGATGACCACCACCATTGAGGCGGTTTGGGGCTCGCGCCTGATGTCTGATGGTGGCACCGGTCTGGCCGGCGGATTTGTCCTGAACAACGAGTTGACCGATTTCTCGATGTTGCCAAGTGACGCCCAGGGCCGCCCGATCGCCAACCGCGTGCAGCCTGGAAAGCGGCCCCGCTCGAGCATGAGTCCGTCTCTTGTGTTCGATCGCCGCGATGGGCGCGTGCGCATGACCGTGGGTTCACCCGGCGGTGCCGCCATCATCAACTACACCGCCAAGACACTGATCGCGACCCAGCAATGGGGCCTGAACGCCCAGCAGGCCATTGACCTGCCGAATTTCGGAACCTACAACGGACCGACCTTGCTTGAGGCCGGCCGTTTCCCGGCGGGCACGGTTGAGGCGCTGCGACAACGGGGCCACAGCGTCAACGAGATACCTTTGCCCAGTGGTTTGCAGGCCATTGAACGCACCCCAAGGGGCTGGTTTGGCGCTGCTGATCCGCGCCGCGAGGGCGTGGTGATGGGAGACTGAGGCATAAGTACACTTTTCGTCATTGCGAGGCGCGTCAGCGACGCGGCAATCCAGGATGTCACGGACCATGAATTTCAGATGCTTGCTGCTGCTCTTGCTGCTGCTGGGCAGCAGCGCGCAGGCGCGTGAGACCTTCGTCGGGCAAGTGAGCTACGTCACCGATGGCGACACGCTTTGGGTGCAGCCGGACTCGGGCGGGGAGCCACGCAAGCTGCGCCTGCTGGGAGTGGACGCGCCGGAGATCTGCCAGAGTGGTGGCAAGGAGGCGCGTGACATGCTGGCGCAACTCGCTTTGCAGCGGCGTGTCACGGTGAAGGTCAGCTACTACGACCGCTATGGCCGCGGACTGGCTACCGTTGCGCTCGATGGTCAGGACCTGGGTGCCAGGATGGTGCGCGCGGGTCAGGCCTGGTCTTATGGCTGGCGTGGCAGGCCGGGTTTGTACGCGGCGCAGGAAACCCAGGCACGCCAGTCACGCAGCGGCGTCTTTGCAGCGGCCAGTCCCGAGTCGCCACGCGCCTTTCGCAAACGACACGGATCGTGTCATCCCGACAGGAAGTAGTCCTCAGTGCGGCGTGCCGCAGACCGGGCAATCGCTCTGACGCGCGATGCGAACCTCACTGAATTCCATGCTGCGGCCGTCGAGCATCAGCAAGCGACCCGCCAGTGACTGCCCCGTTGTGCTCAGCAGTTTGAGCGCCTCGGCGGCTTGCATGGATCCAATGATGCCCACCAGCGGCGCGAAGACACCCATGGTGGCGCAGCGCGTTTCCTCAAAGGTCGTGCTGGGCGAAAAAATGCAGGCATAGCAGGGTGAATTGCTGCTGCGTGCGTCGTAAACGCTGATTTGCCCGTCGAAGCGGATCGCCGCACCCGATACCAGGGGTTTGCGGTGGCTGAAGCAGGCTGCGTTGATGGCTTGGCGCGTGGCAAAGTTGTCGCAGCAGTCGAGCACCACATCCGCTTGTGCCACCAGGGTGTCCAGCAGGGCGGCATCGGCCCGTGCCTGCACGACTTCGACTTGCACCTCCGGGTTGATGGCAGCAATGGCGCTCTGGATCGATGTCACCTTGGGCTGGCCCATGTTGGCCATCTGGTGGGCAATCTGGCGCTGCAGATTGGTCAGGTCCACCACGTCGTGATCGACCACCGTGATATGGCCCACGCCAGCCGAACCGAGATAAAGTGCAACCGGTGAACCCAGGCCGCCGGCGCCAATGATCAGAGCGCGACCGGCGAGAATGCGCTGCTGGCCTTCGATCCCGATTTCTTCCAGCAGGATGTGGCGTGAATAGCGCAGCAGCTGCTCGTCCCTCATGCTGCGCTCATTCTTCCTTCTTTTCTTCCTTGCGCTCCACCAGCGTTTTGCTGACCAGCACCGGTTGGCCCTTGAGTTGATTGATCGCCTGCGCCAATTGGAAGTCCTTTTCGGTGCCGAACTCCGGCAGCCTGCGATCGGCCAGCGGCTTCTTCATCTCTTCTTCCAGTTTCAGGCGCGCTTCTTCACGCGCTTTCTCGCGCGCCTCGTCTTTCTTCTCTTCGCCCTGGCCGCTGTTGAGGTGTTTCTCCAGGTCGGCTTCGCGCGTGCGCAGCGCGGCAAACAGGTTGCCGCCTTCGGTCTCATCGACCATCACATCGGGCACGATGCCCTTGGCCTGAATCGACTTGCCGCTGGGCGTGTAGTAACGGCTGGTGGTGAGCTTGAGGCCGGCAGTCGGGCAGTTGTCCATGCGAAACGACGGATCCAGGCAGACCGCCGTCTGCACCGAGCCTTTGCCGAAGGTCTGGTTGCCCAGCACGGTGGCGCGCTTGTGGTCCTGCAGCGCGCCAGCCACGATTTCACTGGCCGAAGCCGAGCCCTCGTTGACCAGTACGACCAGCGGCACGGTCTTGAGCGCGCCCTTGGTCACTTCCTGCAGGCGCTTGAGCGGATCTGCACCGCCGCGCCGATGGTAAAACTCAGCCGAGGCCTTGTGCACAAACTTGCTTTCTGCCAGTTGGCCGTTGGCTGAAACCACGGTCACGTTGTCCGGCAGGAAGGCGGCCGATACAGCAACCGCCGCATCAAGGTAGCCGCCGGGGTCATTGCGCAGATCCAGCACCAGACCCTTGAGCTTGGGCTCCTGCTTGTAGATCTCCTCGATCTTGCGGGCAAAGTCTTCCACCGTGCGTTCCTGAAACTGGCTCAGCCGGATCCAGGCATAGCCGGGCTCGATCACCTTGCTGCGGACCGACTGCGTGCGAATCTCCTCGCGGATGATCAGAACCGGGAAGGTGCGGCTCTCGTCCTTGCGGTAAATGGACAGCAGCACCTTGGTATTGGGCTCGCCACGCATGCGCTTGACGCCCTCGTTCAGTGGCAGACCTTTGACCGGTGTGTCATCGATCTTGACGATCAGATCATTGGGCTTGATACCGGCCCGAAAGGCAGGCGAGCCCTCGATCGGCGAGACCACCTTGATGAGGCCGTCTTCCTGCGCGATTTCAATGCCGACGCCGACAAACTTGCCGGTGGTACCTTCGTTGAATTCCTTCAGCGCCTTCTTGTCGAGGTACTGCGAATGCGGATCCAGGCTCGAGACCATGCCGATGATGGCATCAGTAATCAGCTTCTTGTCGTTGACCGGTTCGACGTAATTGCTCTTGACCATGCCGAAGACGGCTGCCAACTGCTGCAGTTCTTCCAGCGGCAGTGGTGCCAGTGCGGCGCGCGCTGCCGTTTGCAGCGAAACCGTCGTCATGGCGCCCGCCAGAACGCCGAGCGAAATCCAACCCGCAATTTTCAATTTTTGGCCCATATCAATCTTTAATCGGTTGAGAACAGCGCTGTAGATCTGTCCAGCAGGGTATCAGCATACACGTTTGGGGCGCTTTGGGCGCGGCGCTTTCCCGGTTTACTCAAGCTTTACCCTGGGCCGCTACCGCTGCAGCCGCTTTGGCAGCGGCCTCGGCGTCGCCCAGGTAGTAGTGACGAAGGGGTTGCAACTGCTCGTCGAGTTCGTAAACCAGCGGTATGCCGTTGGGGATGTTCAGGCCCACGATGTCACTGTCGGAGATCTTGTCCAGGTATTTGACCAGGGCACGGATCGAGTTGCCGTGCGCTGCCACCACGACCCGCTTGCCGGCCTTGATGGCGGGCGCCAGGGCTTCGTTCCAGAACGGCATGACGCGCTCCACCGTGTCTTTCAGACATTCGGTCAGCGGAACCTGTTCGGGCGAAAGTCTGGCGTAGCGCGGGTCACTGCGTTCGCAGCGCGGATCGGCCGGATCCAGTGCCGGCGGTGGCGTGGCGTAACTGCGGCGCCAGATCAGCACCTGGGCATCGCCATACTGCTTGGCCATGTCGGCCTTGTTGAGCCCCTGCAATGCACCGTAATGGCGCTCGTTCAGACGCCAGTTGTTGACGACCGGCAGCCAGGTGCGGTCCATGGCGTCGAGTACATGCCACAGTGTGCGGGTGGCGCGTTTGAGAACGCTGGTGTAGGCGACGTCAAATTCAAAGCCCTCGGCCTTGAGCAGGCGGCCGGCCTCGTCGGCCTGTGCGATGCCGGTGGGCGTCAGATCGACATCGGTCCAGCCGGTAAAGCGGTTGTCCAGGTTCCAGGTCGATTCGCCATGGCGGATGAGAACGAGTTTGTACATGATTTGGCAGGGCTCAAGCGGGGAATAACAGGGTGATGCGGCGTTGCGCAGGGCTTCATTCTAAAATGCGGGAGCATTGATGGGAAAACAAGTGGAATTTATTGATGTTTATGGAATTCACGACGCCGTTGGGCTAGAGTCACGAACAATCTGTCATTGCGTCCCCGGATCAGGTCCGGGGTTTCAGCACCCGCAATCCAGGGGTCGTGTGGCACTGGATCCCGGATCGAGTCCGGGATGACCACTTCCTCATCGGGGATGACCACTTCCTCAT
>QYPX01000167.1 GCA_007280205.1 Comamonadaceae bacterium
ACGGTGTGCTGGCCATCTATTCACCGAAGGTTGGTATCGACAGCGCTGCGATTGCCTCTGCGCTGGCGAGCAGCAACAAGACGCTGAGCAAGCCGCTGCTGACTTGCCTGATGGGTGATTCAACCGTGGGCGAGGCGCGCCAGATCCTCAACGACGCAGCGATTCCGACCTTTCGTACGCCGGAAGCGGCGGTGGGTGCTTTCGGCAACATTGCGTCCTTCTATCAAAACCAGCAACTGCTGCAGCAGACACCGCCGCCCATGTCCGATCTGGCCAAGCCCGACGTGGAGGGCGCACGCATGCTGATCGAGAGTGTGCTGGCCGAGCGCCGCAATGTGCTGACCGAGATGGAGTCCAAGGCGCTGCTGGCGGCATTTCATATTCCGGTGACGCGCACCATCCTGGCGCGCAGCGCCAACGAAGCGATCATGATCGCCACGCAGCTCGGTTTTCCGGTGGCACTCAAAATCGATTCGCCTGACATCAGCCACAAGTCCGACGTGCAGGGCGTGGTGCTGAACGTGCTCAACGCGGTCGGCGTGCGTGACACCTACATCGAGATGGTGCAGACGGTGACACGTCTGCAGCCCGAGGCGCGCATCAACGGCGTCACGGTGCAGAACATGTCAAGCCAGAAGCGCGGGCGCGAGATCAACATCGGCATGGTGACCGATCATCCCTTTGGGCCGGTGATTGTGTTCGGCTCCGGCGGCACCATGATTGAACTGATCAACGACCGTGCCATGGAGTTGCCGCCGCTCAACCAGTTCCTGGCGCGCAGCCTGATTGCGCGGGCCCGTGTTGCAGAAACGCTGGGCGAATGGCGCGGCGCCTCGGCCATCGATATGGAGGCCCTCGAGCAGGTGCTGTTGCGAGTCTCTGAGATGGTGTGTGAACTGCCGCAGCTGCGTGAGATGGACATCAACCCGATCATTGTTGACGAGTCCGGTGCCGTGGCGGTTGATGCGCGCATCGTGGTCGACAACGCGCCGCCCGGCATGCACAACTACAGCCACCTGGCGATCCTGCCCTACCCATCGCAGCACGAGCAGGTCTGGCCGCTGCGTGGCGGTGGTGAATACACGGTGCGCCCGGTCCATCCGGACGACGCCAGCATGCTGCAGGATTTTGTGCGCAAGCTCTCTCCCGAGAGTCGTTACTTCCGTTTTGTCTCGAGCATGCAGGAGCTCCCTGCCAGCATGCTGGCTCGCTTCACGCTGATCGACTACGACCGCGAAATGGCGCTGGTGGCCGTGGTGCGCGAACAGCGTACTGGCCCGGATGGCGAAAGCACCGAGGTTTCGCGCATTCTGGGGGTGTCGCGCTACATCACCAACCCGGATCGCAGCAGTTGCGAGTTCTCGCTGGTGGTGGCAGACGACAGCAAAGGCAAAGGCCTGGGCTCACGCCTGATGCTATCGATCATGAACTTTGCCCGCGAGAAGGGTCTGGCTGAAATCGAGGGCCTGGTGCTGGCCAGCAACCCGACCATGCTCAAGCTGATGCGCGGTCTGGGCTTTACGATCAAGCAGTACCCGGACGACGCCGATTTCAAACTCGTGACGCAGACGCTGTAAATCGAAACCTGATCAGCGGAAAAAGACCGAGACCAGGAACACAACCAGAAGTCCGGCAGCGACGCCAAAGACGATCAGGGCCGCAGGATCGGTGCCTTTGAAGCGCGCGCGGATTTGAGAAAAATCCCTTGGTGAATGCACGGTTGACATGTTGTCTCCTTCTTATAGCGGGTAGGCCAGCCGATTCGGGCATCCGTCGCAGACTGGCACATCCCGAAGCACAAGCTACGCCCTTTTGCAAGGGACTGCAATCGCTTATCTGGAGAAAGGTTGCGCTAGATCAATACGTGGCGCTGCCTGCTCAATGCCGGCGGTAACCAAGCATCCGCGCTGGCAGAAACAGAATCGACGTCAGCAGCGCCAGCGCTGCGCCCACGCTGATCCCAATCAGTCGGAGCGGGATCGAGATCAACCAGACGATGGGCCAGATCACAAGCGCCAGCAGTGCCACAGGCCAGCACAGAACGAACAGCAGCAACCAGCCGACCAGCAGAAGAAGTGTTTTCACCAGGTCAGACCCGGCGTGCGACGATGTTGACCGTTTCCAGGTTCGCCACGACGGGAGCCTGACTACTGGCTGCAGCCAGCCCGGCATGAGCGACGGCGTCAAACTGCCAGAGCAACGCTGAGTTGATGCCAACGGTCATCAGTACTGCAAGCAGGAGTCCGGCAAAACGGGTTGTGCGATTCGTGTTCATCTGTTCTCTCCAGTTTCAGACCTGTGTGGTCCGTTAAAGAGAATGTAGGGGCGATGGATCGGGGCTTCAAGCTGCTTGCGACAGACCGCGTCACGGCGCGACAGATGGACAAATTCTGCGACGGCTGGTTTGCCGACCCAAGGCGATTGCGGCGCTTACGGCGCTTTCTTTGATTCAGGAATCACCGCGTTGACAGCAGCGCCAGCGGCCTTGACTCCGGTCGTGACAACCGTTGCCGCCACCGTTACCACAGTGTCAGCAACCGCTATCACGGCACAGCCGCTGCACAGCAGCGCGGCGACGACCGTCATGGTCTTTGCAATCAGGCCAAAAGCACTTGTCATTGAAGACTCCAGTTTGTTTGCTCTGAATTATCGGCTCACAGACGCACGCGCCACGTAACCGGGTGCATGCGTAGCCTCAATTTTCCCAAAGTGGGTAAGAAATAGCCACGTTGGAATGTTGTAACGCATAATTCACACGCTTCATGCTTGAAGTCTTGACCTACAAAGATGACCAAGGCCGATATCGCTGCCGCTGTTGACTACTGGAATGACTGGAAAAGGAAGAACGCCAAATGAAAGCCGCACAAGCTCACGACGACACCGTGGTGGAAATGCTCAAAGCCGATCCGGAAATGGCAGACCTGTACCTGGCTGCAGCGCTTGAGGAAGTCAACCTACCCGGCGGACAAGGTGCCTTATTGGGTGCGCTGCGTCATATTGCCGAGGCTCAAGGCATGGCTGCGGTGGCCGCGCGTGCTGGGATCCCCCGCGAAAGTCTTTATCGCGCCCTGAGTCCCAAGGGTAACCCGACCGTCAAGACCTTGCTGGCAGTCATTGGCGCTGCCGGTCTGCACTTGGCAGTAAGTCGTGAGCCGTCACACGCTTGAACTGTTACGAGATCAACCTGATTTGAATGGTGGGAACTGAGAGATTCGAACTCTCGACCTACGGATTAAGAGTCCGCTGCTCTACCAACTGAGCTAAGTTCCCATTCGGAGAATTTGGGTGAATGAGACGGGGTCGATCCCGTTTTTCACCAGCGCGAATTCTAGCAGGTCTTGGGTGGTGTTCTTCGGGGCTACGGTGCCGTTGGGGGAGGGCGGTGGCTGGGGTGCAGTGCGAGGTCCCGGCGGAAGCCGCTGCAGGGCATTGGCTGGCGTCGAGGCGACGGGTGCGTCGGGTGTTTTGGAGAGTCTTTTCTGAGCGGTATGCGCTGGATGTTGAGAAAGTTTTCCAACCGCAACGCGTGTGAATGGTGGTATTCGGGTGCTCAATTCTATGGGCTATAGTTCTTGAAGATAAGCCCTTTACACCTTGGTCATGTCATGAACGAAATCACTGCGGGTGAACTTTTTGCAAAAAATGATGCCTTGGAAAATGAGGCAGCGTCGTTACTTGGGCACATGATCTTTGAGTTCTCTCGGCTCGACATGAATCTTGGCTTGTGCCTAGTGTGGGTTGACAGTGGTGCGAGAGTCGAAAGCTTGACCAAGACCGTTGAAACTCAAAACCTGAAAATCAAACTGGACGAACTGACCAAGCACGTCATCGCGAAGTTGCGACTTGGATCGAAGCAGCGCAGTGCTTACGAAAATTGGATTGAACGTGTCAACTCAGTTCGACAACAACGCAACAATCTAGTCCATGGGCGCTGGGGCGTTGAGGCGCACAAGAACAAGGTTATCAATGTCATCGGACTTCCAACGTCAAGTGCACAGCAAGTGATTGAGTACACCCTCGACGAACTCGCTGAGGTCAACGAGGAACTACGTGACCTTCAACGCGAACTAGGACGACTCAGGGAACACTGGCCGTTGTGACATGACAGATACTTACGCGCCAACCTCGAACACGACGCTCATGGGCGCGCTACCAGTGTGACTTTGGTAATGAACCCGACCGTGATAAACAAACGGCGCCGCTTTACCGGCCTGCAACTTGTGCTCCCGTACAAACAAATGGATGGCAAGACCCAGTTTCTCGTGCTCGATCACCTGCCGACCCCTACTGCTTTGCGGCGTCGTGGCGCTTTGACTCTGCCAGTGAAAACTGTTCTCATCGATCCAATGGTCCAGGTATCGCTGTTCTTCGACCTTCCCTTGCTTGTTCAAGGTCACCAGCAGAATTTGGGCCTTTTGATCCGGCAATACGATATGCCCACTGTGCCAATTACCCGGATTGAACTGCTCACCGAATAGCGCCGGGATGTCTTCGCGCATGAAGCCCTGTCCGACCTCGATCTCGAGTGGATCGATTACCGCCTTGAGTCGAGCCAGCGTGCGCATGCCATCTGTGGCTACGATGTCTTCATACTCCGGGTTGTTGGCCTTCAAAATGTGCATTCCATCCGGTCTTTTGGTGACGACTCGAAGCAGATACTGGTTGTCACCAGAATCATCCTGCCTCTCAATCGCCATGACGCTGCCTGTAATGGAGCCGGCATTGGTCGGACTCACAAGTTCGAGAAGCAGGTAGTCGCCGTCGCCAATAGGGTTCTTACCACCGCTCATCGAGTTACCCGTGGCACGGGCGATGAAATGGCGGGCCGGATCGATCCGCCCGTAGGCCTCACCCACGCTCCGATGTTCCGTCGCGTCGCTAGAGCCAGTCCGAAAATGACCACATGCGATTTTGAGGTTGGGAAAGTACGGTACTTCGGTGCGCGAAGTCTTCTTCTGTGGAAACGGAATGACGTTGCTGCTGCTGTCAGCGCGGGCGGCCTTGTGAGCTTCGTAGGACGCCAAGCGGTAATCGATCAGTTCCTGCACCAGGGTCGCCAGAACATCGATGTTTGTGTCGTCAACTGGAAAGCTCGCTTTGAACTGCCCGTTATCAGTCTCAAAATACGTTTGCGCCGTTTTGCGAGTGTTGCCTCCAATCCAGGCATTAATAGGGTTTTCTCGCCAATAACGCTGCCAGACATCGGATGTGCCGTTCACAGTGTCGAGCATCGTATCCGGCAGGTCTGAGAGCAAAGGTCGCCGGCGTTGCATGACTTGCCAGGAGCGTGCAGCCAACTCCGCCAATGATGGCGGCGAACGCCAACCGTCCAGTTCCTGGAAAGCCTCGATCAACACCATTTTGTAGCTTCGTGTCATGGCTGTTGTTTCAAGTTCACGAAGCAAACGCTGGAATGTCGTGGCGGCGACCATCTCGGGTTCACTCAACTCGTTCATGGTGCGCACGAAGGCAAACCAGTTGCCGTATTGCTGACGCACCCGCGTGACGTTGGCGCCGGAGCGGTAAAACTCAGCTAACGTGGGGCGCCGGCCCAGCGCGTCCCGCAAGGCTTCAAAATCCTGCGCTGCACCGTCCGAATCCAACGATTTGAGAAACTCGATCAGTGCTATGTCGTAGTTGACAAAGCAGCCAGGTGGCAGGGCCAGTTGCTGTGCCTCGACCTTGCGGGCAAAGGTCGCCAAGTCTCGATAACTAGCGCCAGCCTGCGCTAAAGCTTGAGGCTTATGCAAGAAACTATGGTGATTTCCAATAAAGTCCAGAACGACCAACTTCTCTTTGCCCGCCGCCAGACGAAGACCACGCCCGAGTTGCTGCAAAAACAGAATCTTCGACTCGGTCGGGCGCAGCATCAACACCGTGTCAATGACAGGCAAGTCAACACCTTCGCTGAACAAATCAACAGAAAAAATTACTTGCAGTCGCCCATCTGCTAGCCGCGTCAGCGCATCGCCACGACTCATTTCAGAACTGGAGTGAACCGCTGCAGCCGCGATTCCTGCCCGGCAAAACTCAGCGGCCATGTAGTCGGCGTGGCGCACGGAAACACAGAATGCCAGTGTTCGGCTCTGCGCCCTTTCGCGCCATAGTTTCGCAGCGTGACGTGCGCGTGCCAGGGTGGCAAGCTTGTTGGACAGTAGTTCGGGGTCAAACCGACCATTGCGCCAAGGTATTTCCTTATAGTTGACCGATTCGTCCCAGATCCCATAGTAATGAAACGGCGCTAGCAGTCCGGCAGTCACGCCGGCAAATAGATCGCATGTGTAGACCAGGTTGTCATCACAAAGGCTCAGGATATTGGACTGGTCGGTTCGGTCCGGTGTCGCTGTTAGGCCAATCAAAAATTGCGGTGCAAAATACCGAAGCAAGGCACGATAAGTAGGCGCTGCAGCATGGTGAAACTCGTCAATGACAATGTAATCAAAATGCTGGGGAGCAAAGCGCGACAAATGCGCCGCGCGCCCCAGTGTCTGCACTGAGGCGCAAAGGATATCGACCTGGGTGTCGCGTACCTGTCCCATGAAATAGCCCACTCTTGCGCGAGGTCGAATACGCAAAAATGTCTCTGCCGCCTGGTTCAAAATTTCTTCGCGATGTGCTACAAATAGCACACGGCGAGAGCCCATTTGTTGCGCATCAAAAGCCGCTAGCCAGGTCTTACCCAAACCGGTGGCCAAAACGACCAAGCCACGCTTGTAGCCGTCCTTTCGCGTTTGCGTCAAGGCTTGTAGCGCTGCAACTTGAATCGGAGTTGGATTCGGCGGCGCTTCAGCTTCATCACTCCCGGGTGAGACAACGCGTGGCGGAGGCACGCGCCGCGCCTCGTACGCATCGATCCACGCATCGTGCAAGGGACGGGTGCGAGCGTCATGGAAAACCGATTCAAACCGGTTGCGAGCTTCCAGAAAACCATCATCAGCCGGGTAATCAACCCGATAGTTCCACTCGAGCCCATGGGTGAGGGCCTGGCGACTGATGTTGCTCGACCCAATGAATGCAGTGCCATGCAATTGACGGTTGTCCGTAAAACGGGCAAAAAGGTAGGCCTTCATGTGAAAGCTGCTCACTGCGGTCTCAAACACCCGGACCTGCGCACCCTGCTCCTGCAACAGAAGCAGCAAACGTAACGCGTCCGGATCGGTGACGTCGAGGTAGTCACTGGTGAGGACGCGGATACGCGCCTTGGGTCGGGTACAGACACCGCCTGAATCACGTGTCAATGCCAAATGCAGATCGGGCAACAACAGGCGCAGACCAGAAGTTTTAACGAACGCGACCGTGAAGTCGATCTCATCGGCGTGCGCGATCGATGCACATAGCTGCGGCAAAAACGGATGATCTCGCCCACCTGTAATTAGTTTGGACGGCACTCGTGTACTACAGTGAATCAATGCATTCAGCCAGTTCTCTGTGCGGTCTGGGCGCTGGTCTTGGGTGATCCAACATTCCAGCGAACCAACATCCGCTAGCTCGGCCGTCCATTCCTGCAGACGTGCTTGCGTAGCATCAGTGAAATGGCGTCCATTGCTTTCGCGCTCTCCATCGCCCAGCTTGAAGCTGAGATAGAAAACACCACCGGGCTTGAGGGCGGTCCATAAACGACCCAAAGTCTCGGGTAATGCTGTCGGCGGCAGATGCAACAAACTGGCGCATGCCCAGATTCCGTCATAGCAGGCGATCTCGTCAACTTGATCAAATGTTCTGATTGCCACAGGTTGCCCGATCAGGTCAGACGCTAGTTGGGCAAGCGCAGGGGATGCATCAAACGCTGACACCCGGTAACCAAGCGTGAAGAAAGCCTTGCTATCGCGTCCGGAACCACATCCCGCGTCCAAAATCAGACCACCATGCGGAACGTGACTCAGGAACCGAGCATGTATCTCCGACATTTCAACGGCTACCGTGTCCGCAAAGAAAGATGCGGCGTTGTGGTTATAAAAATTGACGGTGTTGGACACAAATCAACTAGCCAATGTCGGTCGCAAATATGTCTATTGACGACATTGGCGTTGTCATTTCCTTGGCCACGCGAAGACTGTCTTTCTTGGCTTCAATCACGCACACGGCCGCCTGACTGACGAACACTGCGTCGTTGGCGGAGTCGGTATAAGTAGGATATTCACGGAACGCGATGCCGACTGCTGCACCGAGGTTATCTACATCGATCGTATCCCAGCCCAAGGCCCGAAGAGTTGAGCGGACCGGGCCTTGCGACACTTGAGCCTCATTCATCACGCTTGACAACAGCTTCTCGCGAGCCTTAATCAGAGCCTTCTCTAGCGGTTCGTTCATTGCAGACCCCTCCCTCGTTTTGCGTGACAGTAAACGTGCAAGACGGCTGTCAGTAGGCGGAGTATGCCACCTCGTAATGGGACACGACCGGATTAGGCAGGCCACCGTGACGAAGCCGCTGCATGAGGCTGATAATTCACCCATGAGAATAGATTTGAGAGTCCCGTTCGCCGAGAAGGACACCGCCAAGGCACTCGGAGCCCGCTGGGATGCCGCGAAGAAGATATGGTATGTCAAGGATGTATCAGATCTCACCCCTTTCTCGCGGTGGATTTCAGACCTGAAGGCTACAAGGGAAGGTTCGAGCAGTGGCGGTACAAGGCAATCCGGGAAGGCTCAAATAGAGCAGGGCGCAGGAGTCATCACTGGGCCAGGTGTCGTGGTGCCTCACTGTGGATGCAATGTGCAGCCTTGGGAGGATTGCGAGCACACTGTAAAGGCGTAGTTCGGTGGGCGCAGCAATGCGGCACACATGCAGGCCCTATGTTCATCGTGGCGATTTTGCTTTTCCGGAGCCAGAAATTCAGCAATCCGGTATTCTTCGCAAAACCATGACTCCATGAAGAATCTATGAACCTCCTTGCGCCCGTTTCCGCCACCACGGCAATCGTTCTCGCGGTTCTGTTTGTCAAACTGGCCTTTGCGGTCATAAAGAAGAGGCAGCTTCACAAAGTGGTCTTGGGAAGCGGACAGCACGCCGACCTGGAGGCGGCCATACGCGCCCACGGAAACTTTGCTGAGTATGTGCCACTGGCATTGCTGCTGATTGTGCTTGCTGAAATCAATCGATCGCCATCGTGGCTGGTAGCCATTGCGGCGCTTGCCCTGGTGGCGGGCCGATACATCCATGCAATGGCCATTACGGGCAGTGACCTGAAGAAGCGGGTGCTTGGAATGCAACTGACCTTTGCATCCTTGGCGTCGGGTGTGGTTGCCAATGTTGTACCCATGGTCCTTGCCATGATCAACATGCCAAAGAGCTGAGCTCCGCTCGCCGTATTGTCGCCAACTGTTGTGTGGCGATAACCGTTGCCGGGCATGGGCTGGCGTCGGGGGCGTCAATGGCGCCGGGTGATTTGTAAAGTTCAACCTCCTGATGCCCTTTGTACCGATATTGGGCTTGCAATCTTCCGGCGTTGGCATATAGTGGCATTGCGAGGTTGTCCAGTCTGACGCAAGCAGCGTCACCAAGGCACTTTGTGAAAGGTGGTACTTATCGAACCGATTCAACTCCTCCTCACCCCATGACCGGTGTTTCTTAACCCGGTTCACGTTACTGCCAAGTAACGACGATAGCTACAGAAATGTGGCATACGTGCAGGCCCTACGTTCTTCGTGGGGCTTTTTCATTTTTGGAACCAGAACACCTTTGACCAACTGAATCCGTTGCGGGGCATGGTTGGCGTTGGGGGCGTTGGAATTTTTCCCGGGTAGGCGGTCGCTGCTAGACTGCGCTGATCTGGAGCGAGGAGATGGATATGTTGATAGGCAAAAGGATGGGCCTGCCGTTGATGCTGGCTCTGATGGCATTGCTGAGCGCAGCCTTGCTGGCTTCTTGCGGCGGGAGTTCGGCAGCCCCGAAGACTATCGAGCTCACGCCCGTGGTACTGACCGGGAGCACGATTGACGCTGCGGTCGGGGACACGATCATCGTCAACCTCAAAGCCAACGCGACGACCGGCTTCGCATGGACATTCACCGCCGGCGACACCTTCGAGATTGTTAGCAGTAATTACGCGGCAGACCCGAATCCACCGGGTACGACTGGCGCGGGGGGCAAGCAGATCGTCACCTTGAAGGTTACCAAAATCGGCTCATCGGACCTAAGGGGCACTTACCGGCAGCCATGGAACCCGGTGCCGCCGGGCGCCAGTCCCGACTTCATCATGACTGTGCTGGCAAAGTAGCCATAGATTCCCGCGTCCAACAGCGCGACCAACCGGACGCCGGTGAAAATTTGATTAATTTTTGAGTGCTGGAAGCGGCAGCGACGGCGACAGCCCCCGGCGTCTGCGCACAGCGGCAGCAACCAGTCCCAACCCGGCCAGGAGCAGGGCGTAGGTTTCCGGCTCGGGTACCGCGGTGACCGGAGGTCCGCCAAAACCCAACTGGTAGTCTCCAATCCAGTTGGGGTTGCTTGCAGTACCGTACCAGTTGGTCACCTTCCCTGAAATGGTCAGCGTGTAAGGCGTGTTGGCACTGGCAACTTGACCATTGAGAACCCACACGGAGTTTCCTAACCAGGCTGCTGGTGCGAACACGTCAGGCAAGCCAGAAGAAAATGAAGAGCCACCGCCCGACCATTGGGCAGTCAGCCCACTGATGCCGTTATAGCCCACGATCTGTAGCCTCTCGGGCGAAGCCGTCATGATCGTGAAGGTGTCGCTGAATGTGCCATCGGTTGAGATGGAGGCGTTGTTGTGCGGGGCGTACCCAAACGCCTGGTAGCTAGTGGCATAGACCGGCAGGTCGTAGTTATTGGCAAAACTTGTACCCACACTGGCCAATGGCAAGACTGCTATGGTGAAAAGGCGATTGAACTTCATAATGATTCCCTCCGTTTTTCAATTCAAATGGCTTGCAAATGCCGTGTGAATGGATGAGTCAGCGATGGGTCAAGTGTGAAAGCCTATGGCGACGAGGGGAATGATGCCGGGGTACTTTTCTTGCTGGTAGTCTTGTGCCAGGAAAGTCCGAAGCTCAGGTAGTAGATCGGTACCAGTACATAAGTCATCGTGAGCCCGGATCAGCTTGAGCTGCGAACGGCTCCGATATCGAGGCGTCCTGCGCCTCTTGCATCAATGTTGGTGCAGCACCTGATCAGCAGCGGACTGTCGTGCTGCGCGACCGAAGCGCTCAATCCAGATGCTTGCACCTGCCGCCGCTCCGATCACCGCGGCGACGAGCGGCATGGTGAGTGAAAGATCAGATCCCGCCTGCTTATAAAGCCAGGGCAGCAGCAAGCTCGCGCACACGCCTGCGGCAAACGTGCTTGCAATGACGACAGCAAGGCTGTGACGCCGCAGCTGAACATAGCCTGACTGTAGTCGCTGGATCTCCCTTTGATGCTCAACTGCCAGGTCAAAGCGGCGTGTTTCCAGTTGAAGACCATCGTTCGAAGCGATCGCCATCAACTTTGACCTGAAACCTGGTGGCAATGAGGGCGGCACGATGATTTGGCGCAACGCGCGGTCGATGGAACCAGGGTCGCTGGAACTCGCGCTAGCGTCAACCGGCATGGAAAAGTCATTAGACATGGTTCGTCCTCCTCATGACCACAGTGTGAAATCAGCCAGGCCGTGCTGCTTCAAGGCCTGGTGCAACATGATGCGCGCGCGCCGCAGCTGGGTTTTGACCGTGCTCTCGGGTACTCCAAGCAAGTTTGCCGTCTCTGACACAGAGCACTCCTCAAAATAGTAGAGCGTCAGAGTGGTGCGATACGTTGGCGGCAAGGCATCCACAAGACTGCGAAGCCAGATCAGGGAAGCAGCATCGTTTGTGGCAGCGGGAACTGGAATCTGTGTCGCCTGTTGCCACACTTCGGACTCATCGAGCGAGACCTCGCAGGCACGCGGTTTGTTCAGGGCCGACAGACACTGGTTGCGCGTAATGGCAAAGATCCAGGTCGAAAAGGCACCAATACGGGCGTCGTAGTGGGACAGGAATCGCCAGACCCGAAGGAAGACCTCCTGGGCGATATCTTGCGCCAGCGCTGAGTCCCGCAACATGGCCATGCACAGTCGAAATACCTTCGCCTCGTACCGATCAACGAGCGCCGAAAACGCCTCTGAGGTCCGGCCTGCCTGCAGTGCTGCTTGAATATCTGCATCGCGTACAGCCGCGTCGCTTGGCGCGGGGTCCGATCTGACTGGCGAAGCGGCTTGCATACGTATTGGTACCTCAGGGACTCCAATCGGTTTCAGAAATTTGCAGAAATATTCTTTAGTCCAGCTGAAACCATCTCACTGCGCAGCGAGTATCAATGTTGATCACTCACTCCACAAGGAAATTGATATGTCTGAATTTCGTCACATTTTGCCCTTCTTCATTCCCCTGGTGGCCATCATCATGGGCATCGGCGTCGCGATGCTCGCCCTGTGGCTGGACCACCAAAAGAAGATTCACCTGTTTGAGTTGCACCATAAGGAGCGATTGATGGCAATTGAGCGGGGCATGGAACTGCCACCCTTGCCAGCAGAGTTCTTTCAGGGACGGGGAAAGCCAGAATCCTCACTCGTCAATAATTTGCGCTGGGGCTTGATCTGGCTGCTTGTGGGAATGGCCGTCGCCGCAGCGATGATCATCAATGGAGAAAGCAGCGGCGCCGCGTGGGGCTTGATCCCGATCGCAATCGGATTGGCGCAGCTGATCTTCTACTCAATCGGTCGCCGCCAGCCGCCAGCGGGCGGTGCCTCGCAGAATGGGCCGAGCACGAGTTCGCCGCCAAGGGTGTGAGCCGGCGTGGCCCCATCACGGGCTGGTAGGTCCTGACCCGGTGACTGACCCGGTGACTGGACACTTTTGCCGCGGTGCGTCAGAATCGGCGTTCTATGAACGGGAGTGAAGATTTTCATGCCAGTGATCGCGGTCGTCAATCACAAAGGTGGTAGTGGCAAAAGCACACTCGCCACCCACCTGGCAGCGTGGCTGGCCCGGCAGGGCTTGCCGGTCATGCTGGGCGATATGGATCGTCAGCAATCCGCGCGCACCTGGCTCAAGCGACGCGATCCATCGCTGCCCAACATCCTGCCATGGATCGCCGACCACAGAGGCGTGCTCAGACCGCCGGCTGGTGTAACCCACGTCGTTCTGGATACGCCGGCTGGCATGCATGGGCTTGAGCTGGCCAAGGTTGTGATGTCGGCAGACGCCATCATCATGCCGGTTTGTAATTCCATTTTTGATCGCGACTCAGCCGCGTTCTGCATCACGGAACTGATGACTTTGCCAAGGGTTGCCAGCCGGAAGTGCCGGCTGGCCGTGGTCGGAATGCGGATCGACGCGCGTACGCACTCGGCTCAGACGCTGCGTCAATGGGCTTTGTCCATGCAGGTTCTTTTTTTGGGCGTGCTGCGCCAGACACAGGTCTACGTGCGCGGTCTTGAAAGTGGCCAGACGGTGTTTGATTTGACGAGCAGCGCCGCCCAGCTCGATCTTGACCAGTGGGAGCCGATCCTGCAATGGCTCAGGCCCATAGCCCAACTGACCCCGGCCGGCGAGCAGGCCAGTCCCGACTCGCGGCCGGGAAACTTGTCGCCTGACCATCGCGACGTAGATCGCATGCCTGCTGCCCGAGCCAATGCCCTCATGCCTGCACAGGAGGCACTTGTGCACGGGGATCTGCTCTCCAGATTTGCCAAGGAACACTCCGGGCGGGACCTTATGCCCCCTCGGAGCACTGGTGCTGACTCGACCGACCCGTTCCGCTCCAAGCCCGACTATCACTCCGACGCACTGATCTGACTCGGTCTGCGGCTCATTCGCTGCCAGGCGACTCAGAAGGGAAGATAGGTTTTCTCTCGCGTGTAGTGCATGTAGCCAATGCTCGCACCGGCCCGCATCCCCACGCCAATCCGGATGGGCGCGAGTATGACGCCATCGCGTTGCTGGTAGTTGATGCCAGCGCCGCCAACGTAATAGAAGCTGCCATCGACTGCTGGAAAGCGCTGGAATAGCTTGTCGCTCGACGGGAGGTGGTAGACCAATATGAAGACCTTCTCGATAATCTTGCCAAGACCCTCGGTACTGGCGCCGAAAAACCGCTCCGCATCCTTCAGGACTGACTCCTGGTCGTAAGTGCTTTTGTCGGAATCGGTTGAGCTGCCGGCGGCATGACCGGGCATTGCAGCTACCAGTCCAGCAAACAGCACTGCCTGCAGAAGCTTCGCGACGCACGCGTGAATATTCCAACATTGATTGAAGGTGGTCATAGGTTCAGCTCATCCCATTCTCTGTAAATTTCGACGATCCCGTTTGGTAGGACGGCCATGCGCGAGGCTCAGCGCTGGTTCCGGGCTCAAGCGATGGAGCTCAATGGCCTTGGCGCTTGCTTGCAAACTCTCTGCCGTCTCCGCATAGTACTGCTGTGCCACCGAGGCCGGACCACGCTGTTCGCCAAGAACCTTCACGACCACCGTGCGCGGCATTCTGGCCTGCACCAGGGTGATCAGGTCGCCAACCCGGATTTCCTTGGACGGTTTGACGTCGTGCCCGTCCAGTTGCACGCGGCCACGGTTGATTTCATCGGTTGCCAATGAACGCGTCTTGAAGAAACGTGCGGCCCATAGCCACTTGTCGATGCGCATGCTGCTGTGGATTATGCGGGGTAAACTGGAAACGGATCAACAAAGTGGGGGATGACATGACAAAGCGCAGGGTGTTCATCTGGGCCGTGGCAGGAGCTTTGTCTATGGCAGCTGTGTGGTACGTGGTACGAACGGTTGAGGCGGACGATCGGCTGAAAAGTGAAGAACAGCAACGCGTGGCCAAAGAAGCCGCCAAGTCTATGGCGCAAATCGCGGCAGAGTCGGCAGCAATCGCTGCGTCTGATGCTGCCAGGGTCGTCGAGGAAGCGCAGTATCGGGTGATGCCAAGGTAGCGGTCCGGTGTTTCGGCAAGATCCCAAGCAGTTCAGCTATTCGTTGCCCTCAATGACCTGACTGAGGATCTTGACGCCGATTCCAAATTTTCCATCAACCTCTTCGACCCGAACGACGTTTCCTTCGCAAGACAGTTTCAACTTGCCACCTGGGGTATCGAGGTTGATCCAAAAATCGATATGTGAACCAATTTCGAGTTTGCTGCTTTGAACGATATACAGACCGCTGCGACTGATGTCACGGGTGAAGCCTTTGACGCCATTGACGGAAGTGGGCAGTCTGGAACTTATTCTCGCGCGGCGCATCTGCTTTTCGGGCACATTTTCTTGAGGCTTCTTCATGATGGTCTCAACCCTAAGGGCAGTTCCTTTTGTTTATCAAGTACATCGGCCTGACACAATCTGATCAAGCTCAGACGAAAAGCATGGCTCACCCTCCAGCAAGCATTGGCTCTGGAAATCAGTCTACCACCACTGAATGAAAATGCGAACCCGGGGTTGCCCGTCACGACGTGTCATCATGGCGAGCCCATTCCTGTCAGCTGGTTTCTGTTACATCAGCAGGTGCTCGCCCGCGTTGTCACCGCCCAGCGTGACGTAGTTGGTCTTTCGGATGTCCATCAGTTTCCTGCCGCCAGAGTAGCTGATGGAGCTTTGCACGTCCTGTTCCATTTCGATCAGGGTGTTGGCCAGGCTGCCCTTGATGGGCTCCAGAATCCTTTTGCCTTCAACGTGTTTGTATTCGCCCTTGTTGAAGTCGCTGGCTGAACCGTAGTATTCCTTGAACAGTTTGCCGTCCACTTCCACCGTCTGGCCAGGGCTGCTCTCGTGGCCTGCCAGCAGAGAACCAATCATCACCATGGTGGCACCAAAGCGGATGGATTTGGCAATGTCGCCGTGTTCGCGGATACCGCCGTCGGCAATGATGGGCTTGGTTGCGACGCGGGCGCACCACTTGACGGCGCTGAGCTGCCAGCCACCCGTGCCAAAGCCGGTCTTCAGTTTGGTGATGCAGACCTTGCCCGGGCCGATGCCAACCTTGGTCGCGTCAGCACCCCAGTTCTCCAGGTCAATCACGGCTTCGGGTGTTGCTACGTTGCCGGCAATGACGAAGGCTGCAGGCATCTTCTCTTTCAGGTAGGCAATCATGTTCTTCACGCTGTCCGAATGGCCATGGGCAATGTCGATGGTCACGTATTCAGGCGCCAGTCCGAGCGCGAGCAACTGGTCAACGGCGTCGTAGTCCGGTTGCTTCACGCCCAGCGAGATCGAGGCATACAGTCCGAGCGCCTTCATGTTTCTCACGAACTGCACATTGTCCAGGTCAAAGCGGTGCATCACGTAGAAGTAGCCGTTCTGTGCCAGCCAGATGCAGATTTCTTCATTGACCACGGTCTTCATGTTGGCCGGCACCACCGGGATGCGAAAACGTCGACCGCCCAGTTCCACGCTGGCGTCGCATTCGGATCGGCTCTCGACGCGGCATTTGCGCGGCAGCAGAAGAATGTTCTCGTAGTCAAAGATTTCCATGGTCCGTACTCCTGATGGATTGGATCCGGCAAAAAAAAACCGAACCACAATTGCTTGGGCCCGGTGCTTGATTCTATCGGAACTATTTCTTGACCACGGCGTAGCGTTGCAGCGTGCGTGCGCGCGCTTCGGCGTGGTCCACGATCGGCAGCGGGTAGTTCTGGCCCAGCACCACGCCAGCGTCTTGCAACTGGGCAGCGCTGGCGCGCCAGGGCGCGTGCAGCAACGCATTGGGCAGCTTCGCCAGTTGCGGCAGGTAGCGTCGGATGAACTTGCCCTCGCTGTCAAATCTTTCGCTCTGGCTGATCGGGTTGAAGATCCTGAACCAGGGCTGCGCGTCGCAGCCGCTCGAACTGACCCACTGCCAGCCACCATTGTTGGCCGCCAGATCAAAATCATTGAGGTGCTGGGCAAAGTAGGCCTCACCCCAGCGCCAGTCGATGCCCAGGTCCTTCACCAGA
>QYPX01000083.1 GCA_007280205.1 Comamonadaceae bacterium
CATCGACACTTCGACCAATAGCAATGGCAGCAACAACGGAAAAGTCATTACCGTTGGCAGCATAAACAAAGGTGGTGGTTTGACGTTTACCACCACGGCGACTGCCGGTGGCGTGACCGGGGTCACAGGCGTCACGGCGGTGGCGGCTTCGCCGGCCGTAGCAAAGTCTGGCTGGAGCGATTTTGCCCCCGCGTTGACGGCCACGGCCTTCAACAGTGCCGGTGTGGAACCGGCCAGCGTCGGTGACACCTGCATCGATTTAGGTTGCGTTTACGACACCCATTTCCACCAGTACGACGACATCTATGACGTCACCGGTGTCAATATGCTCAACCCCAGCAGTACCACGCTGCTCCTTGGTAATTCGATCCCTTCGCTGAACCAGAACTTCAAGGTGCTGTTGCAAAACCAGTATCTGAGTCCGGCAGTGAATCTGCACATTGGTGACCCCACTTACATCTACAACGTCAACCACGGTTACCTATCCGTCAAGAACTACGCCACGGCCGCGAGCCTGGACCTGGCCACGCTGCAGACTTACCGGCGCGACCCGAATGCCGTCTGGCCTGGCGCAGCGGCCACCGATGCCGCGCGACTCGCCTTGCCCAAGCCGATCGGCAGTCTGGTCGTGAATATGCCGCTGGATGCTCTGACGCCCAAGAACTGGTGGGGCAACGGCGATGTTCGGGTTGGGCTGCACCCGACCAAATACAGCTGCGTCTGGCAGGCCGCAGGATCGCGTGACGGCAATATGTACCAGCCGGTTATTCCACCAGCCAATGGAACCGATGGCCCGGGTGTCCTGGGCTATAACGCTTCCACAACACCGACCACCGCCACCGGCGTGCGTCACAACGGTGCGCTGGTAGTCCAGATCATCCGGGATAGCACGCCGAACTCGGCCATAGAACAAAATGTCAGCGGGCGACCCGAGTACGGCTGGCGCGTCAAGTCAGGCCTGTACAGCAGTTATGTCCTGGCTGAATACGCTGTCTACTGGCACCACCCGAATGCCAAGTGTTACGGCAGTTCAGGCTGGACCAAAGTGCCGGCGACCGATACCGGCGCCAGCACGCCAAGTACCAAGGCCGCCGGTTCGACCGACCCGAAACTGGGTGACTTGAGCGCCGGCACGGGCGGTGCTGGAGGCACCATTGCGTCCGTCGCGACAACGGTGGTGGGAAACGTGACGACGACCGTCATTACCTATAACGATGGCACTTACGCCACCATCGTCAGAACCGTCAACGCTGATGGCAGCGTGACCATTGTCACGGTTGATGCGCTTAATGTTCGCACCGTGCAGACCATCGCCAATACCGATGGTTCCTTGAAGACCGGTGGCGATGAGCGGGCCCGGCAAGCAGCGCGCAGTGGTCGCATTTCGTGGCGTGAACTTGTGGCACCATAGGGTTTTCAACCGAGGGGGAGTGTTCGTGAAAAGATTCGGCGCAAGGGGCTTCACCCTGATCGAGATGATGATTGTGGTTGCCATCGTGGCCATTCTGGCCGCCGTGGCCCTGCCTGCCTACACCGGGCATGTGGTTCGTGCGGCACGGGTTCAGGCGCAGGCCGAGCTGCTGGAGCTGGCCAGCCTGCAGGAAAAAATCTTCCTCAATTCAAACAACTACAGCGCCAGTGTGACGGCAGCCTACAACGGCACCTCTGCCGGGGGGCTGGGGCGCACCAGCGGCCAGACCAATGACGGTCGCTACACGCTGGCGCTGGATATCAGCACACCTTCGCAGACCTTTGTTCTGACCGCTACACCGACCACTGGTGGAACCCAGGCGGGCGACGGGAATATTTCTGTCAGTGAAAGCGGGCGACGCCTTTGGGGAAGCGCGTCCTGGTAGGGTAACTACCAATCTTCGGAAGCCGATTTTTCTTTGACTTGAGGGCGCTGCAGGCGCATTATCTGGCGCATCATGCGCCAAAGCGTTCCAGGGAGGAAGGCGGGCCTGCTGACTTTTCAGGCCGGCTATACCTTGGTCGAACTTCTGGTGGTGATGGCTTTGGCGGCGATTCTGCTTGGCCTTGCTCTACCTTCGATGACAGAAATGCTCAACACGCAAAGGTCCAATGCGGCTGGCAGTTCTTTTCGGGCCAGCCTGAATCTGGCGCGCGCTGAGGCCATCAAGCGCAATGCTCGTGTCGTTGTCTGCAAGTCGGCGGACGGCTTGTCCTGCAAACTCACGGGTGGCTGGAACCAGGGGCGCATCACGTTTCACGACGCCAACAACAACGCTGCCATTGACGCTGACGAACAGCTGATTGAGCGCTACGGGGCGATGCCTGACGGATTGAGTCTGACCGGGAATACGTCGGTGGCGAACTACGTGTCGTACAGTGCTTCCGGCTCTGCCAAACTGATTACGGGCGCCTTTCAGGCTGGTACTTTTACCATCTGTTTGATGCCTGTTTCAAGCGCCGAGGTGCAGCAAATTGTCTTGAGCAGCACGGGTCGGGCACGCTCAAGAAAAGGTGTTGCTGCTGATTGCCCGTAGCTGTCGAACGCCGGCTCAGCGCCGGACTGCGTCGACCAGCGTCTTGAATTCGTCAATGTCCTCAAAGCTGCGGTAAACGCTGGCAAAGCGAACGTAGGCCACCTTGTCGAGCTTCTTCAATTCACGCATGACGAGTTCACCAATGCGCGTGGAAGGCACTTCGCGTACCCCCAGGGTCAGCAGCTTTTCTTCGATGCGTTCGATGGCAGCATCGACCTGTTCAATGCTGACCGGGCGCTTGCGCAGCGCCAGTTTCATGGAAGCCACCAGTTTTGCGCGCTCAAACTCGATGCGTCGGCCATCCTTTTTTACGACGGCCGGAAAACTGACGTCGGCCCGCTCGTAAGTCGTGAAGCGTTTTTCGCAGGAGGCGCACTGGCGCCGGCGCCGGATGAAGCCGCCGTCTTCAGCGACCCGGGTTTCCATGACCTGGGTTTCAGAATGGCTACAGAAAGGGCATTTCATGGTGCAGTGGATTGCCGCGCTGCGCTCGCAATGACTGTCATCTGTAGACAGGAAACCGGGCGGTCAGCGCGTTGACTTTGGCACGTACCGCATCGAGGTTTGCGCTGTCCCTTGGATGGTCGAGCACGTCGGCGATCAGGTTGGCGGTAAGGCGCGCCTCGGCGTCCTTGAAGCCGCGTGTCGTCAGTGCCGGTGTACCGATGCGCACGCCGCTGGTGACCGTCGGCTTTTCAGGGTCGTTTGGAATCGCATTCTTGTTGATCGTCATGTGCGCTGCACCCAGCACACTCTCGGCTTCCTTGCCGGTAATGCCCTTGGCGCGCAGGTCAACCAGCATCACATGACTTTCGGTGCGGCCGCTGACGATGCGCAGACCGCGCTCGGTCAAGGTTTCTGCAACGATCTGCGCGTTCTTCAACACCTGCTGCTGGTAGATTTTGAATTCGGGCGCCAGTGCTTCCTTGAAGGCGACGGCCTTGGCGGCAATCACGTGCATTAACGGACCGCCCTGCAAACCCGGGAAGATCGCGCTGTTGATCGCTTTCTCATGCTGCGATTTCATCAGGATGATGCCGCCACGCGGCCCGCGCAGGCTCTTGTGCGTGGTCGAAGTCACCACATCGGCGTGGGGAACGGGGTTAGGGTAGACCCCAGCGGCAATCAGGCCCGCGTAGTGCGCCATATCCACCATGAAAATCGCGCCGACATCCCGCGCCACCCGGGCAAAGCGTTCAAAATCAATACGCAGACTGTAGGCCGAGGCGCCGGCGATGATGAGTTTGGGTTTGGATTCGTGGGCCCGGCGCTCCATCGCGTCGTAGTCAATCTCCTCCTTGGCGTTCAGACCATAGCTGACCACGTTGAACCACTTGCCGCTGATGTTCAGTGGCATACCGTGGGTCAGGTGGCCACCCTCGGCCAGTGACATCCCCATGATGGTGTCGCCAGGCTTGAGAAAAGCCAGGAAGACGGCTTCGTTGGCGGAGGCGCCGCAGTGCGGCTGCACGTTGGCGCAATCTGCGCCAAAGATCTGTTTGACGCGGTCAATGGCCAGTTGCTCGGCCAGGTCGACAAATTCGCAGCCACCGTAGTAACGCTTGCCGGGATAACCTTCGGCGTACTTGTTGGTGAGTTGAGTTCCCTGCGCCGCCATCACCGCTGGCGAGGCGTAGTTCTCGCTGGCGATCAGCTCGATGTGTTGTTCCTGGCGGGCATTTTCGGCCTGGATGGCGGCGAAGATTTCAGGATCGGTTTGTTCAATGAGGAATTGACGGTCGTACATGGTGGTTCAGGAAGGAGAGAGAAGGGCAAGCTTATCGACGCTGCGGTCTGCTTTGGCTGGCATGGGCGCGGCAGGATTCAAAGGCACGTTCAGGCCTTTGGCCACCAGTTGGAGTCGGGCATGCTCGGCCATCACTTTGCCGGTGTAGCCGCTGTCGTCTTCAACGTTGGCGGCGCCGACATAAGAGCGCAGACCGCCCTCAATGGAGCCGGCGCGGCTGATGCATTCCTGCAATACGCGGGCGCCCACCCGCAAGTTGCTCAGTGGGTCAAAGGCGGCAAATTTGCCGCCAAAACTCTCGTATTTTTCGCTGTGGATCTGGGTCATCACCTGCATCAAGCCCTGCGCGCCGACCGGGCTTTGGGCAAACGGATTGAATCCCGACTCGACCGCCATGACCGCGAGAATCAAGGTCGGATCCAGCTTGGTGTGCCGGCTGATCTCATACGCTTCGGTCACCAGGGCGCTGATGGGCTCCGGCGCGACCCGGTACTTCTTGCTCAGCCAGTAGGCCACGGCCGCCTGCTGTCGGGGCAAATCTTGCGGATTGATGGCGGTGGCACGGTCACTGGCATCGATCTCGCTTGACCAGCCGGTCAGCGCGATCTGGCGGGTTTTCAGCCAGCTGAATAGCTCGATTTCACCGACCTGGCGCAGTTCCGGCCGTACCGACAAGGCGATGACGGCAAAGATCACTGCCAGTCCGACCAGGGCAAAACCGTTGTGCGTGATTTCAAAGAAGCCCTGGGCGACGTCGCTGGCGAAGGTTCGCAGGCCCTGGGTGAATTTTTTCGACGCTGTCATAGCTCTTCCTTCGTTCGCGCGGGCTGCTGTGATGCACTGCCGGGGGCGGCACACACGCGGCACCTCGTTTGGGTTGGTACGCCATCAACCGCCTGCAGTCTGAAAAGGAGTCTTGCAGAAGGCTGAATATGCCGGGTTCGGCAGCGGGTTCGGGTTATCCCTGAATATTGGAGGGAAGGCGGATTCTAGGGTGACATTATATATCGAGTCAACCATATGAAACCGATCTCTTATCCATAAACAAAACTTGAACTTGCCCCTGCAGTGTTCTAGACTTTGCTTGCCCGTCACACGATGGGCGACACGTCGGCAGTAGCCAGTCCCTACCGTCAGGTAGCTGCGATAAAGCGGCCCCGGCAACTTGTGGTGGCAATCTTTTGCTGCCCAGCACTTGGGGACTTTACCCTCCCTTGGTGTGAGCCCAGACAGCATGGACCTTGTGTCAGCTGTCGAGCCCGGCGACTTGGCTTTGAGCCATTCGACCGGGCTTTCGTCTTTTTTGTTGCCGTGGCAGTGCAATTCCGGTGAAAATAGCGCCTCCTACCTTGTCAGCACTCTGGCTGGGGTTTCCTTCTTTGTTCGTGCTACTCATGTTCCCTTTTCCTGCCAATCAAAAATCCGCCCCAGTTTCCGAAGAGACAAAAATTCCGGCCAAGACGCACGAGCCTCATCCCCTTGATCTGGTGACGGGTGGGGCGTTTTCCGCTCCGACTTCAAGCGAGCGCACAGCTCGCATTCGAGAGTGGCTCATCAGTTCACCCGGTGTTGAGCAGATGCAGGCGGTTTTCAAGGAACTCAGCGGTAAAGACAAGGGTGCAGCCAAGCTGTTGCGCGAGCGCCTCGATGAGATCAAGCGCAGCAAGGGGCAGGAATCGATTGCGATGGAGTGGGGCGACAAAGCCAGAAGCCTGCTGGCCCTGCCCAAACTCAACATTGCCGACGCCATGGCATGGCAGCGCGATGCCGCCAAGGCTGGTGCGCCGCTAAGCAAAGAGCCCTTGGCCACGCTCAAGACGGAACTCAGTGAACGGGTCAAGGTGATTGAGGACTTGCAGCATCGGGTCCAGGTGCAGCGAGAGGCAGCGGTGCTGCTGGCACAACGCATTGAGGTGCTGTCCACCAAGTCGTGGCGCGACGCCCAGCTGCTGCTGGAGTCCCTGCAGGCTGATGTGGAGCATTGGCAAGCACAGGCGGCGGCGCTGCTGGCTGACGCAAACTGGGCCAGCGTTGATGTCAAGTTTCCGCCCCTGCTCGATGCCTCACGGGGTCAATTGCTGGTCGTTTGGGAAGCTTTCAGGGACGCGCTGGCGCAAGCCTGCGCTGCTGCGATAGATGGTGCTGCGGCCTTGCCGCCGGTGCCGGTCTGGGCCGAAGAACTGCGCGCGGCCCGAGGCGTGCCGGTTGAGGCGGTGCCGCGGCCCAAGCGCCCTGCGATTGACCCTGAAGTGAAGGCTCAGGCGGTGGCAGCGGTGGCAGGGACATTGGCCAAGCTGGAACAGGAAATATCGCAGGGACACGGCAAAGCCAGTGCGGGAGCGGCAGCGGCCCTGCGCCATGCCCTGAAGGAGTACGGACGGATCATTGACGACAAGTTGGAGAATCAGGCACACGCTGCGCTGGCCGCAGCGGGGGAACTCGAAGGCTGGCAGCGCTGGCGTGCCGATCAGTTGCGCGAGGAACTGGTGCAAAAGGCCGAAGCCCTGCTCAAGCGACCAGAGGGTCAGGCGATCGGCGGGCGCAAGATGCAGGAAGCCTTGCGTGCCCTGCGTGAGCAGTGGAAGCAGACCGATCAGGGCGGCGCGCCGAACCACGGTTTGTGGAAGCGTTTCGATGACGCCTGCAATGAAGCGCACAAGGTGGTTGAAGCCTGGCTTGAAAAGGTCAAGGCACAGTCAGCCGAGCACCGGGCGCAGCGCCTGGCACTGATTGAAGAGCTCAATACGTGGGCTGGCGCCAACCGAATCGCCCTGGACGATGACTGGAAAGGCTTTAACCGCATCCTGCACCAGTTTGGTGACCGCTGGCGCGACGGCGGGCATGTCGGCGAAAAGGTTTTTGCCGAGTTGCAGCCACTGTGGAAAGCGGCCATTGAGGGCGCTGCGGCGCCCCTGGAGGAGCTGCAGGCCAGCAGTCTGGCGGCACGCCAACTCATGATCGAGGAAGCCAGAGCCCTGGGCAGCGCGCCTGAACTGCGCATTGATGCTGTGCGCGGCTTGCAGCAGCGCTGGCAAGCCGAGGCGCATCGAGTGCCAGTGGATCGGCGTCAGGAGCAAAAATTGTGGGAGGCCTTTCGCCAGCCGATTGACGAAGCCTTCAAGCGCAAGACAACGCAACGCCAGCAGGCCGATGCAGCGTTGGGTGAGCGCGATCGCGTGGTGCTTGATGCCGCGCGCTCGCTGGAAGCGGCCAATCTGGCAGGCGATGCCCAAGGCATTCGCTCTGCCATGAATGCGCTGGAGGCGGCACTGCGCGGCCAGGCCCAAGCCCAGGCGGCAGTGCAGGTTGCCGTCACCGAGGTGAATACGGCGGTCGCCGCCATGGCAGGATCCGAGGCCACTGGCGAAGCTGTGGCGCAGGCCGAGGCCCTGACGACCGAGACGGTTGAACCGGGTGCAACGGCATCAGATGCGCTTGGAGTGCCGGAGCAGGTTTCGAAGCCGGCAGCAAAGCCGGTGCGCGCGGTGCGCGGCGATGATCGCCCTGGCATGAAGAAGACCGAACCCGCTCCAGCCGGGCGTGGCGGAAAATTTGGCGACCGCAAGGACGGCGCCAGAGACGGGCCACGGGCCCCTCGGGACGACAGGCCGGCGGCTCGCGCCGATGACCGCGGCCCACGCCGGCCAGGGCGCGACGAACGCCCTGGTTCGACGCCGGCGTGGCAGGAAGCACCCCGCTTGGGAG
>QYPX01000265.1 GCA_007280205.1 Comamonadaceae bacterium
CGAGAGAAGTTCGGGAACCGCAACAGCGGAAGCCATCATGGTCGCCTTCGATACGTTGACCAGCGCTGCCGTTACGTGGCCACTGCTCACGGCAATGAGCTCACGCATGTTGCCCCAACGCAACTGGAAAGCCGGGTTCGACTGCCGCTTGACATCCGCAGCGAACAGCAAGGCCGTCGCGATGCTTGAGCCGGTGTAATAGGACAAGCACCACACCACAACGGCAAAGGGCGACACACTGATGCCGTAGGTCGTCATCAGCATGGACCCCAATCCAAACAGCAACAGGTACATCACCAGCAGCGGTGGCGTCATGCGTCCAACCACGCTCGCCATCCAGGTCAGCCTGCTTATAACGCGCACTTTGGCCTCAGCCAGCAAGGCGCCCAGCACACCCAGAAGCAGGCTGCCTGAAACGCAAAGCAGCATCAACAAGACCGTTGTACCCAAACCCAACAGAAAGCGCGTGCGATCGTATTCGTCATAAACGAGGCTCAGATCCAGACCGGTATTTTCTTTGAACCACAAACCCAGACGGCGCAGGCCAGTGGTGTCGGTTGAGCTCAGAAACACGGGATTCCTGCAAACACCAGGCCACTGGCCGGAGATTTCACGCTGGCACAAGCTATTGCCGTTTGCATCAAGCTTTTTCCACAAGGCATGCGTATCTGCCAGGAATGTCGATGCCGGCAGGCCCCACACTTTTTCACGCTGAATGGCAAATCCGCTGCGGTGCCAATCCGCCACAATATCACCCAGCAGGCGTTCGAACTCGGAACCGGCTTCCCGGCGCGCAATGGCGATCGCCCAAGGCGTGTTTAGCACCGGCGCCAAGGGCGCTTTGAATCCAGCCCATTCCGGCAACCGGAGATCGCCTTGAATCGCCGTGTTGTCGAACAGATAGCCGATACAGCGCCTGTCCCTGACTGCCAGCTTTGCATCTCTGGCGCTGTTGAACATCTGGAGATCGAGCAGGTAGCGCTGCGCCATGATCCGGTTGAAGTAGCTGCCTTGCGTGGCACACACTTTTTTACCGCGGGTTTCCGACCAGTCATTGATGTTCTGCTCAGGCGGCATGAACAGGGTGACGCCAGAGGCGTAATAGTTGGGTTCGACCATGGTGACGATCTTGCGACGTTCGGCTGTATCACCGGTCGTGGAAAGCAGCATGTCAACGCTGCCCTCTTCGAGCTTTTGCAGGCGGTTGGCGCCTGACACCGTCACTTTGGTCAGACTGACGCCCAGGCGCCGGGCAATGTCTTTGGCCAGGTCATGCTCAAAACCTTCGGAAACACCGCTGGCATTGAGGAAGCCAAACGGGGGATAGTCCGTCTTGACCCCCACGATCAGGCTGCCGCGTTGCTTGACCAGGGCCAGTCGCTCACTGCTACGCGGGGCTTCAACGGGCGCGGCAAACGATGCGCCCAGATACAGGATGACGACCAGCGCCAGCAGCCGGGCGCCTGCCCTGCGCAGGAAGGGATGCAAGTGCTTCATACCGGCAGCGCCACTGCTCGCATGCCATAGCCCAAGCAAGCGGGCAAGAACCGCGTGACTCGGGCATCGACGCCGCCAATCCAGGGGTGCTGTGTGATCAGCCATTCGGGCAGCACACTCTCCGCTTCAACCAGCGTCATCTGAAAGCCCGCGACGCGCAACTCTTCGCGCAAGCGCCGCACGGTGTAGAGGTGGTAAAAAAACTGATGCGACACACCACCCAATCGTCGACTGAACAAGATGTTTCCCGGCTCTGACCGAACGCCTTGAACCCGACCCCGCCAGCGATCAAACGCGGCACGCAGGAGTTCCACCGGACGGCGACGCCACAGACTGGGCACGGTCAACACCAGTTTGCCCCCCGGCTCCATCAAAGCTCTGAGCTGCCGCAAGGTATCGACCCGCGCCGAGCGCGCGCCAACATGGCTGAGCACCCCAAACAGCATCAGAATCAGGTCATAGCGGCCGCGGCCTTCCAGAACACTGGCGGGCCCATGAAACAAACGGGTACGGGCGCCCAATCTGGCATGGTCCAGGTGGCTGCTGAATTCGGCCAGCGCTGCTTCGGAGATATCGCATCCCGTCAGCAAGGCCGAGGTGCCTTGCAGCAGTGCCAAGCCGTAGCGACCATTGCCGCAACCAAAATCGAGTATCTGTCGGGCTGTTTCGGCGCCCTGTTCCGTCAGGAAGTCGAGGGTCGCGTGGTTGGGTTGGGGATAGCGTCTTTCGTAGTCGTGACAGGAAAAATAGTGGTCGTAAAGTTGCTCCATGGCGGCGCTGACCTCGATGTCGGCCGGTGAGCTACCGGGGGGCGCGGCACCGAGCGTGCCGGTCTGGCTAAGAATGGTTTTTGAACTCATCAATCAACTGTGCCTGGTTTAACGACATTCGAGCGGCGAGCGATCAGTCAGTTCATCACCGCAAAACCACTTCCCGTTCTCTTTGCGTTGCCAACTGATCTGCTTTTCCTTGAGGTAGGCTGCCGACGGCATCCCCCATTTTTCCTCGAGCTTCGTCAACACTGCATCGCGATGCCATCCCGTCACGAGGCGGGAGATGATTTTTTCCAGCTGACCGCCGCGCTCGCCGGGAGCCAGAGCAATCGACCACGGCACATGATAAAGCGATGTCAATGGCATTTCAAAATCTCGCGCCCAGTCCGGTTTCTGCAAGATGGCGACAATGGCAATATCGTCATGCAGAAGTGCCGAGCAGCGCCCATCACGCAAGGCTGCAAACGACAGGTCGTTGCCATACAGGGCAATCACGTCCGTACCGTAGGTCACGGTAATCAGACGGTTGTAGAACGCACCCCGGCGGCCGCAGACACGGCGATTTCGCAGGGCAGTCCATTCCTTGAAATGTTCGCTTTTTCGGGCCAGCAGGTTGACCCCCGAAGCATAGTAGTGTGGCTGCACCAAAGTCATGATCTGGCGACGCTCTGGCGTGTCCGACAAGGTGGCTATCAACACATCCACCTTGCCGCTAACCACGGCGTCAGCGCGTTCCGAGGTGAGCACACCGACCAACTTGAGCTTGACACCAAGGTGGTCAGCCAGCAGTTGCGCCAAGTCGGGTTCCAATCCCTTGATTTGACCGCTGGACGGGTCCAGCAGTCCCCACAGGGGAACGTCTTTCTTGACACCGACAATCAATGTGCCGCGGGCCCTGATCGCATCGAGCGCTTCGGCCCACGCGACTCGGGCGCAAGTACCCAGCAGCAGCAGGCCCAGCAACAGGCAAGTCGATTTATGGATGATGATCCTGCACTTATTCACGACATTTCAACCTTGTTCGCTGGTCCTTGCTCGGGCCCGGACGCTGGACGGTAGAGCAAAGCCACGCAGGTAATATCGTCCGACTGAGGCGCACCGGCGGCAAATCGGTCAACCGCCCGAATGACATGATGAACTGCGTCTTGCACGTCGCTAGCGGCGTTCTCACCAAACAGTGGCTGCAGGCGAGCCTCAGTAAATTCCTCGTTGTCGGGGTTAAAGGCCTCCGTGACCCCATCGGTGTAAATGACAAGACAATCACCTGGTTCAAGCTGAATACTCTGCTGCTCAAACAACATGTCATCCGCGACACCCAAGGCAATTCCCCCGGTCAGGGGCAAAAATTCAGTGCGTCCGTCAGCATGAACCAGCAGCGGCGGCGGATGCCCGGCGTTGACATAAGAGAGCTGACCCCGGCCCGGATCCAGAACGGCATAAAAAACCGTGACGAACATGCAACTCTCGTTGTCCTGGCACAAGACATCATTCACGCTGGCGATGACCGAACCCGGCGCGATCGCGTCTTGTGTCGCAGTCGCTCTGAGCAGGGTTTTGGAAACCATGCCGAACAGCGCTGCCGGCACCCCTTTGCCGCTAACATCGGCCACCACCATGCCGATCTTGCCACCCTCGAGCTGGAAATGGTCATAGAAGTCGCCACCGACCTCCTTGGCCGAGCGCATCGCCCCCCACAGTGAAAAGTCGCCGTGACTCGGCCAATGCCGCGGCAGTATCGCCTGCTGCATTTTGGCCGCGATGTCGAGTTCCTGACGCAGTGACATCAGTTGCAATGACTCGCGAAAGGCTTTGGAAATCGTGTCAAACCAGGGTTGCCACGGAAACGGAACTTTGGGTGCTGGTACCGGCCGAAACTGCGATTCTGCTGCCAGGTGCTGAACCAGCTTGGTCGCAGGCACCACAAACTCGCGGGCGGTCACTGCGTACATCACGATGATCAGGGTTGTCAGGCCAAGAAACATGGCCAGCATGGCAGCGCCGCGCTCTTGCAGCAGCTTGTACCAGAGGGTCTGCGTCGGGACGCTATAAACCAGGGTCCAGGGAGCCGAGACAAAGCTGTGCTTGACCAATACATGCCCGGCTATTTCGGCCGGCTGGTTGTCAGGCAGGTCCCGCAGCTGCGGGCGTTCAGCCACGACCTCGGCGGGCAAAAGTTCGGCAAGGGTTTGCGTCGTTTGCAGATCCAGTGCCATCCTGGCAAGACTGGGATGCGCCAGCACGACGCCCTGTGCATCCACCAGCATAACGGTCCCCAGCTTGTAGCCAAAGTCGGCGTTGATGCGGTTCAGATAGTCCAGACTGGTCTCGATCGCAACCACACCTCTGAATTCGTTATGGTTGTATATCGGAACCCCCACAGGCACCAGCAAGCCGGTGTCTTTGCCGCCGAAGTGGACGGGTGCCCAGTACTTCTCTCGATTCGGGTTGCTTTCAGGCGTCCCCATGCGCCAGACCGGTCGCTGATATCGCGCAGTTTCAAATTTTCGCTTGGACGATTCCTGCCAGGGCGAAGTGATGTCAAAGTTTTCCACGGAAGTGAACGAGGCCTCGGCGGCGTTCGGCAAATTGAAGACAATGGAGCGAAAGGCCTGGTTCAGCTCCAAGGCCATCCCAACATCCATGTAAAACGCCTGGCTGCGCCCTTGCAGCGAGCCGATCCCGGTCAGGTTACCGCCAGAGTCGCGGTCAGGAAGCGTATCGAGATCAAAAGCCGACGCGGAACTATTTTGACGCAGCATCTTGAACAGGTGTTTGCGGCTCAGAGCGTCCAGTTCTGCGGCCGGGGAAGCTCGCTGGGGCTGATCAAGATACTGACTGTGCGCGGCAGTGCGCAAAGTTTCCAGGTAGTCCAGCGACGAGCGCAAAACGAACTCAATGAATTGGCTATGCCGTTCCACGTGCCCCACAATGATGGCCAATTCTTCTTTGCGCTTTTCGTTGATCTGATGCAGGAAGAATCCGAGCGTCAGCAAGACGATGGCCAGGAAGGCGACGCCGACAACCCGGTTGTAGTTTCGAAAAAAGTTGACCGTTGCCTGAGGCGAGTTTTCGCTATCACTCATCCTGAGTTCCGCAAACATATCCGATCAATGAGTTCATGGCTCTACCTCCCCAAGGTAGGGATTATGTGGCACCTTCAAGTTTCTTGCATCGAGGTGCTTGCAGCAGTTTCGATTCTGTAGCGCCGTCAACACACCGTACGCTACATGCCCCGAAACAGACCCGCGTAGCTGCGGCTGACTTCCAGCTTTTCCTTGTGGCCACGCACACTGACCAGTTGCCGTCCCCGCTCGTCCCGGCTGACGCCGGCAATGGCTTTCACGTTGACCAGGGTGGAGCGGTGAATCTGCCAGAACAGGTTCATGTCGATCTCATCCACCAGTTCCTTGATCGGTTTGCGAATCAGCGCTTCCAGCGTAGCGGTCTGGACCCGCGTGTATTTTTCGTCGGAGATGAAGAACAGCACGTCTTCCACGGCAATCATCTGGATGGTCTGGCGCACCGTGGCCTGAATCCACTGCAGCTTGGCTGGTGCCTGTGGATTGATCTGCGCCGCCAGACGCTGCAGCAGCTGATGCATGTCGGGCGTGTGCGCCGGCAGTGGCGCCAGCTGCGCGTCGGTGTCGCCGCCTTCTTGCTGTGCGCGCTCGCTCATGCGCTTCTTGATGCGCTCGGCGGTCAGGCGCAAGCGCTCGGCGTCCGCCGGTTTGAGCACATAGTCGACGACGCCCTGCTCGAAAGCCTGCACCGCGTACTGATCGTAGGCCGTGACAAAGACAATCTCACAGCCGGGCCAGCCCTGGGCTTCGTCGTAAGTGGGAAGTTGGGCAATCTGGCGTGCCGCGTCGACGCCGGTGAGCACCGGCATGCGGATGTCCAGAAACACGACATCGGGATGCTTTTGTTCCGTCAGCGCCACTGCCTCTTCGCCGTTCCTGGCATCGGCCACCACCTCCAGCTCGGGCCAGACCTCGCGCAGCCGGGAGCGCAACTGCTCGCGCATCAGGCGTTCATCGTCGGCAATCAGGGCAGTGGGCATCTCAGGTCTCCGGGTTGGCGCGTGACACATAGGGTACGGTGATGGTGACCGACGTACCGCCGGTGGCGGGTTCGCTCAGCACCAGGCTGGCCTTGTTGCCGTACAGCAGCGCCAGCCGCTCCCGAATATTACTCAATCCGATGCCGGTGCCGGCGGTCGCCGATTTGCCGAAGCCCAGGCCCGTGTCAGCCACGGTCACCGCCAGCTTGCCGTGCACAATCTCGGCGCTCACTGTCAGCAAGCCACCCTCGGCCTTGGGTTCGAGTCCGTGCTTGATGGCGTTTTCGACCAGGCTTTGCAGCATCATGGGCGGAAACTCGGCCGACAGCAGGCCGTCGCTGACGCGAAGTTCGGTCTGCAGACGGTCTTCCATGCGCACCTTGAGGATCTCAAGATAAGGACGAATCATCGCCAGTTCCCGCCCCAGATCGCGCGTACCCTGAGCGTTGGCCTCGCGCATGGTGGGCATGCTGGCGCGCAGCAGCGAAATCAGGTTTCGCTGCATCTTGCCAGCGCGCGGCGGGTCGGTCTCTATCAAGTGCTCTATGCTGGCCAGGGTGTTGAACAGGAAGTGTGGCTCCACCTGCGCCTGCATGGCGGCCATGCGTGCCTCCACCACCTGGCGTTTCAGCGATTCGGACTCTGCCACCTCGGTCGCCTGCGCCGCCTTGGCTTCGGCCTGCACCTTGCCCTTGTAGCTGATCTTGATGATGATGGACAGCAGGATGAACCACATCGTCATGGGCATCAGCGGGTCGCCATAGCGATGCCGGATGACGCGCGGGCGCCACTCATCCGCGGCGGCCTCTGCCGCATCCGCCGCTTCCTGCTTCGCCTCTTCCAGCGCATCCATCATCTCGCGCCGTGCCTCGTCCACCGCGTCCTTGATCGCCTGCGCGTCCACACCGGGCGGCAGTTTGATCGTCACGCCGTTGGGGTCGGGAGTTGCAGGCACAGGGGGAACGACCGGTGCCGATGCACTTGCCGAGGCCGGCAAAGCCGGCGGTGCGGGCAAGACAGCAGATGCGGGAGCAGCCGGCTTCGCGGACCGCGTGTTGATGTGAACGCCACGCTCGTCGATTGAAATGTCGATACCGTCCACCGGACTTTTCTGCTCCTTGCCCGGCTTGGCTGCGGGCTTCCTTTTTGCTGGCGCCCTGGGTATTTCGGATTCATTCAACAGTTCGGTATAGGTCCAGCTGAAGGGTGGGATGTCGTGAAGAATCCCCATGGCAACCAGCAGCAGCAAGGACATGCCAAGAAAGCGCCACCACGAAATGCTGACCAGCCAGCCAGCATAGGCGTGATAGACCCGCAGAAAAGCGCTGTAGAAGCGTGTCCACAGGCTGACTGGAGCCGACGGGTTGCTTGAGTTGATCATCTGGACGTCCTGCATTGGCAAAGCTTGAATGCCGCTACTGTACGCAAGCCCACACCCTGAACGCCAGCCTCAGGCGACGCACTGCGGGAACAAGGGACAGGCTGCAGGCATGCAAGACAGGCCGGGCCGGCAATCTCAGGACAGTCCGAGAGCGCCGAACACGCGCATCGCGGCGTAGGCGTCGTTGGCCGCATAAACCAGTTGCCCATCGCTGAGCCGGGGTGCCGCCCAGTTGGAGGTGGCCGCCTTCTTGGACTTGATGAAGCGCTGATTGAACAGCACCGCCACCGCGCCCTTCACACCCATGTCCTTGCGGTAGCCGCGCTCGCGAAACACGTGGTTGAGATCGAGCACGTCTGCCGCCTCGACGCCCAGCTTGGACTGGATGCGTTTGCGGTCATCCCCCAGTCCAAAACCGGCCTTGGTAAAGCCCGGCAGCGCCAGCAATTGCGCCACCATCGCAGAACAGTCTGGATCCTGAAGCTGAAAGACCCAGGCCCGCTGCGGCGTGGAGAGTTGCACGATGTGCGGACCGTCGGAGACCTGATCCTTGACGAAGGTGGGTTTCGACTCCGTATCAAAGCCCCAGACCGTGCTGGCGCAGAGTTCGACCCGCGCCGCCTGTGCCTGGGCGGCCGTGCTGACCAGCACGATGTGGTCCATACCCAAGCGGGCAAACTCTGGCAGCAGTGCAATCTGCTCTTTGCTGGGGGTGAGGTGGTGGGTGTGCATCAAGTCAATCAGCCGCCGCCGCGCTGCGTGTACAGATCAAATCGCTTCATGAAGGCGTAACGCTGGGCATCATCAAGCCCGGCAAAGCGAAAGCTCACCAGAAAGCGCGGTAGGCGCACCAAGCCTATCACACGCGGCTCGGCCACCTGCCACTTCAAACCGAGCGCGCCATCGCCGATGCGCACGCCGGCAGAATGTTCCTGCAATTTCCAGTGGTGTTCACCGATGGCGGCAGGCAGCCAGCGCAGCCACTCGACCTCGGTGCAGGCCATTTCGCGCTCGAAGCGCTCAGGGTAAAAGGATTGCATTTGTCATTGCGGGCCAGGCTTTGTCATTGCTGGCCAGGCTTTGTCATTGCGGGCCACGACCCGCAATCCAGTATTGGCGTACCACTGGATCCCGGATGTTGAAACCCCGGACCTGATCCGGGGCCGGGATGACAAACCGCCAACTCTGGGCTTGATAGGGGTCCGGCATGACAAGATGTTGGCTCGGGCGAGACCGATCATCAGCCACCGGCGATGGGTGGCCAGATCGCCAGCACATCGCCCTCGATCAGGCTATAGCTGGCACGCTTTTCAGGTTCTATGTACTTGCCATTGACCAGCACCAGATGCACCAGCTTGGATGGCAACTGGTGCGTCTCGATGATCTGGCCGATGGTGGTGCTTTCAAGCACCTCCAGTTCGACGATGTTGGTGTAACGCGATGACTCGGGCAGGTAATCGGTGAGCGTGGCAAAGAGTTTGAGCGTTATCTTCATGCGCCGCGGATTCTAGCGGCGTCGCTCGTCCAGCGCACCGGACCAGGCACTTTGCCCCTGCGCACTGTCAAGATAGGCCTCCATCAGACGTGTCGGGTCCTGCAGCAAGACGTCTTTCCAGCCGCCCAGTCTCACCTGTCCCTCGACCAGACCGCGCATCACGCCCACATGCTGCGTCCAGCCCACCGAGTTGCAGCCCACCAGCACGTCGTCCTTGAACTGCAGACTCAAATGCCGCCCCGCCGCCTTGTCGGTCAACTCGACATGCTGACCACCGGCAACGCCCTGCCACTCGCCAAAGCTGCTGGAGATCAGCCCCAGCGTATCGAGTACGTTGACTTGCGTAACGCCTTTGAGTTCGGCGCCAGGCGCCTGACCACGTGCAAAAGCGACCATATTGAGTGCTGCCACCCGCGCCTGTTCAGCCGCATTGGGCTGGATCGCGCTGACGATGGTTTTGCCAGACACCTTGTCAAACGCTTCGGCGCAATCACCCGCAGCGTAGATGCCAGGTACCGAGCTTTGCAAATGCTCGTCGGTCAGCACACCGAGCAGGCAGGTGATGCCGGAATCTTCCAGAAAGCCGATGGCCGGGCGCACACCAGCAGCGCTGATCACCAGATCGGCCGCTAGCGTCTTGCCATTGCTCAGGCGTACTTGCATTGGCTTGCCGGCTTCTATCGCTTCAACCCGGGTGCCGGTAAAAACCTCAACCCCCTTGGTCTCACACCAGTCGCGAATCATGCCGCCTGCCGTCTCGCCCATCATGCGCGGCACCATGCGGTCACCCATCTCGACCACGCTCAAGTGCACACCGCGAGCCGCCAGCGCTTCCATGATGATGCAGCCGATAAAGCCGGCACCGAGTTGCAGGACACGCGAGCCTTTGGTGGCCAGCGCCATGATGGCTCTGGCATCCGCCATGGTCCAGCAGGTATGCACACCAGCGCTGTCAATGCCGGGGATCGGCGGTTGCAGTGGCTGAGAACCGGTGGCGATCAGCAGGGTGTCGAACTGGATGGCCTCGCCGCTGTCCAGCGTGACCGATCGCCCGGCGCTGTCGACGCGCTTGACGGTTGCCTGCGTCAGCTTGATTCTCAAGTCTGCAAAGTGCGAAGCACTCTTGCGCAGGTAGGTTCCAGCTTCACCCACCTTGCCCATCAGCAGATAGGGAATGGCCATGCGCGAGTACGGCGGCTCGTGCTCATCGCCAACGAGGGTGATGGCATCGCCGGGCGCGTGTTTGCGTATCGTCTCCGCAGCGATAACGCCGGCCGGGCCGGCGCCGAGGATGAGGTGATGGGTCATATTCGAGTCTCCAAAAAATAAAGCGGCAAGAAAACGCCGCTCATTCGTTGCACCGGCTTTTTGGGGTCAGAGCACACGCCCTTCGCTTCGCTCTCGGGCGGTGATCCGACCCCAAAAAACCTACCTGGCTTCTACCGACCTACTACAGCCCCAAGCGTGTCTTGGTTGCTGCCGTCGGCCGACCTTCTGCATCCCAACCACGCACTTCGTAGTACTTGGGCAGCATTTCGGCCAGCATATTGAACTTGCCCTTGGCAGGGCCGGTCTTGCAGGCGCCTTCGACACTGGTCAAACGCGGTGGCAGGCTGTCATCCTTGTTGGTAAAGCCGGCACGGTTATTGAACTCGCGCTCCATGTTCCAGATGCGCTCGCCAATGGTGGCCAGTTCCTCGATCGTGTACTGCTCACCACAGGCACCCTGCATTTGCGGTGACAGGTCTTGCAGACCCCAGGCAAAGGTCGTGAAGATGCACAAGCCAGAGGAATCAAAGGCAGCGGTCGCGTCCTGGAAGGCTTTGACCAGATCGGGTTTGCCTTCATGCTCGAGCGGATCGGTCTTGACGGGGATGCCCAGCACTTCGGAGGCAATCGTGTAGCCGCGCAGATGGCAGCCGCCGCGGTTGCTGGTGGCGTAGGCCAGACCAATGCCCTGAATGGCGCGACCGTCGTAGGCCGGGAACTCCTGTCCCTTGGAACTCATGCTCAGTTCGGGGTGGCCGTACTTGGCGGTCAGACGTTTGGAGCCCTGGCCGATTTCCTTGCCAAAGCCGCGACCGTTGACGGTCTCTTCGGCCAGGAAAGCGAGCGCCTGCGCCGAGCCGAACTTGGCTTCGATGCCAACCTGCTCCTTGGTCAGCACGCCCATATCGTAGAGTTCCATGACGGCACCGATGGTGGCGCCAAAACTGATCGGGTCAATGCCTTCCTCGTTGCACAGCAGGTTGGCGTATTGCAGCGCCTCCAGATCGTTGACACCATTGGCAGCGCCGAGCGACCAGGCTGCTTCGTACTCCAGGCCGCCATTGGCACCGCGGTACTGCGGCTTGTTGACAATGGTGAAGTGCCCTTCGTCCATCTTGCTGATGCGACCGCAGGCGATGGTGCAACCAAAGCAGGCCTGGTTCGTCACCAGGTGCTTCTTGCCGTCGCTCTTGCGCGGCGCGGCCATGGCCTCGGCACCAATGTCCTTGGCGCCTTCAAACTGGTTGTCGCGATGGTTGCGCGTTGGCAGAGCGCCCACTTCGTTGATGACGCTCATCAGCACCTGGGTGCCCATGGCGGGCAGGCCGGTTCCGGTGACGCCGTTCTCGGCCAATACCTTCTTGCCGGCTTTGACTGCTTCCATGAAGGCTTTCGGGTCGCGGATATTGCCGACACCCTTGGTGCCGCGCACGGCAATGGCCTTGAGGTTCTTGCTGCCCATCACGGTGCCGACGCCCGAGCGTCCGGCGGCGCGGTGCAGGTCGTTGACCACGCTGGCGTAGAGCACGCCGTTTTCACCGGCCTTGCCAATGCTGGACACTCGCGTCAGCGGATCCTGCAGCGCGGACTTCAGGGAGGCTTCGGTTTCCCAGACGCTCTTGCCCCACAGATGGCTGGCGTCGCGCAGCTCGGCGACGTCATCGTTCACATAGAGGTAGACCGGCTTGGCGCTCTTGCCTTCAAAAATCACCATGTCCCAGCCGGCCATCTTGAACTCGGCGCCCCAATAGCCGCCTGAATTGGAGCAGGCAATGGCGCCGGTCAGCGGGCCTTTGGTGATCACCGTGTAGCGGCCACCCGTCGAGGCCATCGTGCCAGTCAGCGGACCGGTAGCCCAGATGATCTTGTTGGCGGGTGAAAGAGGGTCCACCTTGGCATCCACCTCTTCCACCAGGTATTTGGTGCCCAGACCGCGCGAACCGATGTAGGCGCGCGCCCAGTCCATATTGAGCGGCTCGGATTTGACGGTACCAGCGGTCAAATCAACGCGAAGAATTTTTCCAGCCCAAGACATAATTTTCTCCAGTTTAATCAGTTGAGGACAGAGCTGGCTCGCTTCGCGTAGCTGCGATCTGTCCCGCAATGTTTCAGGATGCCGATGGCTGGTTGCCCAGCTTGTCGGCCCACTGCGCCATCTTGGACAGCCCGGTCCAGTTGGCATCAATGAAAGTGATGGCGCCGGTCGGGCAGTGCTCGGCACAGGCCGGCGCGCCGCCGCAGAGGTCGCACTTCTGCACCTTGCCGGTGGTCTCGACGTAGTTGATGGTGCCAAACGGGCAGGCAATGGTGCAAACCTTGCAGCCGACGCAAGTGGCTTCGTTGACGACTTTGGCGCCGGTGGCCTTGTCCACCGTGATGGCCTCCACCGGACAGGCATGCAGGCACCAGGCTTCATCGCACTGGGTGCAGGTGTAGGGCACTTTCTTGCCGGTGTGGTGGAAGTCAAATACCTTGATGCGCGACTTGGCGGTGGCGAAAGTGCCGTAGTTCTCGAAAGAACAAGCCATTTCGCATTGCAAACAACCGGTGCACTTGTCGGCGTTGATATGCAACACTTTTTGCATGTGTTTCTCCTGCGGGGTTGCGGCACTTTGAGAAGTGCCATGCCTATGAAATGAAATACATAGCGATTGTTGGCCGTGCCGATAAACTTTTTCCTAGGTGGTAACCCTAGGTAACAGCTCAAGAGCGACGAAATTCTCAATTTGAGACACTGCACGTGGCAACACTTTGTGTACGAAAATTGGCGACCACATGAAATAGGCCATCAGCCTCCATGACCAAACCTACTGACATTCAGGCGGCACTGCGACTGACGACCATCACGCAAGCGCGGCGAGCCGTGCTGCAGGACCATGCGTCGCCGGTCCCAGGCTGGATTGCGCCCTGGATTGAACGCTCCTGGCAGCGTTGCATCAGCCTGGGTCTGCAGCCACAGCAGGCGGTCAGTTTTGACGCGATAAGTCAGCAACAGATGCGCCACACCGCTGACGCCAATCAGCATCTGGTTGAGACGGCAGGACCGATGCTGGAAAAGCTCGGGCGCGCAATCATCAATACGCGCTACTTTGCCATTCTCACCAACGTCGACGGCGTGGTGATCGCTGCCAGCGGCGCGATTGACCGCTCCGACCGGCGCGCCAACAACATTACCCGCATTGGCACCGACCTGTCCGAGCGCCGGGTCGGCACCACCGCCATCGGAGCCGCATTGACCGATCTGCAACCTGTCTGGTTGCACCGGGGTGAGCATTTTTTCTCAGGCACCTCACATTACAGTTGCGCTGGCGCACCGCTGTTTGGCCCGAACGGCGCTTGTGTCGGTATGCTCGACTTGACCGGCATCGATGCGGTGGAACGTCCCGAACTCAAGCATCTGGTAGCGCAATCGGCACAAAAAATTGAAAACGCGCTGGTGCAACGCGAAGCGCACAGTCTGACACTTCGACTGAATTGGCCGGGCACCAACCTTGGCAGTGAAGCCGATGGCCTGCTGTGCCTCGACCACGACGGCTGGATCGTGGCTGCCAACCAGGTTGCACGTCAAATGGTGCCTAACCTGCCCAGCCCGGCGCAATCCAGCGTCCATGTCAGCTCAGTCTTTGGCATGGCTTATGAATTGCTGTTTGACGCTCTGCGACGCCCGGACAGCACGCTGGAAGTTCCGCTCTGGACCGGTCTGCGCCTGCAAGCCCTGCCGATCGAGCGCTCATGCGAGAGCCTGCCAGTTCGACCCGGTGCCGACGCCACGCAGCGCGACAACTTGCATTTGAAGGATATCGAAATTTCGCTGATCCACCGCGCCGTACAACAAACCCGCGGCAATGTAGCCGAAGCCGCCCGCGCCTTGGGCATCAGTCGCGCCACGGTGTACCGCAAACTGGGCAATCCGAAATGATCAAGCCGCTGTTGTGCTTCATCGCTGGCTTGGCGCTGAGCAGCAGCGCACAGTCAGGAGAAGCACGGATTGCGGTGGCGGCCAACTTCGCCTCGCCCCTCAGAGCGCTGGCTGTCGATTTTGAAATGAAGACCGGGCACAAACTGCTGCTGTCGGCCGGTGCCACCGGCAAGCTGTACACCCAGATCAAGAGTGGTGCACCGTTTGACGTTTTCCTCTCGGCCGACGATGAAACACCGGCAAAAATGGAGCGCGAAGGACTTGCAGTGGCTGGTTCGCGTTTCACGTACGCCGTCGGTAAACTGGTCCTGTGGTCGATACAAGCCGATGTCGTCGACGCACAGGGTGCGATCTTGAAAAGTGGCAATTTCAAACATCTTGCGCTGGCCTCACCGAAACTGGCACCCTATGGCACTGCCGCCGTACAAACACTGGCCGGGCTTGGACTGCTGGGCGCACTGACGCCGCGTCTCGTGATGGGTGAGAGCATCGGTCAAACCTACAGTTTTGTCGCCAGCGGGAATGCCGAATTGGGCTTTATTGCCCTGTCACAAGTTTTTCAGAACGGCAGCATCAGCAAAGGCTCCGGCTGGATCGTCCCGCCCCGCTACTACGACCCCTTGCGACAGGACGCCGTGCTGTTGCTGCCTGGGCGCGACAAAACAGCAGCCCTGGCGCTGCTTGCTTTCCTGAAAACCGAGCAGAGCAAGCGTACGCTCCGTTCTTTCGGCTATGAAACTCCCTGAGCGATTCTTCTGATGCCAGATCTTTATTGGGGGGCCGCAAGCCTGACACTCCAACTCGCCAGCCTGACTACTGCGTTGCTGCTGCTGCTGGGTACACCGCTGGCTTGGTGGCTTGCTCACACGCGCAGCTGGCTCAAAGGTCCGCTGAGCGCCCTGATCGCAATGCCGCTGGTACTGCCACCGACCGTCATCGGCTTCTACCTGCTGGTCGCGATGGGGCCGACCGGACCGGTCGGCCAACTCACCCAAGCCCTGGGCCTGGGGCTGCTGCCCTTCACTTTCGCTGGTCTGCTTGTCGGCTCGGTCATCTATTCCCTGCCCTTTGTTGTGCAACCTCTGCAAAACGCGTTTAGCGCGATCGGCGCGCGCCCGCTGGAAATTGCCGCCACGCTGCGCGCATCGCCCCTGGACACCTTCTTCAGTGTCGCCCTACCGCTGGCGAGACCGGCTTATCTGAGCGCGGCGGTCATGGGTTTTGCACACACGGTCGGCGAGTTTGGGGTCGTACTGATGATTGGCGGCAACATACCCGACAAAACCCGTGTCCTGTCGGTGCAGATTTACGACCACGTGGAGGCACTCGAATACGCGCAAGCACACTGGCTGGCCGGCGGCATGGTGCTGTTTTCATTTGCGGCGCTGCTGGCACTTTACGCTGTGGCACCAGGCAAGCGGCAGCCACTGGAGCGCGCCCGATGAGCCAGCTCTTGAAAGGCCAGCTACGCACTCGCCTGAAGCTCAACTACCCGGGCTTTGCGCTCGAACTTGACCTCGACCTGGCCGGCCGCGGCGTTACCGCCCTGTTTGGCCCCTCCGGTTCAGGCAAGACCAGTTGCCTGCGCGCTATTGCAGGTCTGGAGCGACGCGCCAAGGGACTGGTAGCGGTCAACGGTGAAGTCTGGCAAGACGACGCTAGAGGCCTCTTTATGCCGGTCCACCAGCGTGCGCTGGGCTACGTGTTTCAAGAGGCTAGTCTGTTCGCACATCTGAACGTCGCACAAAACCTGAATTACGGCCTGCACCGCGTGCCACCGGCACTGCGTCGGGTATCGCTGGAACAGAGCGTTGCCCTGCTCGGTATCGGGCATCTGCTGCAGCGCCGATCGGATGCGCTATCAGGCGGTGAGCGTCAGCGCGTCGCCCTCGCCCGCGCTCTGGCCAGCAGCCCAAGCATCCTGTTGCTGGACGAACCGCTGGCAGCTCTGGACGCCGCGCGCAAAGCCGAAGTTCTGCACTACCTAGAAAAGCTCCATAACGAACTCGACATACCGGTGCTTTACGTGAGCCACGCGATCGATGAAGTGGCGCGTTTGGCTGACCATCTCGTGCTGCTCGATTCCGGCAAGGTCACCGCCAGCGGTCGCACTGAGGACATGCTCACTCGTCTTGACCTTTCACTCGCGCATGGCGATACAGCGGGCGCCGTTCTGACACTGAGCGTCAGCAGGCATGACGAGTCGGACCACCTGAGCACCGCGAGTTTCAGCGGCGGCGTCATGAGCCTGCCGATACAGAACAGGAGCATTGGCCAGAGCCTGCGCATCCGCGTTCAGGCACGCGACGTCAGCCTGACCTTGCAAAAGCAAAGCGGCACCAGCATCCTCAATATCCTGAGTGCCACCGTCAGCGCCATCGCACCCGACAGCCCGGGTCAGGTCATGGTCTCGCTGGATGTGGGTGGCTGCACGCTGCTGGCGCGCATCACCGAGCGCTCGGCCCGCACGCTGTCCCTGGCACCGGGCTTGTCGCTGTACGCCCAAATCAAGGGTGTGGCGATCCTGGGTTGAGAAGAATCCGATTTCTTGTCAATCGGATCTTTATGGCGCAAAATGCGCCATAAAGGAATTTCAATATGAGCAAGCTCACTGTGGATGGCGCCGTCAGTTCAGGCAAGCGGCCGGCCAGTTTTGCGTCGGTCAAACTCCCGGTTGTGCTGGTTCAGCAAGCCCGCGAAGCAGCTCAGCCCTTACGCCGCTCCGTTGCAGGCCAAATCGAATATTGGACTACCCTGGGACGGGTGGTCGAGCATTCCGGCCTGACCGCGCAGGAGGCGCAAACGGCCATCGTGGGTTATGAGGCAGCAGCGCATAACGCGCGCATCGCCGGCACACTCAGCGACATTGAAGAGCGCTTCGCAAAGGCTGACACTACCGGAATTTTGGCAGATCGGGTACGTGATGTGGTACTGAACAACCGCTCCAGGGACCTGACGACCAAGCAAGTTGTCTGAGCGTGCCTCAGCCGATTTTCTATTTACTGGCTGGACCAAACGGGGCTGGCAAGTCCAGCTTGTATCGCGCTGCCTTGGCGGCTGGTTTGATTCCAGCCGAGGCCGAGTTTGTCAACGCCGATTTGCATGAGGCGACAGGTCTGCAGCACATCGCAGACTCACAACTTCGCTCGGAAGCAGCCCGCCAATGGGCTGATGGACGTCGCGCCGATTTACTCGCAACCGCCCGCACTTTCGTCAGCGAAACTGTGTTCTCCCACCCGTCCAAATTGTCGCTGATGGTGAAGGCTCAACAAAGTGGCTTTGCCGTCGTGTTGCTGGTCGTTTGTCTGGATCACACTGATATCTTGCTCGCGCGTGTACGACAGCGCGTACTAGAAGGCGGCCATGACGTGCCGCCCGAGCGTGTTCTGGCGCGGTATCCGCGCACCTTGCAAAACTTATCGAAAGCGGTTCGGCAGGCCGACATGGCCCTGCTGTACGACACCGGAAGCCGGGGCAAAAACCAGGTCAGCCCGCCGATGCGAATCGCAGTGTGTCAGGGACTGACAACCAAAATACTTGTGAAGACCTTGCCAGAATGGGCGCGCATCGTATTGGGTGGCGAAGGGGTTCTGGGCTAGACCTGGCCAAGGTAATCGCGCTTGCCGATCTCGACGCCGTTGTGGCGCAGGATGTTGTAGGCCGTGGTGACGTGAAAGTAGAAATTCGGCAGCGCATTGCCAAGCAGATACTGCATGCCCTGGTAGTGCGTTTCGGTATCGCCACGCTTGACCACGATGTCTTTCTCTTCTGTGCCATCAAGCTGCGCCGGCGTCACACTCTGCACAAAAGCGAGCGTCTTGGCAATGCGCGCCTGCAGTTCGACCAGCGTCTTCTCGGTATCTTCGTGCACCGGGTTCTCCAGTCCGGACAGCCGCGCCACCAGCCCCTTGGCGGCGTCGCAGGCAATCTGCACCTGCCGCGTCATGGGCAGCATGTCGGGAAACAGGCGACAACTGGTCAGCGCCAGTGGATCGATTTTTTTCGCATCGACGTAGCCCTGCGCCTTGCCCAGAATCGCCGACAAATTGCCCAGCGTGCGGACGAAACACGGAACGCTGGCCTGGTACATCGAAATCGTCATATGAATCCCCTGAAGAAAATAGGCAACATTGCGCAGCGCGCATCTTAGACCCTTGCCAGCACGATTGCAGCGCCGACCTTAAACTCCAACTCCTTTCAACACTATTCAAGACACCCATGGAAGTTCTGTCCGACCCTAACACCTGGATTGCATTCTTCATGCTGGCCGCGCTGGAAATCGTGCTGGGCATCGACAATATCATTTTCATCAGCATCCTGGTGGGTCGACTGCCGGCTGAGCAGCGCGAACTGGCACGCCGCCTGGGGCTGGGCTTTGCGATGCTGTCGCGCATCGCACTGCTGTTCAGCCTGTCATGGGTGATGACACTGACCGGCACACTGTTCAGCGCGCTGGGCACCGACATCAGTGGACGAGATCTGATCCTGCTGGGCGGTGGCCTGTTCCTGCTCTACAAGGCCTCACACGAGATTTTTCTGGAGGTTGAAGCCCACCCGACCAAGGAGTCTGGCGCTGGCGTGGACGCAATCAAGACCGGCGCCACCCTGTTCTGGCGAACGATTGTCCAGATCGGTGTCGTCGACATCATCTTCTCGCTGGACTCTGTCATCACCGCAGTCGGCATGGTGGACCAACTCAGCATCATGGTCGCGGCCGTCATCGCGTCGGTGGCGGTCATGATGCTGGCAGCCAAGTCGATTGGTGACTTTGTTGACCGGCATCCTTCCATCAAGGTACTGGCCTTGTCCTTTCTGACGATGGTCGGCACCTTGCTGGTGGCCGAGGCTTTTGACGTCCATGTTCCCAAAGCCTACGTCTATGTCGCCATGCTGTTTTCACTGGCAGTCGAGGTCCTTAACATCCGCGCTCGCTCCAGGCGCCTGGCGCTGCGAAACTGACGCTCAGGGCAGCGAGAAACCGAAGCGCCGGAACACCTCCTGTGCCGGCGGCTTGGGCGAACATGTGAACGCAGCAGCGTATCAAGCAAGGTGGCAGGCGAACACTCGCGCCGCTTCGCCTTTCTCAAGGCGCTCACCTCACTTGCCGGCGTTCGGAAAGAACAGTTGCTCGCCACCAATCTTGTAGCCGGCAATGACGTTCTGGCCCGTTGCCGAGAGAACCCAGTCAACAAATTTCTGTCCTTCTGCGACCTTGACGTGCGGGTGTTTGGCCGGGTTCACCAGCATCACGCCGTACTGATTGAAGAGCCGCTTGTCGCCCTCGACCAGCACCGCCAGATCGGCCCGGTTCTTGAAATTGAGCCAGGTGGCGCGATCGGCCAGTACATAGGCGCCGCTGCTCGAAGCAATGTTGAGCGCGGGACCCATGCCGCAACCGCATTCCTTGTAGCCGCTGCCCTTCTTGTCCGTCAGGTCGGCCATCTTCCAGAAGCGAAGTTCCGCCGCATGCGTCCCGCTCTTGTCGCCGCGCGAAATAAAGGACACATTGCCCGCCGACAATTTTTTCAGCGCCTCGACGATGTCATTGCCTTTGGTTTTGGCCGGGTCGGCGGTCGGGCCAATCAGCACAAAGTCGTTGTACATGACGGGAAAACGCCTGATAGCAAAGCCTTCGGCAACGACCTTCTCTTCGGCGACCTGGTCATGCACAAACAGGACGTCGGCGTCACCGCGGCGCCCCATGTCGATGGCCTGGCCGGTGCCCAGCGCGACCACCTTGACCTCGATGCCACTGGCCTTCTTGAATTCCGGCAGCAGGTAGGCAAACAGACCCGACTGTTCGGTCGAGGTGGTCGAAGCCACAACAATCGATTGCGCTTGAGCGGCCACGCAGGCGACAAGCAGCGCAGCTGCCTGTACGGACTTCAAAATCTTCATACAAGTTCTCCTTTAACAAACAAATGGGCGGCCGGATAGTGCTCTTGCAGCAAGGGCCCGTTAAAAAAATCAGCCACCGGCAAATCCGCCACCAGGCATCCATGCTCAAGATAGATCACCCGACTCGCCAGTCGCTTGACCTGACCCAGGTTGTGGCTGGCGAACACCAGTGTCATCGCGCTAGCGGAGCTGGCAAACTCTTCCATCAAGGCCTCGACTTCGCGCTTGGCGTGCGGATCCAGACTGGCGGTCGGTTCATCGAGCAGCAAGATCTGCGGATCAAGCGCCCAGGCGCGCGCCATCGCCACGCGTTGCTGCTGCCCGCCCGAAAGCTTGCGTGCGTTGCGCTGCGCCAGTTCCGTCAATCCGACCCGCGCTAGCGCCGACAAGGCCAGAGTCTTTGCCAGGGCCCAGGGCCGGCCACGCAACCACAGGCCCAGCGCCACATTGTTTTGCACCGTTGTGCGCAACAAGTGCGGCCTTTGAAACAGCATGGCCTGCTGCTTCAGAGGCGCCGCCTGCACCTGACCCGAGGTCTGGCGCAGCAGGCCGTGCAACAAACGCAGCAGCGTACTCTTGCCGCAACCGTTGGCACCGACCAGCGCCACGCGCTCGCCCGGTGCAATGCGCAGCGTCACCTCGGACAGCGCGCGCACCGCGCGCTCAGCGCGACCAAAATGGACACTCGCCTGATCCAGTTCAAACAGCGCACTCATGCAGAGACCTGCAACACGGGAGCTACCTTGGCTGCGCCACTGCCTTCTGAGTCTTCACGCCAGCGCCGCAGCAAGCCGATCATCACATTGAGCAGCAGCACCACAGCCAGCAGGATCAAACCCAAACCGAGTGCCAGCGGCAGGTCGCCTTTGCTGGTCTCCAGCGCAATCGCCGTCGTCATGACACGGGTGAAACCATCGATGTTGCCACCCACAATCATCACCGCACCAACCTCCGAGATGGCGCGGCCAAAGGACGCAATGATCACGGTCAGCAACGCGTACCGCTCATCCCAGGCCAGCAGCAGGCTGCGCACCAGTGAACTGGCGCCGAGCGACCTCAGTTGCTCGCCGTGCGCGTTTTCAACGTCTTCCACCGCTTGGCGAGTCAAGGCCGTGACCACCGGCAACACCAGAATCGCCTGCGCCAGCACCATGGCCTTGAAGCTGAACAACCAGCCCAGGTAACCCAGCGGCCCAGAGCGCGACAGCAACAGGTACACCACCAAGCCCACTACCACCGAAGGTACTGCCAGGAAAGTATTGAGCAGGGTCAGCAGCGCATTGCGCCCGGCAAATCGCGCCACACCCAGCCAGGCGCCCAGCAGCAGGCCCAGCACGCAGGCAATCGCACAGGCGGTGGCACTAACCGACAGGGAGCGTCCCACGATGCTGAGCAAGCCCTTGTCAAGCGAAATGACAAGTTGCAGCGCGGTAGACGCGCTTTCGGTGAATGAGGTCATTTAGACTATCGTAGCCACCAATTGAATTACTAACGATATGAAACGCCGTGCATAGGCTCCAATTCCACTACACCCTCTCTCGCGACAGCAGCCCGGCGCTGGTGCGCAACCCTTTGATTGATTTGCTGCAGGCGGTCTCAGGCCATGGCTCCATCTCGGCCGGCGCGCGTGCGCTCGGTCTGTCCTATCGCCACGTCTGGGGTGAACTCAAACGCTGGGAGAACGAACTTGGCAATGAGTTGGTGGTGTGGGAAAAGGGGCAATCAGCCCGTCTCACCGAATTTGGCGCCAAGCTGATGTGGGCCGAACGGCAGGCCCAGGCCCGGCTGGCACCGCAGATTGAAGCGCTGCGCGCCGAACTTGAGCGCACCTACGCCCAGGCCTTTGACGACTCGGTTCATGTGGTCACGCTCTACGCCAGCCACGACGAGGCACTGAGCACACTGCGCGAGTACGCCCTGCAGCAGGCCCACGCCCAAACGCAGGGGCAGTTGCATCTGGACATTCGTTTCACCGGCAGCGTCGATGCGATTCGGGCGTTGAACGAAGGCCGCTGCGTGATGGCAGGTTTTCATACGCTGCTCAACAGTGGCGCCAAGACCCTGACCGAACGCGCCTACAAGCCGCTGCTGCAGCCAGGTCTGCACAAGATCATCGGGTTTGCACAGCGGACTCAGGGCTTGATGGTGGCCAGGGGAAATCCTATGGGCCTGCACTCGCTGCAGGACGTCGCAGCAAAACACGCGCGCTTTGCCAACAGGGCGCTGGGCACAGGCACGCGCGTGGCGCTCGACGAGTTGCTGACCCGCGCTGCTGTGCCAGCAGCAGCTATCACAGGTTATGAGCACACCGAGCCCTCGCACGCGGCCGTAGCCAACGCAGTGGCGGCGAGTCAGTTTGATGCCGGCCTGGGCATTGCCGCAGCCGCGCAAGGCGCAGGGCTTGACTTTGTGCCACTGACCGAAGAGCGTTACCACCTGGTCTGTCTGAAGTCGGCATTGACGCAACCCGGAACGCTGGCCCTGCTGCAACTCCTGAGGATGCCCGAGTGGCAGGCAGTCATGGAAGATATTCCGGGCTACAGCGCCTTGCAATGTGGTGAAGTGTTGTCCATGCGCCGGGTTTTGCCCTGGTGGGACTATCGCCAACAAAAAAAGCAGTGAGACCGGTGCCAAGCTTAAGACTTAAGCTGGCGATGTCCCATTGACCACAGCCATTCCCCAACTTCTGGTTTACCCGCATAAGAGTAATCGGGGCAGCCTGTATGCTACGCGGTTATCACGGCAGGGATCAGACAACCCGGTAGGCAATCCACAAGGAGTTTGCGCTTACCCGAAATGGAGACAAGTTCATGGTTCCGCCACGCGAAAATTGGAGCTTCAATGTCGGAGCGTCGCCGGCCAGCTATCCTGGAATGGGGATGGATGAAGGACCGGGTTCACCCAAACCCTTCATCATTGAATCGCATGCGCGCTGCGAGTATCAGGGCCTGAAGCCCTATGAGTCATGCGACTACTCGACTTTGGTGCCGGCCGATTTTCAGATTGCGCTTGAACGCAACGCACGCCTGATCGCGCAGGCCACCTCAGTGTTAACCATGCTCGGCAGATCCGTCGCCGATTTCGGCAGCATGATTGTCTTGACTGACGGTACTGGAACCATTCTGCGTACCCAATGTCAAAGCACCTTCATTGAGCAGGCCGATAAGGTTGCGCTGCGCCCGGGTGTCAGTTGGTCTGAATCATCCAAGGGCACCAATGCCGTGGGTACCGCCCTGATTCTGGAGTCGGACATCTTCGTGCAGGGTGAAGAACATTTCTTTCAGTCGAATCATTTCCTCAGCTGTGCGGCCTCACCCATTCTGGATCATTCAAGCAATGTCATTGGCGTGTTGGACGCGTCGGGTGACAAGCGCTCTTTTCACGCGCACACTGCGGGTCTGGTGGCGATGTGTGCTCGAACCATTGAGAACAACTGGTTCCGGGACAAATTTCGTCAAACGCCACAGTTGCACTTCCATGCCGTCACCGAACTGATCGGCACGTCTGAAGAGGGCATCATCGCTTTTGGCGAGGATGGGCAAATCCTGGGCGCCAACCGGGAGGCATTGAGAATCCTGGACATCAGCGCGTCCACTTTACGCGTCAAGGGTCTGCGCCTGCTCTTTGGCTTGGGCTTCGCAGAGCTCATGGACAAGTTGCGCTACACCACGATGACCCCAATGCAGTTGCATCTGAGTAGCGGGAAAGCTGTTTTTATTCGTATCAGCTGGAACGAGGCTTCCGGAATCTCGAAGTCAGTCAATGCCTCCTTCGCCCAGATGCATCCGGCACGCCCTGTGGCAGCACCCTCACTACTTCTTGCGAAAGGCGCACCGGCAGCAAGAAAATCCAGCTACCAGCTCGATGAGCTCGACGCCGGCGACGCTCAGGTGCGGGCGGTAGCGCAGAAAGTTCGCCAGGTCATCGACAAGGATATTTCAATTCTGATTGTCGGTGAGACCGGCACCGGCAAAGAACTTTTGGCCAATGCCATACATCAATTCAGCAGACGCCGGAATCAGCCTTTTGTTGCGATCAACTGCGCCTCGATTCCGGAACAGTTGATCGAGTCCGAATTGTTTGGCTATGAAGAGGGTGCCTTCACCGGCGCCAAGCGAAAGGGAGATCAGGGAAAGCTGTCGCAGGCCAACGGTGGAACACTTTTTCTTGATGAAATTGGCGACATGCCCTTGCCATTGCAGGCGCGCTTGCTGCGGGTCTTGCAGGAGCGCAAAGTCGTTGCCCTGGGCGGGCACCGTTCGACCGACATCGACATCAACCTGATTTGCGCGACGCATCGAAACCTGCGCGAACTGATGGATCAAAGGAGCTTTCGCGACGATCTTTATTACCGCATCAACGGTATTTCGGTCAAGTTGCCGCCCTTGCGTGAGCGAACTGACCTGGCAGGACTGTGCCAAAGGATCTTGCGCGAGTTGTCGCCGAATCACGCCCTGAGCATTCAGTCCTCATTGATGGACTCCTTTTTGCGCTATGCCTGGCCGGGCAACCTGCGCCAACTCAACAACGTTCTGAAGACGGCCGCCGTCATCGCCATGAGCGAACGTGAAATCACCACAGCGCATCTCGCTGACGATTTCAAGGAAGAACTTGCAGCCCTCAGCCCACCGACTTTGGCGAGGGCTGGCACGGTTGATGGGCCCAAACCGTCGACACTGCCGGCGCGACCGCTTGCCGCCGGGGAGTTCATCAACACTTGGGATCTGGCCAATTTGACAGCATCGAAGGCGGCGCCGATCAACAGCCTGGAACAGCTTGAAATCACGACCATCATGCGCGTACTCGCCGCCTGTGCCGGCAATGTATCGTTGGCTTCGAAGCAACTCAATATCAGCCGCAACACGATTTACCGCAAGCTCAACCGGCAGACGTGATTCTTTACCGCGTCGGTTTGTCCAGCGCATAGCGAAGGCTGATCCAGATGGATCGCGGCGCGCCAGGGGCGTAGAAAGCTGATTGCACAAGTGGATAGCCCGCAGCGCTTGATCCACCCAACGGTCTTGCGACAAAATTGCCGTTGGCATCGAAACCGGTCGGGCCAAGCTGAGCGGCCGTGTTGTAGCGCGTATCGAAGACATTATTGACTTGCGCCGTCATTTGCCACCGCTGTGCCACGCTGTAACTGGCAGCCAGATTGAAAACCGCATAGCCAGCGCTTTGGCCTGACCCCAGGTAATTCGTCGCATCCGCCTGGTGCGCATTGTTCTCGTTGCCGCGTGCAAAGGCACTGCTAAACGCCAGCATGCTGACACTCAGCATGAAGGTCGGTGAAACTGCGTAATCAGCAAACAGTTTGAGCGATTGACGTGGGATCAGCGGTATCTTGTCGCCGGGTCGAATGCTGATGGTGCCCTCCAGCCCAGGGGTGCCGGCCATTGCCGCCTCGTTGCTGCTGTTGCCTGTGCCGTTGACCGTTTCGACGCTCTGGTAGGTCGCATCCAGCCAAGTGTATTGGGCGCCCAAATTCAAGTTGCCAAGCTTCGCACCAAGGCCGAGTTCGAGCCCCTGACGCCGGGTTTTGCCATAGTTCCTGAAGTAGCCAAACCCGGCCTGGTTGTCGGCCACAAAAAGGATGTCGTCATAATTTTCAGCGCTGAAGATGCCCGCATTCCATTGCATATTGCCGCTCGCGGTACCGCGCAGACCAGCCTCCAGCGTGTGTGTGACCACCTGTCTGAGCGGCGGATCACCGGCCATGGCATTGGGCAGTTTGCACGGCTGGTCCGGATTGGCACAACCCAGTTCGATGGCGGTCGGCGCGCGGCTGCTCTGGCTGTAGCCAGCATAGGCGTTGAGTGTCCGGTTCGGGCTGAAGGTGAGGCCGATAGCTGGATTGAAGCGTGCAAAGCGATGATCGCCACTGAGCGAGGCGCCGTCGCCGTCGCCATGAATCTGGTCGCGGTTCTCAATGCCGGTGCGGTTGTAGCGGCCTGACAGGGTCAGGTGCAGGTTATTCTGAACGGACAGTGTGTCGCTGGCATAGACACTCCAGGTCTGGATGCGGCCCGCCAGATCAACCCGCGTGTCGTAGGGTTCACCATCCACTGTGCCACCGCTAACGCCATCACCAAAGGCATTGACAGCGGTGATGCTGCGATCCGGATTCACATAGCCAAGCTGCGACGACTGCCGAAAACTGACACGGCTGGCGTCAACAGCCGCGCCTGCCACAAAGCGGTTGCGCTTACCACCGAGTTCACCCAGCGCCGTAATCTGCCCTGACAGGCCGTAGTTCTGCTGCGCGGTCTGCGTGCGGTTGATCAAACCATTGCACTTTTCAGCGGGCTCATCATTTTGCAGCGCCTGCGCAATGCAACGCCACAAGGGAAATGGCGTGTTCGATGCTGTAGCCCCTTTGACCGGATAGCCGCTGTAGCCTGCCAAAGCCAGCGCTGCCTGATCGGCCGCGCTGGGCTGATAGACCGACTGGTCGAGCGAGCCCTCATTGATGTCGCCGTTGTAAGTCGAGGTGTTGATATCGCGGTAATACGCATTGCCGGAGAAAAGCAAGTCGTCGTTGAAGGCGTGGTTCGCGGCCAGACTGAGCAGCGTCGAGCGGTTCTGCGTCACATCCGGCCTGGTGTAGACACTGGTGCGGTCACGCGCCAGCAATCCCTGCTCCTGCAAACCGTTACCGCTCAATTGATTGTCGGCATGTGAAAGCGTCAGTTTGAGATCGGTTTCGCCGCTTCGCCAGCCCAACTTGCCGAAGAACTGACGTACGTCCGAAGGCGAATCCTTGCGCCACCCCTCCTCCAGGAACAGGTTGGCGTTGAAATACCAGTTCAGCCCCTGCTCGTTGGAGCTGCCATGCTCAAACTCGGCGCTGCGCCGGGCATGACTGCCCGCAGTTCCCCGTAGCGAGGTACCCGGGTCACTGCTGCCATTCTTGGTCTGGACCGACAAGGCGCCGCCCAGGGTGTTGAGGCCAAACAGAGGATTGGAGCCTGGCATCAAGGTGAGACAGGAGATCGCCGAACGCGGAATCAGGTCCCAACTCACGACGTCGCCAAACGGCTGATTCATGCGCACGCCATCCATGTAGACCGACAAGCCCTGCGGTGTCCCCAGCAGCGGTGAGGCCGTGTAGCCGCGGTAGTTCACATCCATCTGAAAGGGGTTGCCCTGCATCTCGTTGACGTGGACGCTGCCAAGCTTTCGGTTCATGAAGTCGCCGAGCTCGATCATCGGCGACGGCGACA
>QYPX01000142.1 GCA_007280205.1 Comamonadaceae bacterium
CAGGGACAGGGTGATCGCGTTGCCGCCGCCCTGGTCGCTTGTCGTCGCCAGCAGGACGTTGTTGAACAGGGGGTTGCTCAGGGCGCGGGCGCGACCGCCACTGCACCCGGTGGGGTTGGTCGTGAAGCTGCCAGTGGAGGTCCAGCAGGCCGGGTTGTAACCCTGCGGCGTGTAATACATCTCACGACCATCCGGGCCACTGCGCGTGGCGCCACCGAGGTTGAGGTGCTGGTAGTAAATGCCCGACTGATTCTTGGTGTACATCCATTCGGCACCAAACACCAGGCCGCCGAACGGGAGCACGCCGTCATAGGCGAGATTCATCTTCCAGACGGCCGGTTGCTTCAGGCTTGGGTCGATAAAGTCCACATTGGCGGCTGGTATGGCACCGACAAAATTGGTTGGCTGCTTGGTTGGGTCGGCGCTGAAGAGACCACCGGTGGCCGGGCAAGCAGAGAAGCCGCTGATGCCGCAACCGATGATGCGCGTGGCCAGACCGGTATTGGAGTAGGGGTTGGACAGCCACACATTGGCGGCTGTACCCTGGAACAGGCCGAAACCACCGCGCAGTTGTGCCCTCTGTTTGTCGCTCGGGTCAAGCACGTAATTCAGGCCAACACGCGGCTCGACCAGGGTCTGTCCGTTGACCGTCACCGAGTTGTCGAGTCCAAACCCGCCGCTGTTGCGCACCACGGTGGTACCCGTCACGCTGCCAGCGACTCTTGGAGCGGCAGCGGCGGCATTGAAGGCCGGCTTGTCGCTGGTCGATTGTGAATCAAGACGCACACCGGCGGAAACGGTCAGGCGATTGTTGACGGTCCAGTTGTCCTGCACAAACACGCCGGTATTGGCCAAAGCCCACTGGGCAATGCCGTCGTCGAGTGTCTTGCCTGGCGCGGCTACCTGGACTTGATACGAGGAGGGCCGTCCTTTGCTGAAGTTTTCCAGCACCGCCGCTTCAACCTGCGCCGCTGTGGCCGTGCCGCAGTTGATCGCGCCGAAACTGTAGGTCAAGCTTGCTGTACTGCTGGTGCAATTGAAGGTGTAGCTGCCGTAAGTGCCTTGCAGGAAAGCGTTGTAGACCTTGTTGTTGGCAAGGTCTACACCGAATTTCACTTCGTGGTTGTCGAGCGCCCAGGTGGCCCCAAAGTAGGCATCGGTGGTCTTGGTATCAAGGACGTTGAAGTGACGGCTGAATTCGGTTCCGAAATTCAGGAAGCGCGTTCCGGTGTTGACGCCAGCCGGTGAGTTGCTTGGCAGTGCGCCAGCGAAGGAAAGTGCCATTGACGGCAGATAGGCGTTGTTGATCGGCACGCTGTTGTAGTCACGCTTGGATACTTTGAACTCGGTCGAGAAGTTCGGTGTCCAGTCGGCAAACCATTGGCCCACCATGGTGTCGATATTCTTTTTCTGGTTGTACCAGGACGAGGTCAAGGTCAGGGCCGAGGTGCTGAAGCTGCCAAAATTGTTCTCTTCCTGCTTGGTGTTGGCGAAGCGGAAGTTGGCGCGGTGATTGCTGTTGATGTTCCAGTCCAGCTTGATCAGCGTGTCCTTCACGTTGAGCGGGTTGTCGCCGTTGGTATCGCCAATATCAAATTTGTATTGGGTCTTGGCCATGGCGTTCAATGAGTCTATGACGGTCTGGGAAATGCCGACATTGGTGAGCGCACTGCCGACCGGGCCGAACTGGGGCTGTGCGCGGTTGCTCTTGAGCTCTTCGTAGCTGGCAAAGAAGAACAATTTGTCCATGACCAGCGGACCACCCAGCGTAAAGCCTTTGGTTTCTTCCTTGAATGGCAAGGGCCTGAAGTAGCTGTCATCGGCGCGGTTGTATCGATCACCGACGACGCTGTCATTGCGGAACACGTAGTAAACGCTGCCCTTGAACTCATTCGTGCCGGACTTGGTGACCGCATTGATATTGGCACCGGTATAGCCTTTTTGCGTCACATCGTAGTTCGAGAGGTTGACCTGAACCGACTGGATGGCGTCGATCGAGATCGGCTGCTTCGAGGTCGGCAGATTGTTCGATTCCAGACCAAAGGTGTCGCTGGTTGTGACGCCGTCGATGGTGATCGAGTTGTAGCGCGAATTCTGGCCGCCGGCCGAGATTTCACCGCGCTCCTTGTCGGTTTGCGACAGGCGCGGGTCCATCCGGGCATAGTCCTGCAGGCTGCGCTGGATCGAGGCGTAGGCATCGATCTCCTTGCGCCCCAACTGGGTTCCGGCGCCCATTGCGTTGCTGCTAAAAACACTGGCGGTACCGGCAGCCCCGGTGACGGTGACAGCGGCTAGCGTGGTTGCGGCGCCAGTGAGTTGCGCATCCATGGTGGCTGTCTCGGCCAATTGCAGGTAAACGCCTTCACGCTTTTGCACCTTGCCATCTTTGGTAATCGTCACGGTGTAGGGACCGCCGACGCGCAAGCCCCGCGCACCATAGCGACCATCAGCATCGGTCACCAGGTTGTTTACCGAGCCTGATTCGTCGTGCTTGATGCTGACCGTCGCGCCGCTGAGGGCCTTGCCGTCAGCACCCGTGATGCGGCCAGCAATACCGGAGGTGGTGTTCTGTGCGAATGCGGGGATGGCGAGCATGGCGATGGCCAGACTGATGGCGGTGGGCGCGTGGCCGAACCAGGATTTGCGTGACTTCATTGTGCTGATCCAATTCAGAAGTTGGGTTGAAACAATTGGGGATGAACGTGGGCCTACTGCGCCCCTCCACGAAGCTGCAAGCTGCCCTCTGATCCTGCACAGAGTTTATTTAAATGGGATGACAGTCGAGACCCAATTCATGGGTCTGTTGTAAAAATATCACAGCCTGTAAGCTGCTCAGTTGACCCGCACAATCCGGCCCAGTTCCGGCGGTTTGATCACGCCCTGGCGCTCGAAATAGCGTTTGACCACGATCAAGTCGATCTCGCCGTCCTGACGGTTTGCGCCCTTGGACAGGATGGAATAGTTGTCGCCACCGACTGACATAAAGTTGTTGACGGTGACGCGGTAGACGCGCTCCATGTCGATGGATTCGCCGTTGAGCTTCATCGACCCCGGCACAATGCGTTGCCCGCCGCCACTGGGGGCGCGCTCAGGCGCGCTGGCATCCCAGCTATAGGTGAAACCATTGGAGACCGACATGATGCGTCCACCAGCGGGTTGTGGGCTCTCCCATTGCTGCTCCAGTAAGCGCAGCAACTGCTGGCCGGTCAAGTCCATCGCAACCACAACGTCATTGAATGGCATGACGTTGAAAAGATGGCCGTGACTGACGCTCAGACTGGTGCTGAGGTCGCTGCGCAGTCCACCGCGGTTCATGAACGCAATCTGCGAGGGCTTGCCACCGTACGCTGCGCCAGACGTGCTCGCCAGGAACGCGTCCGCGATGAAGTTGCCGAGCGTGCTTTCGCCAGCGGAATTGGCACGCCGATCGAGCGGGGCCGCCAGGCTCCCCAGCACGACTTCGGACATCGAAGCGGCCAGCGCGCCGTAGCGCTGCACCAGCTTGTTGGTTGCCGGGTCGGGTTGCAGTGCGCTGTAACCGGCGGGCAGGGGAATCGCTTTGCCCGTGGCGTCCTTGACCCCCAGATCGTTGACAACCACCTTGTTGTTGGCGTCTTTGGCGATCACTTTGCGTGTCCTTCGATCCACCGTCAGGTCGATCTTGGTCACCATCCGACCGTAGAAGCCGGCTTGCGTCATGAGCTTGCCATCGGGCCGAAAGCACACATATTCCTGGTGCGTGTGGCCATTGACCACGACGTCGATGGCCGGGTCCATGCGATCCACCAGATCAAGGCTCTCGCCCGTGACACCGGGGCAGGATTTGTCCATCGCCATTTTGGCTTTGCTGCTGGCCCCCTGATGCAGCAGCACCACGAATACCGTGACGCCTTTTTCCTTCAGTACCGGCACCAGGGCATTGACGGTTTCCACCTCGTTCCTGAACTGCAGGCCGACGACACCGGCCGGGGTCACGACCGAGGGCGTATCTTGCAGCGTCACGCCGATGAAGCCGACCTTGACGCCTCCCAGCGTACGTATGGCATAAGAGGGGAACAAGGTTTGCCCGCTTGCCTGATCGACCACGTTGGCTGCCAGGTACTGGAAACGCGCGCCGCCGAACTTGCCCTTGGTCATGCAGGTGTCAACGCCCACTTTGCCTGCTTTCCCGTCCGCTGACGGGGGATAGCAGCCGCCTTTTTGCATGCGCAGCAATTCGGCACGCCCCTTGTCGAATTCGTGATTGCCTACGGTGGAAAGGTCCAGTCCGATCTGGTTCAGGATGTCGATCGTCGGTTCGTCGTGAAAGAAGCCCGAAGCCAATGGCGTGGCACCAATCAAATCGCCATCACCCACCACCAGCGTTTGCTTCGGGTTGTGCTGCTTGAGATTCTTGATCAGCGTTGCCAGGTAGGCGGCACCGCCAGCACTGACGCGGGTGCCGGTCGCGTTGCTCGCATCCGGAACCAGTACGCTGGCCGAGGGCGGCAGGATGTTGCCATGAAAATCGTTGATGGCGATCAGCGACAGCGTGATCGGTGTCGTCGCCGCCGCCTGGGACTTTGGCGTCTGGGCATAGGACCCAACCGGAGCCAGCGAAGTCGCCATGGCGAGCGACAAACCGCCGATGGACCAAAAGAATTTTTGCATACCAATCTCTCCTGTTGCGCTTGCAAATGCCGGCCGATGAGGCGGCCCGGTTCGAGTGTAATGCGGGTATCAGTTGTCAGGGCTTGCTCTGCGACTGATGCGCCTGCAACGCAGCACGCAGCTGCGGCAGCGCTGAGCGCATGGCTGCACGGCCGGCCTCGATGGAGCGGCGCCGCGCACCAAAATCGGAACCAGCAACACCGGTCAGCACCGGTCGCACCACGACGTCGGCGTCGCGCAACTCAAAGTTGTTGATGCTCTTGCCCATGATGGAAAAGGTCTGCAACAGGACTTGCAGGGTGTCGCTGGCGGCGTTGCCCTCGGGCGGATCTGAGATATCGACCGCAATGATCAACTCGGCTCCCATCTGGCGCGCGTAGCGCACCGGCACGGGTGACACCAGGCCACCGTCCACGTATTCACGGCCTGCCACCTTGACCGGTTGAAACAGCGCCGGCACTGCACTCGATGCGCGCACCGCGGTGGCGGTGTCGCCGCGCTGAAACAACACGCCCTGCCCGCTGTTCAAGTCGGTTGCCACAATGCCCAGTGGCAAGGCCATGTTCTCGATCAGGCGGCCATTGACTTGCGTGCTTACGTAGCGCGCTAGCGCTTCGCCACGCAACAGGCCACGGCTGAAGATGGGCAGAGTCCAGTCGGCAAACGTGGCCTCCTCCATGGTTTCTGCCACCTGCTGCAACTGGGCGCCGTTCTTGCCGCTGGCATAGAAGGCTGCAACCACGCTGCCAGCCGAAGTGCCCACCACCAAAGCTGGACGAATGCCGGCTTCCTCGAGTACCTGAATAACACCGATGTGGGCAAAGCCGCGTGCAGCGCCGCCGCCGAGAGCCAGACCAATTCTGGGTGGCTTCTTGGGCACCGCAGGAGTCACCACCGGCGCCTCTGGTACCGGAGCCGGAACAGGAGCTGTGGCGCAGCCAGCCAGCCACAAGGCCGCCAGCACTGACAGAACCGAAAGCAGCCTCAAGCCGACCCTAGCTGGCGGCAACTTCCTGCGCCTCGGGCTTGGCGCGCCCTTCCTTCTTTGGCAAAGGCTGAATGTCGAGCAGGACCTCGGTCTTGCTTTCATCCTTGTCATCAACATCGACCGTCAGGCGACCGCCATCGATGAGACGGCCAAACAGCAATTCGTCGGCCAGGGCGCGGCGAATCGTGTCCTGAATCAGACGCTGCATCGGACGCGCACCCATCAGCGGATCAAAGCCCTTCTTGGCCAGATGCTTGCGCAGCTTGTCGGTAAAAGTGACATCCACTTTCTTGTCGGCCAGTTGCGCTTCCAGTTGAAGCAGGAACTTGTCGACGACGCGCATGATGACGACCTCATCGAGCGCCTTGAAGCTGACGATCGCATCGAGCCGGTTGCGGAACTCTGGCGTGAACAGGCGTTTGATGTCGACCATCTCGTCACCAACCTGACGCTCGTTGGTAAAACCCATGGTGGACTTGTTCAGTGCCTCGGCGCCGGCATTGGTGGTCATGATGATGATGACGTTGCGAAAGTCGGCCTTGCGCCCGTTGTTGTCGGTCAGCGCGCCATGGTCCATCACCTGCAACAGCACATTGAAGATGTCCGGATGGGCTTTTTCGACTTCATCGAGCAAGAGCACACAGTGCGGCTTCTTGGTCACAGCCTCGGTCAGCAGACCACCCTGGTCAAAGCCGACATAGCCGGGTGGCGCGCCAATCAGACGGCTCACCGCATGGCGCTCCATGTACTCGCTCATGTCAAAGCGAATCAGCTCAATCCCCATGATGTAGGCCAACTGCTTGGCGGCCTCGGTCTTGCCAACGCCGGTGGGGCCGCTGAACAGGAAGGAGCCGATCGGCTTGTCGCCCTTGCCCAAACCGGAGCGCGCCATCTTGACGGCCGAGGCCAGCATGTCAATGGCCTTGTCCTGCCCGAACACGACGTTCTTCAGATCACGATCCAGCGTCTTGAGCTTGCCGCGGTCATCGTTGGAGACATTGGCCGGCGGAATGCGGGCGATCTTGGCCACAATCTCCTCAACCTCCGACTTGCTGATGATCTTCTTGCGCTTGGACGGCGGCAAAATGCGCTGCGCAGCACCCGCCTCGTCGATCACGTCAATCGCCTTGTCGGGCAGATGCCGGTCATTGATGTACTTGGCGCTGAGTTCGGCGGCGGCCTGCAGTGCCGCCAGCGCGTACTTGACGTTGTGATGCTCTTCAAACCGGGATTTCAGGCCTTTGAGAATCTCGACTGTCTGCTCGATGGTTGGCTCAACCACATCGACCTTCTGAAAGCGCCGGGACAGCGCCGCGTCTTTCTCGAAGATGCCGCGGTATTCAGTGAAGGTGGTGGCGCCAATGCATTTGAGCGCGCCGGAACTCAAGCCGGGCTTGAGCAGGTTGGAAGCATCGAGCGTGCCGCCAGAGGCTGCACCGGCACCGATCAGGGTATGGATTTCATCAATGAACAGCACCGCGTTGGGCTTGTCTTTCAAGGACTTCAAAACACCTTTGAGGCGCTGCTCAAAGTCGCCACGGTACTTGGTTCCGGCCAGCAAGGCACCCATATCGAGCGAATAGACAATGGCCTCGGCCAGAATTTCCGGCACGTCTTTTTGTGTGATGCGCCAGGCCAGCCCTTCGGCGATGGCCGTCTTGCCAACGCCCGCTTCGCCCACCAGCAAGGGATTGTTCTTGCGCCGGCGACACAGAATCTGGATGACGCGCTCAACCTCGTATTCACGTCCGATCAGCGGGTCGATCTTGCCCTCCTTGGCGAGTTGATTGAG
>QYPX01000233.1 GCA_007280205.1 Comamonadaceae bacterium
CACCGCGTGCGCCGCTTCCACATACAGTTGCTCGCGCAGGGTGAGCGAGAGCGAGCGCACCAGGCGCACCACGCGCGGGATCTCCGGCACCGTGATCGCCACAATGACGGTGCTCAGGCTGGCGCGGGTGACGGCCATCAGCGCGATGGCCAGCAGAATGCCCGGAATCGCCATCAGGCCGTCCATGACGCGCATCACCGGTCCCTCGGCCCAGCGCACAAAGCCAGCCACCAGACCGAGCAGCACGCCGCCCAGGGTGGCCAGTACGGCCACCGACAGGCCGACGATCATGGAGACGCGGCCGCCCCAGACGGCGCGGCTGAAGACATCGCGGCCGAGCGCGTCGGTGCCGAAATAATGTTCGGCGGAGGCGCTCTGCATGCGCGTGAGTGGATCGATGTCCTGCGGGTCGTGCGTGGCAATCCAGGGTGCTGCCAGCGTGATCAGGGCCACCACAAGCAATAACAAGGCACCCAGAATCAGCGTCGGGTTCTTGCGCAGCCAGCGCCAGCGAGAGACGACGAAGGGCAACTCGTTGGGCACAACAGCAAGGGGCGTGGTCATGGTCAGTACTGGATGCGCGGGTCGAACAGGCGGTAGCTCAGATCGATCAGCAGGTTGATCAGCACATAGACGCCAGCCGACAGCAGCAGCACGCTCTGGATGACCGGATAGTCGTGGTGCTGCACCGAGTCGATCACCAGGCGCCCGATGCCGGGGATGGCGAACACGGTCTCGGTGACCACCACACCGCCGATCAGCAGGGCGATGCCGACGCCCACGGTGGTGGCAATCGGGATCGCGGCGTTGCGCAGGGCGTGGCCCAGCACCGCCAGCACGCCCAGCCCCTTGGCGCGTGCCGTGCGGATGTAGTCTTCCTGCAGCACTTCCATTACGGTGGCGCGCGTCATGCGGGTAATGAGGGCGATGTAGACCAGCGCCAGGTTGATGCAGGGCAGTGCCAGGCTGTTGAGCCAGGGGCCCACGCCCTCGGACAGGTGCACATAGCCCTGCACCGGGAACAGCGGAATACGGATGGCAAAGGTGTAGATCAGCAGGTAGCCGATCAGGAACACCGGGACCGAGAACGCGAGCACGGCAAACAGCATCACCAGCCGGTCGGTCCAGCGGCCCGCGCGGTGCGCCGCGAGTGTGCCCAGCGGCACCGCCACGCACACGGTGAGTGCCATCGTCAGAACGGCGATTGACAGTGTGGGTTCGAGTCGCTGCGCCAGCAGTTTTGTCACCGGTACCTGGGTGAAGATGGACATGCCAAGGTCGCCCGACAGCACGCGTCCCAGCCACAGGGCAAACTGGCGCCACAGCGGCTGGTCGAGCCCGAGTGCCGCGCGCAGTTTTTCGATGTCTTCGGTGGTGGCCAGGTCGCCGGCAATCAGCGCTGCCGGGTCACCGGGCGAGAGGTGGATCAGCAGAAACACCACCACCGCCACCACCGCCATCACCGGCAGGGTCGCGAGCAGGCGGCGCAGCAGGTAGTTCATTTGTCGAGCACCCAGAGGTTGGGAATGCCGCCCCAGATCTGCTCTGCCCCTTTGAGTTCCTTGCGTGCGGCCGAAGCTGGAAAGTACTGGCCCAGGTTGACGTAAGGCACGGTCTCGAAAGCGCGACGCTGGAAGGCATCGAGCGCCAGACGGCGCTTGGCCGGGACAGGCTCGCCGATCCAGGCGGCGCGCAGTTCGTCCAGCGTCTTGTCGCAGGGCCAGCCCGGCAAAGAGTTACCGCAGGCGGCGCCCAGGTAGGTGCTGACGATCGGACTGTTGATGGAAAACTCGTTGGCTACCGTGGTGTAGGCGCTCCAGCCGCCGGCCTCTGGTGCATCTCGTTTGGCGCGCCGGGCACCGATGGAAGCCCAGTCCATCGTGAGGCCGTCAACGTTCATGCCGATGCTGCGCAAGGTCTGCAGTGCCATGAGCGACAGCGCGTTGAGGTAGGGCACATCGCTGGCCACCAGCAGCACCACCTTCTCGCCTTTGTAGCCGGATTCCGAGAGCATTTGTTTGGCCTTGGCCAGGTCGGCCGTGCGGTAGGGCTCGGAGCCGGCCGGCGTGTCATTGGCGCTGCCGCAGATGAAGTAGGTGGCGCAGTAGGTCATGCGCATGTCCAGCGGATAACCCATGGCGGCGTTGAAGCGTTCCTGGCTTACGGCTTTGAGCACAGCTTGGCGAACTTTCGGATTGTTGAACGGCGGGTACAGGTGGTTCATGATCAGCTGACCCTGCTGCGCGCTCGATGGCAGCAGTTTCACGTTGGCATCTGAACGCAGCGGTGTGACATAGTCCGGCGGCACCTGTTCGACAAAATCAACCTCACCTTTTTGCAGCGCCGCGATGCTGCTGTTGGCGTCCGGCAGGTACAGCCATTCGACCCGGTCGAAAGCCGGCTTCTTGCTGCCGGCCAGACCACTGGCGGGCTCGCTGCGCGGCACATAGCCGGGATTGCGCACGAACACGACCTTGTTGCCGGGCACCCATTCGTCGCGCTTGAAGAGGAAGGGACCGGAGCCAATCACCTCGCTGATCGGTGAACTGGTAGGCAATCTGGCCAACCGCTCGGGCATGACCATGACGGGGAAGCCCGAGGGTTTGGCGAGTGCCTCCAGCACCATGCCAAAGGGTTGCTTCAACTGCAGCGTGAACGTGCGCGCATCCACGACCTGCCACTCGGCGCCGGCGGCGCGCAGCGGCGGACCAAAGGAGTCGCGCGTGCTCCAGCGCTGGATAGAGGCCACTGCGTCGGCGGCGCTGACCACGCTGCCGTCGGAGAACTTGAGGCCCGGCCGCAGCGTGAAGGTCCACTGCCGTCCATCCTTGGAGGTCGTGTATTTCTCCACCATCTGTGGTTTGGGCTGACCCTTGGCGTCCTGCGCGAACAGCGTGTCGTACACCATGTAGCCGAAGTTGCGCGTGATGTAGGCAGTGGTGAAGCTGGGGTCCAGGATCTTGACGTCGGCATGGGCGACAAAGCGCAGTGTCTTGGTCTGGGCCAGTGCGGGTGCGGCGGCAGCCAGCAGCACTCCGAGCGCCAAAGCAAAACGGACAGGCAGTTGGAAGGCAGTGAACAGGTTCATGCAGAGCTCAAATCAGTGTCGCCTCGGCGATGTTGTCGAGTGGCCAGATCGGGCGACGGATCCGGCTGTAGGGCAGGGTGGCAGTGTGCGGTGTGGCGGCGCCGGGGGCGCCCACGTAAATCACCTTTTTGGCGATTTTGGAGAAAGACGCATGAAAGTGTTGTGCCGACTTGACCACGATGATTTTGCAGGACGCGAGCTCGCAGTCGAGTTGCGTGAAGACATCGGTGTCCATAGCCTGATTGCGCAGTGTGATAAGCACGATCTGGATGCCATTGGTTTCGACCAGCGCGCAGTCACCCATCGGCGTGGGTGCGCCAGCCAGGCCGGTCATGACGAGGTCGTGCTGCAGCGCCTTGATGCTGCAGTCCAGGTCCAGCGGATCGCCTGACAGGGGGCCGATCTTGCCGCCGATGCGCAGCATGAGCCGCGCACCGACACCGGCGTCGAAAGCAATGCGCACGGCGACCGGGTCCCAGAGCGGGCCGATGGCTGCGTTGACTATGCCGCGCTCCAGCATGCGGCGCAGGATGAAGGTGGAGTCGCCTGGTGCGCCGCTGCCCGGGTTGTCGGCGCGGTCGGCCAGCACCACCGCTGCGCCATCGAAGGCCAGCGCTTCGTCGAGTGCGGTATCGATGGCCGGGTAGCGCACGGCCAACTGGTCGCGCATGGCGATGATTTCACCGGCCAGCTGCAGCGCCAGCGCGTCTGCCTGCGCCTGATTGCCGTCGGTGTAGACGAGGACCTTGGTGCCCATGTCGGGCACATCACCGTGTGCGAAACCGTGGGCGATGGAGATCGAGAGCACACCGTCGTGGCCTTCGAGCGACTGGATGCGTTGCACCAGTGCCTTGGCCGGGTCGCGCGTGGTGTGAAAGGGCACGATCAGGTGGCAGTCCGCCACCGCATGAACCGGGCGAATGCGGCCCGCAGCCCTGGCTTCGCACAAGGTGATAAGTTCATGGGCGCGCTCGACGATGTCGGTGTGCGGGTATTCCTTGAAAGCCACCAGTACGTCGGCCATCGCCACCATGCTGCGACTCAGGTTGACGTGGGGATCGAGCTCGACGCCAACCACCACCTCGGCGCCGACGATGGCGCGTACGCGCTCGAGCAGGTCGCCCTCGCAATCAGGGTAGCCCTCAGCCACCATGGCGCCGTGCAATCCGAGCAGAACCATGTCCAGCGGCAAGGCTGCGCGCAGGTCCGCCAGCAACTCGTCGCGCAGCGTTTCATAGGCGTGACGCGTGACCGTGCCGCTGGGCTGCGCGGCAGCCACCATGCCTTCGATCAGGGTCCAGCCCCGGACCTGGCTGACCTGACGCGCCACCCACAGCGGCGCGGCAAACAGGTTCAGCTGTGCCGGATGCTGCCCGGCCGGGAAGTAGCCCCGGTCCTTGAACGAGGCCAGACCCGTGGGCATGGGTCCGAAGGTATTGGTTTCGGTGGCCAGTGCCCCGGTAAAAACGCGCATCTCAGGCAGCTGCGGGCTTATTTGTCGAGCATCCAGACGGTGGGCAGGCCGCTGTTGAGTTTCTCACCGCCTTTGATGGTCTTGCGATAGGCAGTGGCCGGCGTGTACTGACCGACGCTGATGTAGGGCAGTGCCTCGTAGGCGCGCTGCTGGAATTGATCGAGCAGGACGCGGCGCTTGGCGGGCACGGTTTCCTTGATCCAGGCAGCGCGCAGTTCGTCCAGTGGCTTGTCACAGGGCCAGCCTGGCAGCGAGTTGCCACAGGCGGCGCTGAGGTAGGCATTGGTGATGGGTGAATCGGCGTCGAAGCCGCCAGCGACCGTCACGTACATATTCCAGCCACCAGCCTCGGGCGCGTCGCGCTTGGCACGCCGGGCTCCGATGGAGGCCCAGTCCATGTTCTGCATATCGACGTTCATGCCTATGCTTTTCATGGTCTGCGCTGCCATCAATCCCAGCGCGTTGAGGTAGGTGACATCGGTGGGTACCAGCAGCACGATCTTCTCGCCTTTGTAGCCGGATTCGGCCAGCAGTTGCTTGGCCTTGGCGACATCAGCCGTGCGATAGGGCTCGGCACCAGCATCGGTCTGGTTGGGACCGCCGCACAGGAACAGCGCAGCGCAGTAAGTGACGCGCATGTCCAGCGGGTAACCCATGGCGGAAGTGAAGCGCTCCTGGCTCACGGCTTTGAGCACGGCCTGGCGCACTTTGGCGTTGTTGAAGGGCGGGTGCAACTGGTTCATGATCATCCAGCCCTGCCAGGCGCCAGAGGCTGCAACTTTCACGTTCGGGTCGGCGCGCAGCGGTGTGATGTAGTCGGGCGGCACCTGCTCCACATAATCGACTTCGCCTTTTTGCAGTGCCGCAATGGCGCTGTTGGCGTCGGGCAGGTACAGCCATTCAACCCGGTCGAAGGCGCTCTTCTTGCTGCCAGAGAGGTAGCTGGCCGGCTCGCTGCGCGCCAGGTAATGCGGATTGCGGATGAATACGAGCTTGTTGCCCGGCACCCATTCATCGCGCTTGAAGACAAAGGGGCCGGAGCCCAGCACTTCCGTCATGGGCGTTGTGGTCGGCAGCTTGGCCAGGCGCTCGGGCATGATCACTGGCGGGAAACCGGAAGGTTTGGACAGGCCGTCCAGCACCAGTCCGAAGGGTTCCTTCAACGTTAGCGTGAAGGTCGTGGCGTTGACGACTTTCCACTCCGGGCCGGAGGCAGCCATGGCGCGGCCAATGCTGTCCTTGCCGGCCCAACGCTGGATGGAGGCAACGGCGTCGGTGGCGCTGACCGGGCTGCCGTCCGAGAACTTGAGACCGCTGCGCAGCGTGAACGACCATTCCTTGCCGTCTTTGGAGGTGCTGTATTTCTCGACCATCTGCGGTTTTGGAACACCCTTGTCATCGCGGCCGAATAGCATGTCGTACACCATGTAGCCAAAGTTGCGGGTGATATAGGCCGTGGTGAAGGTCGGGTCCAGGATCTTGACGTCGGCGTGGGCGACCACGCGCAGGGTTTTGGTTTGCGCCAGCGCGGGCGTGCCGGCCGTGCCCAGTAGCAGGGCACTCAGGCAGGCCAGGGTGGCAAGTGTGCGATCTTTCATGGAATCTCCTCTTCTTGAATGTTGGAAAAACGGGTGCGCAGTTTCAGGATTTCAGCGGCCATTTCGGTCGCCTGACCTTGCGATAGGGCAGGGTGTTGAGGTCGCGCGCAACCGAACCCGGTGCGTCAGCATAAATCACCTTGGCCGCGATCCTGGAAAAGGAAGCATAAAAATGTTGCGACGATTTGACGACGATGATCTTGCGCTGGGTCAGATCACAGCCAGCGCCGGTGAACAGGTCGGTTCCCATGGCCTGGTTGCGCAGACTGCACAGCAGGATTTCGATGCCTTGCGCATGCACGAGTGCACAGTCGCCCATGGGTGTGGGGGTGTTCGACAGGCCGGTCTGTATCAGCGAGGGCGTCAACGCTTTGACGGTGCACTGCAGATCCAGGGGCTGGCCTGACATGGGGCTGATCTTGCCGCCAATGCGCAGCGGCAACTGAGCGCCAACGCCAGCGTCAAACGCGATGCGTACGGCAACCGGGTCCCACAGTGGCCCCAGCACGGCATTGCTGATGCCGCGTTCCAGCATCCGGCGCAGCATGAAGGTGGAGTCGCTGGCGGCGCCGCCGCCGGGGTTGTCAGCACCGTCGGAGATGACGACCGGCCCGCCGTTGAAGGCGAGGGCTTCGTCAAGTGCGCTGTCCGGATCCGGGTAGGCCGGTGCCAACTGCTCGCGCATGGCGATCAGCTCGTCCGCCAACTGGCGCGCCAGCGCGGCCGCCTGGGTCGGGTTGTTGTCGGTGTAGACAAAGACCTTGGTGCCCATGTCTGCCACATCGCCCCAGGGGAAACCGTGCGTGATCGAAATTGAAAGCACGCCGTCGTGACCTTCCAGGGACTGGATCCGGTCCACCAAGGCGCGCGCCGGATCGCGCGAAGTGTGGATCAGGACGATCATGTCGCAGTCCACCACGGCGAGCGTCGGGCGGATGCGCTTTTCGACCATGGCGGCGCAGAGGTCGACCAGTTCGAGGGCACGCTCCTTGACGTCGGTGTGTGGATATTCCTTGTAGCAGATCAGCAGGTTGGCCTGCTCCAGCATGGTCTGACTCAGGTGGTTGTGCGGATCGAGTTCGGCGCCGATAACGACATCGGGACCGACGATCTGGCGCACGCGCTTCAGGATGTCACCTTCGCAATCGTCATAGCCGTCGGCGACCATGGCGCCGTGCAGCCCGAGCAGCACCATGTCTACCGGCAAGACCCTCTGCAGGTCGCACAGCAATTCGTCACGCAGTGTCTCGTAGGCGTGGCGCGTGGTGGTGCCGCTGGGCTGGGCACCGGCGACCAGCCCTTCCACCAGATCCCAGCCGTGCTCGGCGCCGCGCAGTCGCGCCGCCCACAAGGGGCCGCTGAAATAAAGCATGTGATCGGGATGCTGGCCGGCCGGGAAGTAGCCGCGATCGCCGAACGAGGCCAGCCCGGTGGGCATCGGTGCGAAGGTGTTGGTTTCGGTGGCAAGGGCTCCGCTGAAGACGCGCATGGTGTGTGTGGCCGGTGGTGGATGGATGAAAGATTCAGGCTTGGAGCAGGCGCGCCGGGCTGAGCATTTCTGCACTCAGCCCGAAGGCGGCGATGCGTTCGGGTAGCGGCAGACCTCGCGCCAGTGCGGCGCAAGCTTCACCCATGGCAGCCGATGTCTGAATGCCGTAGCCGCCCTGCGCCGCCACCCAGAAGAAGCCGGGGACCGCCGGATCGAAGCCACCGACCAGATCGCCGTCTGCAACAAAAGAGCGCAGGCCGGCCCAGCTGCGGCTCGGGCGGCGGATCAAGAGGCTGGTCATGGATTCAATGCGGTCGATGGCCAGTGCGATGTCGAGTTCCTCGGGCTGCACATCCTGCGGCGCCACCAGGTCGGCGTTGGCGGGTGAGCCCAGCAGCATGCCGGCATCGGGCTTGAAGTACCAGTCTTCGGCTATGCCGATGGTCAGGGGCCAGTCGGTGCTGGGCATGCCTTCGGGCGGTGCAAAAATGAAGGCGGATCGCCGGCGCGGCTCCAGACCAATGGTTTTTACTCCTGCCAGTTCCGCCACCACGTCGGCCCAGGCGCCAGCGGCATTCAGCACGACAGGCGCCGCATAGTCGATACCGCCGGCCTGCACCTGCCAGTAGTCCGACTGTCGACGCAGCAACGTGACCTCGGCGTTGCACACGACCGTGCCACCGGCACGGCGCATGCCACGCAGGTAACCCTGGTGCAGGGTGTCGACGTCCATGGCCAGCGCATCGGGCTCGTGGACGGCGCCCAGCACCCGCTCCGGCCGCAGCGCGCCTACGAGCGCGCAGGCGGCGCTGGCATCAAGCAGTCTGGCGTTGGGCGAAAGCGCACGTGCGCCTTCCCAGTATTCGGCCAGCAACGCGTCCTGCCCCTGCGTGGCGACCATCATGGCGCCACGTTGTGACAGCACCGGGTTTTCACAGAAGCCGGTGGGAGGAGCTTCAAAAAAAGCGCGGCTGGCCCGGGTCAGTGCGCAGACCTGCGCTGTGCCATAGCTTTCCATGAACATCGCAGCCGAACGCCCGGTTGAGTGGTAACCGGCTTGCGACTCGCGTTCCAGCAAAATCACGCGGCCATGCGGCGCCAGCCAATAGGCGACAGAGGCGCCGGCGATGCCGCCGCCAACGATCAGAAAGTCAGCCTGTTGTGGCATCTTGCGGGGCTTCCATGGTGCTGCTGCGAATACGGTCGATGGTGTTCACGCATGTTCGCAGATATCTGCTGCGCACGTCGTCAGTCAAGTATAAGATTTGTCCAGGAGACCCAACGAGAGATTAACGATGCAGAAATCAATCGACTACTACTTCGCACCGCAAAGCCCCTGGACCTACCTTGGTCATGCGCGCTTTGCGGCTATGGCTGCGAGAGCGCAAGCCAGGGTTCGTGTCTTGCCAGCTGACTTTGGCAGGGTCTTCGCGGCCACCGGCGGTTTGCCGCTGCCCAAGCGCGCACCGGAGCGCCAGGCCTACCGGCTGATCGAACTGGCTCGCTTTCGGGATTGGCTGAAACTGCCGATGCATCTTGAGCCGCGCTATTTTCCCGTGGCAGCGGACGACGCGGCGCGCCTGATCATTGCAGTTGACTCGCAGGATGGATCTGCGGCGGCGATGCGCCTGAGCGCCGCTGTGTACGACGCCGTCTGGGTGCAGCAGCGCAATATTGCCGACGCCCAGACGCTGGCCGAATTGCTGCAGGAATGCGCTCTGCCACCAGAGCGCCTGCTGCAGTCACGTGAGCCGTCGGTGCAGCGTCAGTTCGATGCCAACACGCAGGCAGCGATCGCCGTCGGTGTCTTTGGTGCGCCCAGCTACTGCCTGGACGGCGAGATCTTCTGGGGTCAGGACCGGCTTGATTTTCTGGAGCGCAAGCTTGAAAAACAGTAGCCCCTTGATGCGGATGGTGGCGCTCGTCTTTGCAGCCACTGGCACCCTCGCCTGGGCCGCCGATTACACGGGTCCGATCTTCGATGCGCACTTGCATTACAACGAAGAGGCCTGGAACGGTCAGGCCGGACCGCACCCTCTGAGCGATGTGCTGGCCCGCATGCAGCGCAATGGTGTCAAGGCCGTGATTGCCAATTCCAGGCCCAACGCGGGCACCCTGACCTTGGCAGCGGCGCAGCTTGAAACGCGCAAGGCGGGTGTCACCGTGGTACCGTTCATTCGCCTTTACCGCAACCGTGCCGACTACAGCAGCTGGTTTCAGGACCCCACCATTTTCGACATGGTGCAGACCGAACTGGCCAGGGGAACACCGGCTGGCCCTTACCGGGGTCTGGGTGAATTCCATCTGTATGAAAGCGCCAATGCCATGGGACCGGTGGCGCGCAAGCTGATGCAACTGGCGGAAGAAAAGGATCTGTTCGTGCTGGCCCACGTGGACGACGTGGCAGTGGATCTGTTGATGGGAAACACAGCCGGCAAGGGTCAGAAGCTGCGACTGATCTGGGCCCATACCGGTATCGGGGGAGCGGACCCGGCGCGCGTTGACGAACTGTTTGCCAGATACCCCTTGCTGCTGGGGGAATTGTCCTACCGTCCCGGACTGACCTGCACCGACGCAAGCGGTGCCGAAAAGTTGTGTCCGCCCTGGCGTGCCTTGCTGCTGAAGTATCCGGATCGCTTCATGATTGGCTCCGATACCTGGGTCAATCAGCGCTGGTTGTACTACGACGAACTGATGCAGGGGTATCGCCGCTGGCTCGGCGATTTGCCTGACGGGGTGGCACGCAACATTGCCTGGAACAACGGCGCCTTGCTTTTCGGTTTGAAGTAGCGGTGCTGCGGTCCGATCGCGGCTTTTCATGTATTTCGAAACGGGGGAACTCTCGATGCTTCAACTTCACTACTACCCTGGCACCGCGGCGATGACGCCGCATATTTTGTTGGAGGAAATCGGTGTGCCCTTTGAGCTGGTGCTGGTCGATCGGATGGCCGATGCGCACAAGGCACCAGACTACCTCAAGCTCAACCCGAACGGCCTGATTCCGGTGCTGACCGATGGCGACTTCGTGCTGTACGAAACAGCCGCCATCTGCCTTCATTTGTGTGACGGTTTTCCCGCGGCAGGTCTGGCCCCGACCTTGGGCACTGCTGAGCGGGCACATTTCTACAAGTGGCTGATCTGGCTGACCAACACCTTGCAGGCGGCCTTGATTCTTTACTTTTATCCGGAGCGCTGCGTGGCCGACGGCAATGCTGCGGCGGCAGCCGAGGTCAAGGCGCAGGCGCAGCGCAAGATCGGCGGGCTGCTGGACCAGTTGGACGACGAGTTGGCGCGCCATGGCGGACCCTGGCTGCTGGGCGAAAGCTATACAGCGCTGGACCCGTTTGCCATGATGCTTTGTCGCTGGACGCGTGGCTTCTCGTCAGCCCCGGCGCGTGATCGCACCCAGCTCGGGCCCTATCTGCAACGGGTGCTGGCACGTCCGGCAGTTCAGCGGGTGTTTACCGCGGAGCGATTGGCGCAGCCCTGGGTCTGAGGCCCGTCGGAGACCTCAATCAGGCCTGGCTTTAGCGGTCAGATCGTTCCAGGTAACGCTTGCGGGAAAAAACAAGCACCAGAGCGACCGCGGTCAGCAACATCGCGCCCATGGCAAACCAGAAGCCGTTGGACTGGTGCAGAAAGGGAATGAACTCGAAGTTCATGCCAAAAATCCCGGCAATCAGATTGAGCGGCAGAAAGATCGCCGTCAGCACCGTCAGCGTGCGCATGATTTCACTGGTGCGATGGCTTTGCGCGTTGAAGTGCATCTGGACGGCGGCTTCGGCACTCTGCTCCAGACGGCGCACGTGGTGCACCACGCGCTCGATATGTTCCAGCACGTCGCGGCTGCGGACCTGCAGCAGATCGTGCTCGCGCTGAGTCGCAGGTGAAGTGGCGTCAGGCCAGGCCTTGAGCGATTCGATCCAGTCCTGCACAGCAGCGCGCTGGTCCTCGCAGATCTCGTCCAGGTAGTGCAGTGACAGACGGGATTGCAGTAGCGAGGCCCAGTTGTTGAAGCGGGTCTTGGGATCGAGCAGTTCCGTCTGCCAGTGGTCAAGCTGGTGGCTGAGTTCGCGCCGCAGTTCCAGATAGCCATCGACCATCTGGTTCACGATGCGAAGCATCATGTCTGCCGGCCCGTTGGGCAAGTGGCTGCCGGCGCCTCGTGTGGCCACCGAGCTTGAGTTCAGGAGTTTGGCGGCGTAGGTGTCGCGGATCGTGCAGTCGCTCGGGTGAACGGTCAGCAGAATGTGATCGAACACGGCAAAGCCCACCGGGCTGGTGTCGATACGGCGCAGGATGGGTGGACCACCGCGTAGCGGCAAATGGCTCGCTGGCAGGTCGCCTTGAGTCAATTCACGTTCTGCGCTGCTGGCCGCGAGGCGGCGAAACACCAGGATGTCGTACTGCGAGGTGTAGTCGTAGTGCGAAGGCAGTTGCGGGTTCAGCAGGTCGGACAGGTGCAAATCGACGAGTTGCATGCTGCACAGGGCCTGCAGGCCGGTCTGGATTTGCGCCTGTGCCTGCTCGAACTCGGACCGGCTGCAGGCAATCCAGAGGTAGCCGTGCTCGGGCAAGCCGCGCTCGATCACCGAAGTCAAGCTGTCGGTTTCGGTGACGCCAAGCTTGTCGAGGGTGAATATTCGCACCGAAGGACTATCGTTGCAGCAGGCGGGCGGCGTCCCGCGCAAAGTAGGTGAGAACACCGTCCGCGCCGGCGCGTTTGAACGCGAGCAGGCTTTCCAGCATGACCGCGTCGTGATCGAGCCAGCCGTTTTGCGCCGCCGCTTTGAGCATGGCGTATTCGCCGCTGACCTGGTAGGCAAAGGTGGGCACCTTGAACTCATCCTTGACGCGGCGGACGATGTCCAGATAGGGCATGCCGGGTTTGACCATCACCATGTCGGCACCTTCGGCGATGTCGAGCGCCACTTCACGCAGCGCTTCGTCGGAGTTGCCCGGATCCATCTGATAGACCTTCTTGTTGCTCTTGCCCAGATTGGTCGCCGAGCCAACGGCATCGCGAAACGGTCCGTAAAACGCGCTGGCATATTTGGCGCTGTAGGCCATGATCCGGGTGTGGATGAAATGGTTGGCTTCCAACGCCTGGCGAATGGCGCCGATGCGGCCGTCCATCATGTCGCTGGGCGCCACAATGTCGACCCCGGCACCCGCTTGCGTGAGCGCCTGCTTGACCAGGACGGCGACCGTTTCGTCGTTCATGATGTAGCCGTCTGCCGCCGGGTTCGGGTCCGGCAGGCCGTCCTGCCCGTGGCTGGTGAAGGGGTCCAGCGCCACGTCGGTCATCACGCCGAGCGTCGGGAATTCTTTTTTCAGCGCCTGCACGACCCGGGGCACCAGACCGTCCGGATTGAGTGCCTCGCGTCCGTCAGGCGTCTTCAGGGCCGGATCAATGACCGGGAACAGGGCCATCACCGGAATTCCCAATTTGACGCAGTCCTCGGCAACCGGTAACAGTAGATCAAGGCTCAGGCGTTCCACGCCGGGCATGGACAGCACGGCTTCGCGCTGGCCCTTGCCATCCGTTACAAAGACCGGGTAAATCAGGTCGCTGGCGGTCAGGGCGTTTTCACGGACCAGATTGCGCGTGAAGACGTCATGGCGCAAACGCCGCGGGCGTGCAAGGGGGAAGGGTGCTTGGGGTGTCATGAGGCAAATTGTGCCTGATTTCTGTTCGGCGGAGCGACGTCCATCGGCGTCGCCGCATGATCGTTTTCGACTTTGATTCTACAAAAGCAGGTGGTTTGGATGATCTTGATCATCATTTATTCATAAATATTTGCATTTTTCATAGATTTTTCTTGTCACAAGCAGAAAAATTTGGTAGATTCTTGTTCAGGCGGCTTGCTGCCTCCCGCTTTTCCTCCCTGAGCGGGGCCTTGATGTGTGACAGCAAATAGGCTTACCACCCCAGCCACCGTGCTGGGGTTTTTTTTGGCCTAAA
>QYPX01000179.1 GCA_007280205.1 Comamonadaceae bacterium
GACCGCTTGCTGCGCTTTTATCTGAACCGCCATGTGAAGAAGATGTTTGACGGCAGCCAGCAGCATGCGGCGCCCCAGGTGCGCACTGTGGCGGCGCCACGCGCGTCGGATGCGAGCCTGCAGGCAGCGCTGGCTGCACTGGCCAAGGCCGAGCGGCCTCTCATGGTGATTGGCAGCCAGACGCTGGTACTTTCCCAGGAGGCGCAGCGTGTGGCCGAGGCGGTGACGCGGCTTGGCATTCCGGTCTATCTCTCCGGCATGGCGCGCGGTTTGCTGGGGCGTGATCATCCGTTGCAAATGCGCCATCAACGCCGCACTGCGCTGCGCGAATCCGACTGCGTGCTGCTCTCCGGTGTGCCGTGTGACTTCCGGCTGGACTACGGCAAGCATGTGCGGCGCAATGCGACGCTGATTGCAGCGAATCGCAGCGCCAAGGACGCACGCCTGAACCGCAAGCCCGACATTGCCGCCATTGGCGACGCCGGCCTGTTTTTGCAGGCGCTGGCGCAGGCGCAGCCAGCTGCTGCCAACACGTCACGGCTGGATGGCTGGGTGGCACAACTGCGCAAGCGTGACGCCGAGCGCGAAGTCGAGATCGAAGTCCAGGCGCAAGCGCCGGGTGAGTTCGTGAACCCGATCGCGCTCTTTCAAGCGCTTGAAAAAGAAGCGGGTGAGAACGCCGTGCTGGTTGCCGACGGCGGCGATTTTGTCGCGACCGCGTCCTACGTCATGCACCCGCGCGCGCCGCTGACATGGCTGGACCCCGGCGCTTTCGGAACGCTCGGCGTGGGCTCCGGCTTTGCGCTGGGCGCTGCGCTGGCCAAGCCGGGCAGCGAAGTCTGGATCATCTTTGGCGACGGTGCCTGCGGTTACGGGCTGGTCGAGTTCGACAGCTTTGTGCGCCACGGCATTCCGGTGATCGCACTGGTGGGCAACGACGCCGGTTGGACCCAGATTGCACGTGAGCAGGTCAAGATGCTGAAAGACGATGTGGCCACCGTGCTGGCCCGCACCAACTACCACGAGGTGGCAGCCGGCTTTGGCGCCGAGGGCATCCTGATCAAGACCATGGCCGAAGTCCCGGCCGGCCTGGCGCGTGCGCGCGAGCTGGCTCGCAGCGGCAAGCCGGTGCTGGTCAACGTCTGGCTCGACAAGACCGAATTCCGCGAGGGATCGCTGTCGATGTAGGTCACGACAGCGAATGGCGCTGGCCATCCTGCAGTAGCAGGATGTTTTGCCTGAGCGCCTGTTTCGTTTGATTGACGGTCAAACGGGAATATATTTTCTGTCAGTCCAGCTTCTGTGATGTCTAAACCGAAAACGCAGCGGCAGCTGTCTGACAAAGAGAGAATTGACTTTTGAAGACTGGTCTATATACTGGTCTACGCATTCACTGGAGCGGATTATGAACATAGAGGTTGGATCGTACGAGGCAAAAACGAAGCTGCCGGAGTTGTTGCGCGGTGTCCAGGGTGGCAAGCGCTACACGATCACCTTGCGCGGGGAGGCCGTAGCGGATCTTGTTCCAGCGCAAGGCAGCAAGCTCTCGGATGTCGTGGCAGCCGTCGATGAAATGTGGGCCTTCATGCGGTCCCGCAAGCCGGTGGTTGATGTCGATCTCAAGGCGCTGATCAACGAGGGTCGGGTTTGATGTTTGTTCTGGATGCCTCGGTTGCGCTGCTCTGGTTCGTGCCACAAACCAATCCGACCGGAGCCGATGATGCGAGTGCGACGCTGAAAGCGCTGAAGGAATCGCAAGCCCTTGTGCCGTCGCTGTTTGCGCTGGAAGTAGCCAACGTTGTCGCCAAGCTTGAGTCCAAGGGCATCGTGACGGAGGCCGACTCGCAGCGCTTTATTGTCCTCCTTGGTCGGCTCAACATCGTGACCGACCAGGCAACGGCGGCGCGTGCCTTGGGTGATACCTTGAACCTCGCTCGGCGACACAAGCTGTCAGCCTACGACGCCGCTTATCTGGAAATTGCCCTGCGCGCGGGGCTGCCGCTAGCGACACTTGATGCCAACCTGGCGAAGGCAGCCTCGACTGCAGGCGTTCCGATTTTCGGGACCCACTGAACCAACAAGAACCGGAGGCTGTATCGATGATGGTATGGAGACTGGGGCTTGTGATGCTGCTTGCTTCGTGCGCCAATTTTCAGAGGGCAGAAGTTGTGCCGTCTGCGCAGCATGTGGGGGCGGATCGCGATGCGCACGGCTGCATTGGATCGGCCGGCTATGCCTGGTGTGCACGGGAGTCTGCGTGTGTCAGGCCGTGGGAACTGGCCAGCGCAAAGGAATTCGAAAACAGCGAGCAGGCCTTCAAAGCCTACTGCGCCACCCACACCAGGTGAGCGCGCGCTGTCGGGTTTGGAGGGCGTAGATCGATGTATCACCGGCTTTGCGCTGGTAACAGATTGCAAGGACGCCGGCAAGAAGGCGCAGGGCCGCTTAGACTAGGGGCTCTTGCCGCTCTAACACCCTTGCCATGCCCGAAGCCCCCATGATGGATTCGTCAATGCGTGACGCCTCCCCCGAAATCTTTCCAGATCGACCCAAGCCACCCACCGCAGCGTGGGTCGGGACCGCGCTGGCCTCGGCCACGCTCGCTGCCTGTGGCGGTGGCTCGACGCCGGGCGCTGCCGTGGTGCCCGGTCCGATCGTGAACACAAGCGCCAGCGACGAAGAGGCTGCACGCTTCTTGTTGCAAGCGCAGTTCTCTGCGAGCGACGCTGATGTGGCCTCGGTACGGACGCTGGGTTATGCCGCCTGGCTGGAGCGTCAGCTGGCGCTGCCGCTGGGCCAGACCGGCTGGGACTGGCTCGACAGTCGCGGCTACGGCGATGTGCTCAATCGTGCCAACTATTACGACAGCAGCTACCAGGCCGACTACATGATGTGGAACCAGCTGATCATGGCCAGCGATAGCGTGCGCAAGCGGCTGGCCCTGGCTCTGTCGGAGTATTTTGTGGTGTCGCTCTCGGGCCTCAGTTTTACCTGGCGTGCGCACGCCGGCGCGCATTACTGGGACACGCTGGTGGCGCATGCTGCAGGAAATTTTCGCAACCTGCTGGAAGCGGTGACGCTGCATCCGGCGATGGGCTATTACCTCAGCACCAAGGGCAACAAAAAAGAGGATGCGTCTGGACGCCAGCCCGACGAAAACTACGCGCGCGAGGTGATGCAGTTGTTCACCATCGGGCTGCTTGAACTCAACGCTGACGGCACACCCAAGCTCGACGCCTCTGGCAACCAGCAGGACACCTATGCTGCGAGCGACGTCAGCAACCTGGCACGCGTTTTTACCGGTTACGACTTCGACCAGAGCCAGAACGTCAACACCGTGATAGCGCAGACCGGCGGCGGCACCCGCACCGTCAGCAGCGCCGCCTTTGCCCGTCTGCCCATGAAGCTGACGGCCAGCAACCACTCCACTCTGGCCGTCACCTTTTTGGGCAGCACCATCGCTGCCAACACGAGCGCCGCGGCGGCACTCAAGAGCGCGCTGGACACGCTGTTCAACCACCCCAACACCGGCCCCTTCTTCTGCCGGCAGATGATCCAGCGCCTGACCACCAGCAACCCGACACCAGCCTATGTGGCACGCGTGGCGGCGGTCTTTGGCAACAACGGGGCCGGCGTGCGCGGCGACCTGTCAAGCGTCTTCAAAGCCATTTTGCTGGACGAGGAAGCGCGCTCATCGGCTGGTTTGACGCAGCTGGAGTACGGCAAGTTGCGCGAACCGATGCTGCGCCTGGTGCAATGGGCGCGCAGCTTTGGCGTCAGTTCGACCAGTGGCGACTGGAAGATCGGCGACCTGAGCAACGCGGCAACGCAACTCGGGCAAAGCCCGCTGCGCTCGCCCTCGGTGTTCAATTTCTTCCGGCCCGGTTACGTGCCGCCGGCCACGGCCTTGAGCGCCGGTGTGGTGGCGCCGGAATTTCAAGGGGTCAGCGAAAGCTCGGTCGGTGGCTACCTGAACTACATGATGACGCTGATCTCCAACGGTCTGAATTCAGGCGACATCAAGGCCGCCTACACGGCTGAGCTGGCCCTGGCGATTGACGCCGTCGCGCTGGTGCGACGCCTGAACCTGCTGCTGTGTGCCGGCCAGTTGTCGGCGGCCAATCAGACGCTGATCGTGAACGCGCTCAACGCCACTGCACTCACGTCCGCCAGCACCGTTGCCGCCCAGCGCAACCGTGTCTATGCTGCCGTCCTGCTGGTGATGGCTTCGGCTGACTACTTGATCCAAAAGTAATGAACTACCAACTCCACACACGCCGCGCCTTCCTGAAGCGCTCCGGCCAACTGGCACTCAGCGGAACCGCGCTGCCGCTGGCGCTGAACCTGGCCGCCATGGGCGAGGCGGCGGCCTTTGATGCGACCGATTACAAGGCATTGGTCTGCGTCTTTCTGTACGGTGGCAACGACTACGCCAACACGGTCGTGACGTACGACGACCCGAGTTACAACCTGTACCACAGCATTCGTGGTGGCGGGGCTGGCCAGACAGCAGGCGGCATCGCGCTGGCCAAGGCCGATCTGGCGGCCACGCTGCTGGCTCCCACAACAGCGCTGGTCGATGTAACGGGCAGGACGCGCCAGTACGCGCTGCATCCGGCAATGAGCGGCTTGACCAGCTTGTTCAACACGGGGCATGCCGCTGTGCAACTCAATGTCGGGCCCCTGGTGGTGCCGCTGACGCGCGCCCAATACAGCAGCACGAATCGCGCGCTGTACCCGTTGCCGCGGCAGCTTTTTTCGCACAACGACCAGCAGTCGATCTGGCAGTCCTCCTCGCCCGAGGGTTCGACCGTGGGCTGGGGCGGCAACATCGGGGATCTGGCACTGGCCGGCAACAGCAATGCCACCTTCACCTGCATGTCGGTGACAGGCAACGCGGTGTTTCTATCAGGCGACACGGCGCTGCAATACCAGGTCAGCACCAGCGGCGCCATCAGGATCACACCCGCCACGGCTGCCATCGTCTATGGCTCCAGCGCCGTCAGCACGGCGATGAGCAGCCTGATTCAGCAAACGCGCGGACACAAGCTGGAGAACGAATACAACCGCGTCACAAGGCGCGCCATCAGCGCGGAGACCGCAGTGACAGCGGCGCTGGCGCTGCCGCCACCGACAACCGCTTTCGGAACCGACGGCCTGGCGCAGCAACTCAGGATGGTGGCGCGGCTGATCAAGGGGCAGTCCGTGCTGGGCGCCAAACGCCAGGTCTTTCTGGTGTCACAGGGCGGCTTTGATCTGCACGACAACCTGATCGCACAGCAGCCCACACTGATGGGGCAGGTCAGCGCTGCCATGAGCGCTTTTTATGACGCGACGGTGGAGATGGGCGTTGCCGGCAAGGTGACGGCCTTTACCGCCTCCGACTTTGGCCGCACTATGGCCTCCAATGGCGACGGCTCGGATCACGGCTGGGGCAGCCACCACCTGGTGGTCGGCGGCGCCGTCAAGGGCAGGGCGTTCTACGGCAGCGCACCGCCCGTCAGCGTGAGCAGCACGGCCGCGCCGGAAGACCAGTGGCATGTCGGGCAGGGCCGCCTGCTACCCAGCACCTCGGTGGACCAGTACGCCGCCACCCTGGCCAAATGGTTTGGCGTAGCCGACAGCGAACTCGCCGGCATCCTGCCCAACATCGGGCATTTTGGCGGGTCCGGCTATCCGGTGAATCTGGGGTTTATGCTTTAACGCCGGAGGGCTTGAGCAACCCACCCAGCATCACACAAGCCAGCGCCGCTACCAGCAGCGCGATGCCAGCCCATTGCCACGCGGTGATGACTTCGCCCAGCACCAGCGTGCCGGCGGCCAGACCGACGATGGGCACGCCCAGACTGAACGGGGCCACGCGGTTCGCCGGGTGGCGCTTGAGCAAACCGGTCCACAGGCTGTAGCCAACGATGGTCGCAACCCATCCCAGATAGGCCGCGGCCAGCCAACTCGACGTGCGCGCATGCGTCCACTGCCAGCGTGTCGCCTCAGGATCGAACAGGTACGACATGACAACAAAGGGCAGCACCGGTACCAGGCTGCTCCAGACAATGAAGGCGATCGTGGAGTAGTTCTTGCTGCCTTGCTGCACGCGCCGTGCCACGATGTTGGACATGGCCCACATGAAGGCGGCGCACAGCGTCAGCACAAAGCCCAGAATTGTTGTGGCAGCGCCAACACCCACCCCAGGATTCAGGTAGTTGAGGGCAAAGCACGACAGGCCGGCGGCCGCCAGCAGCAAACCCAGCTGCAGGGGACGGCTGGCACGCTCATGCAGCAGAAAAAAGCCGAACAGGGCGGTAAAAAATACCTGTGTCTGCACCAGCACCGAGGCCAGCGCTGCCGTCATGCCAAGCTGCAAGGCGGTGAAAAGAATGCCGAATTGCCCGACACCCTGAAACAGACCGTACAGCAGTACCCATTTCCAGGGCACCCTGGGTGGGCGGATGAAGAAGGCCAGCGGCAACACGGCAAACAGGTAGCGCGCCGCGCCCAGCTGAAACGGCGTGAAGTCGTGCAGCGCGAACTTCATGGCGACAAAGTTCAAACCCCAGATGACGATCACGCCCAGGGCGGCCGCCAAGTCGCGTCCGGTGAGGCTATTTGGCGTCATTGCGGCGAATACTTTGTCATTGCGACGAAACCTCTGTCATTGCAGACTCGATCCGCAATCCAGGGTTTGCGTGGCACTGGATCCCGGATCAGGTCCGGGATGACCACCAGCGGGTCCGGGATCACAGCCAAGGGCTCCGGGATGACAATCCGGCGCGGGCAGCAGGCGTTTGAGGTACAGCCCGGTGTGACTCAGCGGATTGGCGGCAATGTCTTCCGGCGTGCCGACGCCCACCACCTGACCGCCGCCGGCGCCACCTTCAACGCCCATGTCGATCAGCCAGTCGGCGGTCTTGATGACGTCCAGGTTGTGTTCGATCACGACGATGGTGTTGCCGGCGTTGCGCAACTGGTGCAGCACCTTGAGCAGCAGGTCGATGTCGGCAAAGTGCAAGCCGGTGGTGGGTTCGTCCAGGATGTAGAGCGTGCGTCCGGTGTCACGTTTGGAAAGTTCCAGCGCCAGTTTGACGCGCTGCGCCTCGCCGCCCGACAGGGTGGTGGCCGCCTGACCGAGCCGGATGTAGGACAGGCCGACGTCGAGCAGGGTGTGCAGCTTGCGCGCAATCGTCGGCTGCGCCTTGAAGAACTCATGAGCTGCTTCCACCGTCAGGTCCAGAATCTGCGCGATGTTCTTGCCCTTGTAGAGCACTTCCAGCGTTTCACGGTTGTAGCGTTTGCCGGCGCAGACGTCGCAGGGCACATAAACGTCGGGCAGAAAGTGCATCTCCACCTTGACCATGCCGTCGCCCTGGCAGGCCTCGCAGCGCCCGCCGGCCACGTTGAACGAGAAACGCCCGGCGCCGTAACCGCGTTCGCGCGCCACCGGCACTTCAGCCATCAGTTCGCGGATCGGTGTGAACAGCCCGGTATAGGTGGCCGGATTGGAGCGTGGTGTGCGCCCGATCGGCGACTGGTCCACGTTGATGACCTTGTCGAAGTGCTCTATGCCCTCGATCGCTTCATGCGCAGCCGGCTCGTCGTGGGCGCGGTACAGCGAGCGCGCCACCGCCTTGTACAGCGTGTCGTTGACCAGCGTTGACTTGCCAGAGCCCGAGACGCCGGTGACACAGGTGAAGAGGCCCACCGGAAACTCGACGCTGACGCCGCGCAGGTTGTTGCCGCTGGCGTTGATGACGCGGATCGCTTGCAGTTCGCCCTGTGTGGCCAGGTTTTCGGCGTGCCGGGTGGCCCAGGCCAGTGCGGCTTTGCTCGGGGGCGCCTTGGAACTCGGCTTCTTCTCGGGCACCGCTTTGGTCGTGACCGGCAACCAGGCCGTGCGGTGTTTGGGAACCTCGATTCTGAGCACCTGCGCCAGGTACTTGCCGGTCAGCGAATCGGGATTGGCCTTGACGTCCTCGAACGTCCCCTGTGCAATGACACGGCCACCGTGAACGCCAGCACCCAGGCCCATGTCGATCACGTGGTCGGCGGCGCGCATCATGTCTTCGTCGTGCTCCACCACCAGCACCGAGTTGCCGATGTCGCGCAGGTGTTTGAGGGTGTCAATCAGGCGCTCGTTGTCGCGCTGGTGCAGACCGATGCTGGGCTCATCCAAAACGTACATGACGCCTGTCAGGCCGGAACCAATCTGCGAGGCCAGCCGGATGCGCTGCGACTCGCCACCGCTCAGGGTCTCGGCACTGCGGTCCAGGCTCAGGTAATTGAGGCCAACGTCATTGAGAAACTTCAGGCGCAGGCCGATCTCGCGCACCACCTTGCCGGCGATCTCGCCTTTGGCACCGCTCATGTGCAGCGTGCTGAAGTAGGCCAGGCATTCGCGCAGTGTCAGGTGGCTGACTTCCATGATGGCGCGCGCCTGCTCGCCCTCGCCAATCTTGACGTGACGTGCTTCCTGGCGCAGCCGGCTGCCGCCGCAATCCTTGCAGGGCTGGGTGCTGCGGTAGCGCGCCAGGTCTTCGCGCACCAGCACCGAGTCGGTCTCGCGGTAGCGCCGCGCCATGTTCGGAATCACACCTTCAAACGGATGCTTCTTGTTGATCTTCTTGCCGGCAAAAGTTCCGGAATCCATGACGTAGCTGAACTTGATTTCTTCTTCGCCCGAGCCGTGCAGCACGGCCTGCTGGATGGCTGGGCTCAGCCTCTCGAAAGGCTGTTCGATGTCGAACCTGTAGTGTTTGGCCAGACTCTCGAGCAGCGCAAAGTAGTAACCGTTGCGCCGGTCCCAGGCCTTGATGGCGCCGCTGGCCAGACTGAGGGTCGGGAAGGCCACCACGCGGCCCGGGTCAAAAAAGTCCTGCGCTCCCAGGCCGTCGCAACTCGGGCAGGCGCCCATGGGCGAGTTGAAGGAAAAAAGGCGCGGCTCCAGTTCGGCAATGGAGTAGCTGCATACCGGGCAGGAGAACTTGGCGTTGAACAGGTGCTCCTGCTGCGTGTCCATCTCCAGCGCAATGGCGCGGCCGCCGGCCAGACGCAGCGCGGCTTCGAAACTCTCGGCCAGGCGCTGCTTCAGGTCAGCGCGTACCTTGACGCGGTCAATCACCACGTCGATGTCGTGCTTTTCGGTTTTCTTGAGTTGCGGCAACTCGTCAAATTCAAAGGCCTGTCCGTTGATGCGAAAGCGCACATAGCCCTGCGCCTGCATGTCGGCGAAGACGTCCAGGAACTCGCCTTTCTTCTCGCGCGCCAGCGGCGCCAGAATCATCAGCCGGGTCTCGGCTGGCAGGGCCAGCACGGCGTCCACCATCTGGCTCACGGTCTGCGCCTGCAAAGGCAAGTTGTGCTCAGGACAGAACGGTGTGCCGGCACGCGCAAACAGCAGCCGCAGGTAGTCGTGGATTTCGGTCACGGTGCCGACGGTGGAGCGCGGGTTGTGCGAGGTGGCCTTTTGCTCGATCGAGATGGCGGGCGACAGGCCCTCGATCACATCCACATCGGGCTTGTCCATCAGTTGCAGGAACTGGCGCGCGTAGGTCGACAGGCTCTCCACATAGCGGCGCTGGCCTTCGGCGTACAGAGTGTCAAAGGCGAGACTCGACTTGCCCGAACCACTCAAGCCGGTGATGACGACGAGCTGGTTGCGCGGGATGTCGAGGTCGATGTTCTTCAGGTTGTGCGTGCGCGCACCGCGGATGCTGATGGTCTGCTGGCGCAGGCTGCTGGCCAGGTAGTTGCCGTCGGAAGGGGAATTCAAGGTGGTATTTGCTCGGGAAAACCTGACATGATAGTTAAAGATCGGCGCAATCGGGGACAATCGGTCCCTTTGTGGCCCTGGCGGCTTCCTGATTTGCCTGTTGGAGATCCCCGTTTTGTCTATAGCTGATGCCTCTGCCGAGGAGAAGAAGACCGTTGCCGCTGGAAAGATGACAGCACTGGAGCTGCGTGCCAGCTTTTCACTGGCGTCGATTTTTGCCCTGCGCATGCTCGGGCTGTTTCTGATCCTGCCGGTCTTTGCGATCGAAGCCAGCAAACTGCCCGGTGGTGATGATCCGGCCCTGATCGGCCTGACCATGGGTATTTATGGTCTGACGCAAGCCATGCTGCAGTTTTTGTACGGTCTGGCCTCCGATCGCGTGGGGCGCAAGCGCGTCATCGTCTTTGGCTTGTTGCTGTTTGCTGCCGGCAGTTTTCTGGCCGCCATGGCGCCCACGTTGGTCTGGCTGGCGGTGGGCCGTGCCTTGCAGGGCGCGGGCGCAGTATCGGCGGCGGTAACGGCCTTGCTGGCCGACCAGACGCGCGATGAAGTTCGCACCAAATCGATGGCGCTGGTGGGTGCCAGCATCGGCCTGATGTTTGCGCTCTCGCTGGTGGCCGCACCCCTGCTGGTGGCTTATACCGGTCTTTCGGGTTTGTTTGTCCTGACCGGTACCCTGGCTGTGATGGGCATTGCGGTGGTGATCTGGTGGGTTCCGCCCGAGCCAAAGCAGCACAAGAACCAGCCGCGCGGCCGTTTGCTCGAGGTGCTGGCACTGCCGGCCCTGTTGCGTTTGAATTTCGGCATCTTCATCCTGCACGCGGTGCAGCTTGCGATGTGGATGGCGGTGCCGGCCATGCTGGTGCAGGCCGGCTTGTCGCGCGACCATCACTGGTGGGTGTATCTGCCGGCCGTGCTGGGCTCCTTTGTGGTCATGGGCGGCACCCTGTTTCAACTGGAAAAACGCGGTTATCTGCGTGCTGTGTTCCTGATCTCCATCGGCCTGACGGCGGCCGTGCAACTGGGCTTGTTGCTGAGCGTGGGCGGTGCCAGCATCGGCGCCATGGTGGCCCTGCTGTTCGTGTTTTTTTACGGCTTCAATGTGCTGGAGGCGAGTCAGCCCAGCATGGTTTCGCGCATGGCGCCGGCGCATGCGCGCGGTGCCGCCATGGGGGTTTACAACACACTGCAGTCACTCGGCTTTTTTGTCGGTGGCGTGATGGGTGGCTATCTGATGAAGCAGGGTGGTGCGCAACTGCTGTTTGCCGTCTGCGCCGCGCTGATGTTTTTATGGCTGCTGGCGGCATGGCCGATGCGTCAACCAAAGACGTCATAATCAAGTTAATACCTTGCGGGACAGCCCGCAGCTAACCAAAGGGGACCTCATGGCATCCGTTAATAAAGTCATTCTCGTTGGCAACCTCGGGCGCGACCCCGAAGTGCGTTATCTGCCCAGTGGCGACCCGGTCGCCAACGTCACGATTGCCACCAGCAGCAAATACAAGAGCAAGACGGGCGAGATGGTCGAAGAGACCGAATGGCACCGGGTCACCTTCTTTGGCAAGCTGGCCGAGATCGTCGGCCAGTATCTGAAGAAGGGTCGCTCGGTCTACGTTGAAGGGCGCATCAAGACGCGCAAGTACACCGACAAGGACGGCGTCGAAAAATTCGCTACCGACATCATCGCCAATGAAATGCAGATGCTCGGCAGCCGTGAAGGCATGGGGGAACCCTCCGGCGACGATGAAGGCGGTGGCTATTCACGCCCGGCGCCGGCATCCCGTCCGGCTGCAGCGCAACGTCCGGCTGCACCGGCGGCGGCCAAGCCGTCGAGTGGCTTTGACGACATGGATGACGATATACCGTTTTAGCACCTAGTCCCCGTAAGTCGCCGATGGGTCATTGCGGGCTCCGACCCGCAATCCAGTAGTGGCGTAGCACCGGATCCGGGTCAGGGCCGGGATGACAAGATGTGCTCTTCATCGCAAGGAGCGCCAGCGATGCGGCATAAAATA
>QYPX01000131.1 GCA_007280205.1 Comamonadaceae bacterium
GCGGGCGCGCTGGGTGGCACGGGAGGTCTGGCATCCGAATCAGCGCAGCACGACGGATGTCGACGGCAGCTATTTGCTGGAGATTCCGTATTCGGACGAGCGTGAATTGCTGGGTGACCTGCTACGCTTTGGAGCGGATGTGGAGGTGATGGCCCCACCGGACTTGCGAAGCAGGATCAAGAGGGCTTTGCATGAGGCGGTGGGTAGGTATGTTTAAGTTCTTCCTAGTGTCGGATAAATGGCATGGCAAAGAAGAATAGCGACCTGACATTGGGGGAGCTAGCTACTGAGTGGGAGAAGCCGCTTCCGGAACTTTTGAAGGTGGCAAAGATAACTCTCGGCAAAGCTGGAGCGAGTGAGCATTATCGAGTCTCACAGAGTCAGATCAAAAGAATCAAAGAGAACTGGGACTCTGCTCTTGCTGTGCGGACGGCTGTGACGCAGCCACCTGCCGATGCTGCGCCCCCCTTCGCGATTCATGACAATCGGCCGGATTTCAAAAATCTCCGATTCCCCGCCCTTGAATTCAAGGTGTGGTGCCATCAAGATGTCTATGAGGGCCTCGAACATCAAAAGCATCTGAATAAAAGAGCCACCATGGCACTGAGGCAGATTGTGGCGTTTGGGCACACAAGTGTCACCAAGGGCTGCAGTGGTGAAACCAACCGAGGTTGGCTTCGGTCACCTCTTGGTGGTGGGAGTAATAACCACTTCTACCTTTGGTGGGCGCGGCAGGGCAGTCCGGCACTTCAAGGCTTTTCATTGGGAAGGGACGATGTTGTAGTTCGCAGCGTTCGTCATCATGATAATCATGAAGCACTCGGCACAGGAAGCCTTTCTGACTATGTTTCCGTCGAGCGCGAGAAGCTCGGCGAAGGGGCGCGTGAATTTGAAAGTCCTTGGAATCAAGAACAGCTTTCATTTATCAATAGCGATGCTCCAGTGCGGTTGGCGTATGGGAGACCTGGATCAGGCAAGACCACGGTCTTGTGGCAAGCGGTTGATTTGCGAACAGATCAGGATGTTCTGTATGCAACATGGTCCCAGAAATTAGTAGATGAAGCTGAGCAGCATTTTCGAGCGTTTGCCCCGACCGGAACTCGAATTCACGCCTACGACTTTGTCAAACTGTTAGGGCAAATTTGTCGTCAAGACATAAAGCGCCAGCCGCTTCGCGTGGCGCGCGAAGAATTTGAAAAACTGCTGCCTGAAGATCGGACGGGAAAACTGTACGGTCCGTGGGCCAATAGGACTGGAGCTCTATTCGCAGAAATTCGAGCTCATCTAATTGGTTCCTTAATGGCGGGCGAAGTCGAACGCAGTGCTGGATCCGACGCCGCGCCGTTGCTATTCGATTCGTATTCCAAAGACAAACGGGTGCTAGAAAGACTTGGGAAGGACGCTGTCGATGCAGTCATAAATATCGCCAAGGAAATTCAAAAGGTTAAGCCAATCGCTTCACTGTTTCCTGAACTCGACTTTGCAGTACAGGCAATAAACAATCTCAAACATGTCACTCTTCCGCAAGGATTCAGCACGATCACAAGAATCGTGGTTGACGAAATTCAAGACTTGACTTTACTTGAACTGAACGTGTTCCTTGAATTGGCCAAGGCAATTTCCAAGAGCAGTGGCCGGGCGCCGTTTATGTTATTGGCCGGAGATGAAGGCCAAACGGTCAGGCCTTCGGGGTTTGAATGGGGCCCAGTTGGTGATCTGATTAGCAGTCAGATTAAGAAACCAGCGAAGTTTCCGCTTCAGGAGAGTGTCCGATATCCCGGGCGAATTGCAGACGTTCTTGAAAACGCATCCGGACTTTATGGAACTGTCAGCAAGGCGAAGCGGCCGCGTAGACAAAGTCGCGTTGTCCCTGAAGATTACCGTCAGGCGCAGGTCTTTCATGTAGCGATAGCAGATCAAGTTGCAGGCATCGAGCTTTTGCGCAAGTTAGTGGAAGTAGATGGTGTTCTGGTAGTCACAGCTGGCGAAAATGTGCCGGAGTGGATCAAAAAGGAAGTTGGAGACGGTGTACTTACTCCAGTCGAGTCAAAGGGGTTGGAATACCAATCGGTTTGTGTCGTCAACCCTGGAGTCGAACTCGCCGCAATTGGTGAACCATCCAAGAAGGCTGCTGACCGACTCGATAATTTGTACCGCAGAACACAAATCGACCAACTGCGGGTCGCAATGAGTCGCACTACTGAAACTCTGGTATTTGTTGACATCGGTGCTACTTCTGCAGAGCTGGTCTGCAGTCGAAACCTTCTCGACAATCCGGCACCCTTCGAGGCCGCAGACTTGCTGGATCTGCTCACGTTACCCGACATTACCACTGAGGAGCGGGTGGTGAACCGAATTAGAGATGCGCAGACGTTGATTGAAACACGTCCGGCGCGGGCTTGGCAGCTTGTAGTGCAGGCGCTAGATATGTTGGGTGAACCCGCTCTTCATAACGGAGTGACGGATCCGCATTTGCGAAGAGAGACGGTGGAGGTAACCTTGTCCATCGCGTCCAGGTTGCTCGGGGAAGCTTACCCTGAAGGCGTAACTCGTGAAGATGTCCTGACTGTCGCCAGCAGCGCGCTAGACCAGCTCGATTCGAAGGAGGCTCGCCGCGCTTTTGACAGTTTTGCGGAATGGATTGGGGACGTGGACATTGAACCCTTCGACTTGTTTGATGCAGTTTCTGAGCTTGCGGATGCCGATAAGTGGTTGCGGTGGGCCTTATCCAGCTGCGCTCAGCTGCTTATGGCAGGCTTGGAAGCAGGAGCTCAGGACAGCGCGACTGCGGCACGCTTTGCCGGCAATGTTGGCCGCTGGCTGGAAATATGTAGCTTTTCCGGTGATGTGGGCGTTAAGTGCAAGGCACTTCGTCGGCAAGCCGTTGATGTGTTGCTTGCCGAGCGGAAGGCTAAAGAGGCAGAGACAGTTTTGTACAAGATTGACGATGTGGATCTGAAACCAGATACAGAGGATCAAATAAGAATCGGGAACTTAAGGCGCATCCAGGAACGCTGGGTGGATGCGGCACAGGCTTTTGAGCTTGGTGGCGCTCATAGCGACGCGATCAAAAGTTGGCGTGCCGCAGCTAAATGGGAGGATGCGAGGCGAGTTGCTCAGGATGGCGGTATCGAGGACGCCGACCTAGATTGGCTGCTGCGAATTGATGCGGTCGTCAATGCAACGCCAGCTGGACTTTCAGATCGTCTGCAAGAAAAAGAAAAGACCCGCATAGCGGAGTTGCGGAAACGTATGCAAATGGCGCCAACTAGGGGTGGCAAATGATCAATGAATCGGATCATGGTTGCCAAGCGTAGAGTTCCACTGGCTCTCATAATGTTATAAGAATCCGCATGAATCAAACCACAAAGCCCAAGTACCTGCAAGAACTGCTGCAAGTGAGACTGCTTGTTGGCTTTTTGGGTGAGCGCGCCCAGTTTGGTTGGTGGCCGACTGCTTTTTACGAGGCATCAAGTCGCGTCTTTCTTGAGCCAGTGTTTGCCAAAACCTCCATGTTGGCACAGTACCACGGGGTGCTAGAAGCCGCTCGCCGTCTGCATGATGAGCACTTGAGCGTTGGCAGCTATCACCTGTTCCGCCTGCCAGAGGAAATTGAGCAAGACCTTCATGCGTTGGTTCAAAACGGTGTCGCGGGAGACATAGTCAGCAAGGTGCCGCGGAATAAGGAAGATGCCCTGGAAGTATTGAAACGTTTGTCGCCATCAAGTATGAAATATAGCGAAGGGCCGACATCTATTGGAAGGATTCAGGATATCGACTCGCCAAGTGTCCCGACCGCGATCGCCGGTGCTTATTTTTCGGCTTTCTCTCAGGCCGCCAAAACGTACCCATACCTGGTGGGGTGACTGTGTCTGACAACAAGCAATATACGACACAGTTGCAGGCAGGCCTTGGACTCGTCAATGAGACCAAGACACTGCTTGATCTGTGGTTGCCGGGGATGTCCACGAATGAGCTATATCAGGTAGCTTTGAATTCTGGTCGATTTCCTAATGTCACCGCTCGTCGACTACGCAATATTGTTGCTGAATGCTTTGCGCCACGCTATCTTGTGTCGGGAGGTGCTCCAGCCATGAATCTCAAACGGCTGTCCTCAACAATTTCCACCGCTGATCTGACTCAACTCATGCTCATCTTCACGAGTCGAGCCAACTCAATTCTTGGTGACTTCGTTCGGCATGTTTATTGGGTGCGTTACGCGGGAGGCTACTCTCACATCACCAATGACGATGCTAGAGTCTTCGTTGAACGTGGAATCGATGATGGGAAAACAAGTAAGCGGTGGTCGGACACCACGGTGCGTCGCGTCTCTGCGTATTTGACTGGCTGTTGCGCTGACTATGGCATGTTTGAGCGTGGCCAAAAGGCAAGCCGGAACATCATTCCGTTCCGAATCTCACCATCTGTTGCTGCATACCTTGCCCACGAACTTCACTTTACTGGATTTGGCGATAACGCGATTTTGACCCACGAAGATTGGCAACTATTCGGTCTGGCTCGTGAAGACGTTCTGGAAGAGATCAAACGTCTTTCACTAAAGGGGATGCTCATCATCCAGGCGGCTGGCGATGTGATTCGTATCAGCTGGAAACAACAAAACATGGAGGCACTCTGCGATGTCCTCACTCAAGGCTGACTTTGATGAATTGAGAGAGCGTATTCGCCATGGGCGAGAGCTAGGTCATGCGAGTTTCGAGCCAATTTACTACCTAGTTTTTTCGCCTGATCAAATACTTGAAGTGAAGCGGCAGACGCCGGCATGGGTGTCCAAGCTCCATCAAGAGGGATGGGATGTTCACACATTCTCAATCGCCGAGCATATCTGGTCGCTGCTCAAAGACGATCCTCTCTGGTCCCTCTGCGTTATCGAAGATAAATCGGCGCCGATGGACTGGTCGCGTACAAACAAAGCATTGGCCGATATATTGGTTGCCGATAACGGCCTATTGAAACGCCTTGAAGACGCCCTTCAACCACTTGAAGGAAGTAAAAGCGCACTGCTTTTGGTGACTGACCTTGAGGCGTTGCACCCGTTCTTTCGCATTGGGGCTATCGAAAGTCAACTACAAGGCAAGTTTCATGTTCCAACCGTTTTTTTATACCCCGGCGTGCGCACCGGGAAGACACGTTTGAAGTTTCTCGGCTTCTATCCAGAAGACGGTAACTACCGGTCCGTCCACGTTGGCGGCTGAACAGATCGAGAACCCAGGGATAAGCTATGACCATTCGCTCATTATTCGACCCCAGTAAAGATATCTATAGGACCATTGAAAAGGTCATCACCTATGGCGCATCTCAGGAAAGCCGCTTGAAGGCTGAAATCCTGGAATACGTTGTTACAGACAGCATTGAGGAGCAGTTTCGTAAGCTTCTTGACTCCATGCAAATTGCTATGGAGATGGCCGGTTCTGAAGGCAACACCAGCGAGGTTGGGGTCTGGGTGTCTGGGTTTTATGGTTCAGGTAAGAGCTCATTTACCAAGTATTTGGGCATGGCGTTCGATGATCAAAGAACAATTGACGGAACGCCTTTCATCCGATACCTACAGGATCGGTTACATAAGCCGCAGACTAAAGCACTCTTGGGTGCCGTTGCCCAGAGATTCCCGGCGGCCGTGGTCATGCTTGACCTAGCCAGCGAAATGCTTGCTGGGGCCACGATGGAAGATGTTTCCACCGTTTTGTACTTCAAGGTACTCCAGTGGGCTGGATATTCCAGAAATCTCAAGGTCTCAGCGTTCGAACGAATGATCGAAAAGGATGGACGTACATCCGAACTGCATGAGCGGGTTGCTACGGCGTTGCCCGGCGCGACCTGGGTGCGGGTGCAGAACAATCCTCTGGCCATTGACGGACTGATTCCGAAGATTGCCAACGAAATGTATCCAGCATTGTTTCCAGAGCCTAAATCTTTTTCCTCAAGCACGGATGGATTCTTCCAGTTCGAAGACCAGCGTGTTCAGGAGATGATCGACATCGTCCGGGAAAAGAGTGGAAAGCAGAACATCATTTTCATTGTTGACGAGGTAGGTCAATATGTTGCTTCACGTGATAACTTGATCCTTAACCTCGATGGGCTTGCCAAGAACCTTAAGCGTCTGGGTGACGGTAAGGCGTGGATTATTTCAACCGCCCAACAGACACTCACTGAAGACGACCCGCGCGCCGCACTCAATTCAGACAAGCTATACAA
>QYPX01000059.1 GCA_007280205.1 Comamonadaceae bacterium
AAGCAAAAGCCCTCGACACCAGCTAAACTGCCAACATCTGCACCATCTCGGTCGAAAGCAACTGCGCCTGGCGCGACAATAACAAGCGATCCAAACATGAACTTTTCCGGCTCACTGGAGCTTGCCCCTGTGAAACCTAAACCCTGAATTTTTCGAAAACGATCTATGCAGGTTATCGCATTCATTTCAGGCAAAGGCGGAGTTGGCAAGACCACCCTTGCGGTCAACATCGCCGTGGCGCTGGCGTTGCGCAACAAACGCGTGCTGTTGATCGACCTGGATCCGCAGAACGTGCAACGCCTGCACCTGGGAATGAACCCGGAAGAAATCGCCGGCCTGACGCGGGAAGGTATTTCGCATAGTTCGATTTTTGACAGTCCGTTTGGCATTCAATTTATCCCTTTTGGCAGAATCACCGATTCCGAACTGGAAGACTTTGAGGCTGAACTCAAGAAGTATCCGGGCTGGGTCTCGGACGGCATTGATTCACTCAATCCTGGTTCTTTTGATTTCGTCATACTTGACACCCCACCGGGTCCTACGGCTTATCTGCAGCAGGCTCTGGTAGCCGCGAACCGCGCGTTGGTCGTGGTACTTGCCGATGCAGCGTCCTACGCCACCATTCCCAAGATCACCTCACTGGTGGAGCATTACACCGCTGGCCGTGCTGATTTTTTTGGCTTCAACATATTGATCAACCAAATGCCAGTTCACAACAAACTGAGCCATCAGGTGCGCTCGTCCCTCTACGCCGGCTTTCCCAATCAAATGGTGCCGGTTGCCGTCCACAAAGACCCCCGTGTGTCACAGGCTCTTGGCTTTGAGCGACCGGTGCTCCAATATGAACCCGGCTGCAAGGCGAGCCTTGACATTCAAAGCGTGGCTGATTGGTTGCTCGACAGCATCGAACAATGAATTTGCAGTGGCTGAAGTATGGTTTTTAGCTCAAACATCTTCCTCTTCGCCTTTCTCCCGCTCTTTCTTGCCTGCTACTACCTGACCCCCTGGCGCGCCAAGTCGGCACTGATTCTGATCTTCAGCTGGGCCTTTTACGCTTGGTGGCGACCTGATTTTCTGGCCTTGTTGGTGGGCGTCACCAGCGTCAGCTACGCTTTTGCGCTGGCCATGGGTGCGAGCGACGAGCAGGCACACCGGCATCGTTTACTCACGGCAGGTGTGACCTTGAACCTGCTGGCCCTGGGCTATTTCAAGTACGCCAACTTCGGTATCGACAGCCTCAACGTGGCTTTGAACGCTCTGGGTTTCAACGCGATTGAATTCACCCACGTACTGCTTCCCATCGGTCTGTCTTTCTATATCTTTCACGCCATCAGTTATCTGGTTGACATTTACCGGCGTGAGGCAGCACCGGCACGCAACTTTGTCGACTTTGCAGCGTTTATTGCACTCTTTCCTCATTTGGTGGCAGGACCGGTACTGCGCTACCACCTGTTGGCGGAGCAGTTCAGAAGCCGCACACACTCTCTGGGCAATTTTTCGCGCGGCTGCGTGCTCTTCATGGTGGGTTTCTGCAAGAAGGTCCTGATTGCCGACAGCGTTGCACCATTGGTAGAGGCAGCGTTCTCTGCACCTGTACCCACACTGGCCGACGCCTGGCTGGGCGCCGGCGCTTACACGATTCAACTGTTTTTTGACTTCAGCGGCTACACCGACATGGCCATCGGTCTGGCGCTGATGATCGGCTTTGTCTTCCCTGAGAATTTCAACGACCCCTATGTGTCGCGCTCCATCACCGAATTCTGGAAGCGCTGGCACATGTCGCTGTCGAACTGGTTGCGTGAATACCTGTATGTCTCACTTGGCGGCAACCGCAAGGGCCTGTTACGTACCTACCTCAATTTGTTCCTGACCATGTTGCTGGGCGGCCTGTGGCACGGCGCCAACTGGACCTTTGTGCTGTGGGGCGCCTGGCACGGTGGCATTTTGATACTGGAGCGCTTTTGGGAACAGCGCTGGGGCAAGCCCTTGCTGCCTGGCTGGCTGCGTGTCATCAAGACCATGCTGCTGGTCATCTTCGGCTGGGTCCTGTTCCGGGCCGCCAACCTGGATGGCGCTGCGCGCATGTTCGAGGGTATGCTGGGATTCAATGGCCTTGGCTTTAGCCCCCCGGTTGCCTGGCAGGTCACGCCAGATCGGCTGATGGTGCTGGCGCTTGGGGTGGTGCTGGTCTACGCCATGCCCTGGCTCAAACGCCAGGGTGGAAGCTACCTGCGCTACCTGCTGCTGCCTCTGTTTTTGTGGGCGGTGGCAACGCTGTCGGCACAGTCGTTCACGCCGTTCTTGTATTTTCAGTTCTGAGCTCGCGATGCCCCACAGTGCCCTACCACCCAGTCAAGCAGCAGCCCTGTCCCGCTACGACGCCCTGGCAGCGCTGACGTTGACCGGGGTCATGCTGGCGGGTGCGTGGCAAATCATTGCTGCCACCGCAGGTCCGGCCGATCTGGAATTTCCGCGCAGGTGGCTGGATTTCCGCGAAGGTCGCAGCACCGGCGCACTTGAAAAGCAACTTGACCAAAAGCTGCCAGCGCGCAGTGCCCTGATTGGCGCGGCCAACAGCGTGCGCTACCTGCTCACTGGCAGCGGCGGCGACCAGGTGCGAACCGGCAAAGACGGCTGGCTGTTTCTGACTGAAGAGTTGCGCTTTGACGCGGACGGCAATGCCAACCTGAAGGTTCGTGCCGAACTGCTTGGAACTGCTGCCCGCAGCCTGGAGAGCCAGGGCGTCAAGTTGATTGTGGCCCTGGTGCCCGACAAGGCCCGCGTGTATTCAAGCAGGTTGGCCAACGCACGATACCCTGAGTACAACAGCTCTCGCTACGCCGATGCGTTCCATGCGTTTCAAAAGCAGGGCATCACGACGGTGGACCTGTTGCAGCCACTGGCACAGGCGTCGGCTCAGGGCGACGTCTATTACCGCACCGATACACACTGGAACCAGACCGGTGCCGAAGTCGCCGCAAAGGCGCTTGCCTCGGTGATCAAGCAGTCGGGGTTGAAACTTGCAAAGACCGACTTCACAAGCACCAAAGGCACACCGATTGAGCGGCCGGGCGACCTGATCAGGCTGATGGGCCTTGGCGACAACGCCAAAGCGCTGGGACTGCTACCAGATACGGAAGCACCTGTAGTGACCCAGCAAAGCAGTGCACAGAGCACCGGACTGTTTGGCGACGATGCGGTGCCGGTCGTCGTAACCGGTACTTCCTACTCCATGCGCGCCAACTTTGTCGGCCAGCTACAACAAGCTATCTCAAGCAAGGTGCTTAACGCAGCGAAGGACGGTGGCGGCTTTCTGCAAGCAGCAACGCTGTATCTGAAGGACGAGGCATTCCGCTCCAACAAGCCAAAGGTATTGGTGTGGGAACTGCCTGAGCGCTTCCTGTGGCGCAAGCTCGACGACGAAGCAGGATGGCTTGAATCGGTGAAGTTGAGTTCTCCTAGAATCAAAGATGACGTGGTAGACCTTGTTTCCAACCATCCAATGCACACTGATCAATGACCATGGGGCCTTCACTGTCGTCTGAGGAACTTCAGCGCTTTCAGCAGGTTGTTGCCCGCTCGGTGGAAGCGCGCAGCCATTTTGATGTATTCACCTGGTTGCAAGGCGAAATGCAGCAATATCTGCCACATGACATCATGATCGCAAGCTGGGGCGATTTTTCCAACGGCACGATTCAGTACGACATCATTTCCGCCCTCGACGGCGTGCGTTCCTCAAGCACCGATCAGCAAGTCATAAAGCCCCTGCTGCTCGATCTCTTCATGCGCTGGATCGAGTCTGGCAGCAAACCCGTTGCCGCCATGGCTGGATACGATGGTTTTGCGATCGAAGCAAGCGAGCGGACCACTGCGCTGGGCGATGCCATGCGAACAATGCAATATGCAATGGCCCATGGCATCAGTGACAAGAGAGACAGTTATGACTGTTTGTACGTCACCTTGCGGGTCAAAGAATGCTTCAATGAGTCTGAACATGAAGTCATGACACTGGCCTTGCCGTATATCGACATAGCGTTGCGCCAGGTTGAGCTGCTGCCGCATCAAGGCCAAGCCAGCGCTGTCATCTCGACGCCGCTTATCTATGACTTGCTCCAAAGTCGCGGCCTGTCCGCTCGCGAGGTCGAGATCCTACAATGGGTCGCCCTTGGAAAGACCAATCCGGAAATCGGAAAAATTCTGAAGATAAGTGAATTTACCGTAAAGAATCACATGCAGCGCATCTTCAAAAAAATGGATGTCAGCAACCGCGCCCAAGCGGTCGGCCGGTTCAAGGCAATGGTGAGCAATGGCTAATGCACCGGCAAGCGATTCGGCCGCATCATTCAGCAACCGCTCCCAACCAGCCTCTCTGGGTCAGGACAACCTGCTGAGCGTTTTTGAACTGACGGTCGGCCCCAGCGCATTGGTTTTTTCCTTATGGGGACTGGCCTACTATTTTGAGGGCCAGGTTCACGCCTCCTTCATTATCCTGGGTGCACTGATGTTCGCGCTGACCTTTCCCGGTCAGGTCAGGCTGCAGTCTTCCATTCCTTCAGTGTGCATCAGTATTGTTGTCACCTGGGCCTGGGTCGCCGGCTTGTTGCTGTTTATTGGCATTGCCTCCGGCTACATCCACGAGTTTTCAAAGACGATTTTGTATGCCTGGTTGTGGGTCGCACCGCTAAGCAAACTTGGCGCCTGCCTTGCGCTGCGCGCGGCAGCGCCGACGCTGCTTAGGCTGCAGGGTCCGAAGCAGCGCGCCATTATTGTTGGCATGAACGAGCAGGGGCTGGCACTGGCATCCCGGATGAGTCAGGCTCGCTACACCAGAACGGAACTCATTGGCTTTGTAGACGATCGTCAGGCCACGCGCCTGAACAGCAGCTCCGCGTACCGGTTGCTGGGGACGCAGGCCCAGCTTCTTGCCCTGGTCAAGAGCGAACGCATCCAGATTATTTACCTGTCGCTACCGATGGCCTCGCAGCCACGCATTCTGCATATTCTGGACGAACTCAAGGACTCGACGACGTCGATCTATTTTGTGCCCGACATGTTTGTTACGGACCTGATCCAGGCGCACCCCGATTCGGTTTGTGGCATGCCTGTGATCTCGGTTTGCGACACACCCTTCAATGGATCGGACGGCGCCGTCAAACGCCTTAGCGACATCGTCCTGGCAACGCTAATCCTGATCCTGATCACACCCTTGCTGATCGTCATAGCTGCAGCGATAAAGTTCGACTCGCCGGGCCCGGTCATTTTCAAGCAGCGCCGCTGTGGTCTGGACGGCGACGAAATTGTGGTTTACAAATTCCGCTCCATGACCGTCACCGAAGATGGCAGCAACATTACGCAGGCAACGCAAAACGACGCGCGTGTCACACCACTGGGTGCATTGTTGAGGCGCACTTCGTGCGACGAGCTACCTCAGTTCATCAACGTGCTGCAGGGGCGCATGAGCATCGTCGGCCCGCGACCCCATGCCCTGGCCCACAACGAGCTCTATCGCAAACTGATCAAGGGCTATATGGTGCGACACAAGGTCAAGCCTGGCATCACTGGTTGGGCGCAAGTCAATGGATTCAGAGGCGAAACCCAGACGCTCGACAAGATGCAGAGCCGCATCGACTTTGACCTTGACTACCTGCGCAACTGGTCCGTGCGGCTTGACCTGTACATCATTTTCAAGACCATCAGCCTCGTCATCAAAGACCAAAAGGCCTATTGACCATGGGGCTGCGGCGCCGCTACTGGGTAAGTCTGGCCGTGCTGTTGATGTTTTGTACCGCCACGGTTCGTGCACAAGGTGAAGACACGCTAAAACTCAAAGTTGAATCGTCGTTGCGCTTTGACAACAACCTGTTTCGGCTGCCCGCAGATGCCAATCTTGAGGCACTGCTGGGCAGAGTCAGCGCAGCAGAAAGAATCGACATCAATTCGCTGAGCCTGAGTTTCAGCACCACGCTGAGCCTGCAAAAGTTCGAACTGTCTGCCAGTCTGACCAACTTCCGCTACCAGAACTTCAGTTACCTGAGCTACGTTGCGCACAATTACAACGCTGCCTGGCGCTGGGCGCTGACGCCCTCCTTGCGGGGCAGCCTGGGCAGCCAGCGTCAGCAGACCATCAACAGCTTTGCTGACTACCAGGGCTTCGGCTTGCAGAACCTGCGTACCAACAGCAGCAGCCGTCTGGATGCAGCTTATGACCTGGATGGCAGTTGGAGTGTGGTCGCCGGCGTGTCGCGCGCAAGTCAAATCAACCAGCAGGCCTTGACCGCCCAAGGCGACTACCGGGAGCAGTCCGCCGACCTGGGCTTGCGCTACAACGCCGGCTCAGGCAGCGCAGTAAGCTATACCCTGCGCAGCGCCAACGGCAACTACATCGACCTTGCCATGGCGCCGGCGGGCCTTTACGACGATGGTTTCCAACAGATCGAGAGCGAACTCAGGCTGCGCTGGATCGCCAGCGGCAAGAGCGTCGCAGAGCTTTACACCAGCCAGATCAGCCGCACGCATCCACACTACGCACGGCGCGACTACGGTGGCCGCAACGCCGGCGTCAATTTCAACTGGAGCCTGAGCGGCAAGTCAGCGCTGGTAGCAAGCTGGGCGCGCGAACTCGCCAGTTACCAGACCAACACGTCCAACTACAGCCAGACCGCTCGCTTATCATTGGGGCCGGTTTGGCAACTCAGTCCAAAAGCGGTAGTCCGGGCGCGTTACGAGGTGGCCCAAAGCGACTACCTGGGTTCGCCGTTCGGAGCACTTGCCACGCCGCGCAGCGACACCACCAGTGCTGCCAGCCTGGCTTTTGACTGGCAACCCTACCAACACCTTACCATTAGCACCTCGTTGGAAAATGCCACCCGAAGATCCAACTTGGCAGGCTTGGACTATGAGGGCAAAATGGCCACTGTTTCAGCCCAATTCAGTTACTGACTTTTTAGCACCATGACCACTTCGCAACTTCGTTATTCCAAGCCCCTCTTCATGCACGCTATTTGGAGCGCGGCGCTCGTTTTGGGTTTGGCGGCCTGCGGCAACAAGGACGACAAGAAGGCGGCCACGCAGGTGGCCGCCAAAGTGGGCTCGGAGGAAATTTCCGTGCATCAGATCAACCAGGTGCTGAGTCGCAGCAGCAGTGCTGGCGCGTCGCCCGCAGCGGTGCAAGCAATGAGCCGCGAAGTGCTCGAAAAACTCATCGACCAGCAACTGGCCATAGAGCAAGCCACCGAAGACAAACTGCACCGCTCACCCGAGGTGGTGGCACAAATTGAAGCTGCCCGGCGCGACATTCTGGCGCGCGCCTACATGCAAAAAATTGCTGCGAGCGTACCAAAACCGAGCGCCGAAGAGACCAAGAAATACTACGTCGAACATCCGGCCTTGTTTTCAGAGCGTCGCATTTTCAATGTGCAGGAAATTGTGACGCCGACCGCGCCGGGCTTGGCCGATCAACTGCGCGCACTGGTAGCGGCTGGCAAACCCATCGTGGAAGTAGCCAACTGGCTCAAAAGCAAAGGCGTCAAGTTTGATGGCGGCAGCGCGACCCGCGCGGCGGAGCAGATTCCGCTGGAGCGCTTGGCTCAGGTCCATGCACTCAAGGATGGCCAGAGTATCGTCCTGGAGTCCCCTCAGACCATCACACTGGTTCGTGTAGCGTCGTCACAATCGTCTCCAGTGGCTGAGGCCGCTGCGCTGCCCCGCATCGAGCAGTTCCTGACCAACCAGCGCGCCAGCGCGGCCGTGACCACCAACATCAAACAACTGCGCGCTGCAGCCAAGATCACTTACATGGGTGAATTTGCCAAGGCGGCTGGCACTGCGACTGTCCCGCCACCGGTCGTGCCCGAGCCCGTTCCAAGCTTCTCGGCGCCAGACAATGCTTCGACGATCGAAAAAGGTGTGGCCGGGCTCAAATAGCGCAGCAAGCACAAGCTCATGAACCATCCTACTTCCGTCGTTACGAGAGCCAGTCACGTCATTGCGAGCGTAGCGTGGCAATCCATGGCTCGTGGCCTGTCACGAATCGTCATTGCCGCCGCCCTTTTTCAGTGCGTCCTAGCACACGCCCAAAACACGGACTACCCGCTGGGCGCTGGCGACGCCATCAAGATTCAAGTCTTTCAGAATCCGGACCTGACCATTGAAACCCGTGTCTCTGAAAACGGTTCCATCACCTACCCACTGATTGGCGCTATGGAACTCGGCGGACTGTCGATTGCCGTCGCTGAAAAGAAGATTGCGAGCGCCCTGCAAACCGGTGGTTTTATCCAGAACCCACAGGTCAACATCGTTCTCCTTCAAATCCGTGGCAACCAGGTTTCGGTCTTGGGGCAGGTCAATCGCCCCGGGCGCTTTCCGCTGGAAATCGCCAATACCCGACTGAGTGACATGTTGGCCAATGCGGGTGGCGCGACGGTCAATGGTGATGATATTGCCATTGTTGTCGGCGTGCGCGATGGCAAACTGTTTCGCAAGAAAGTTGACATTCCTTCCATCTTTCTGGACGACAAGTTACAAGACAACATCGTGCTGCAAGGCGGCGACAGCATCTATGTCCACCGTGCACCGGTTTTTTATATTTACGGCGAAGCACAGCGCTCAGGCGCGTACCGGATCGAGCGCGACATGACCGTCATGCAGGCGCTGGCGCAAGGTGGCGGGCCCACTGCTCGTGGCAGCGAGAAGCGCCTGCGTCTTCATCGCAAGGGGGCGGACGCAAGTGTCCAACTGATTGAACCCCTGCTGACCGACGCCGTGCTGCCCAATGATGTTATCTATGTCAAAGAGAGCCTATTTTGACGATCCAGCAATTTCTCCTGATCCTGCGCGCCCGCTACCGGGTGGCGTTGCTGGCCCTGGTCCTGACGGTGAGCACCACCTTGATCGTCAGCCTGTTGTTGCCCAGGCAATATACCGCCAGCGCCGCGATGCTGGTGGACGTCAAGTCGCCCGACGCGGTCAGCGGCATGCTTCTGCAGGGCATGATGGCGCCCGGCTATATGGCAACTCAAATCGACATCATCAACAGTGATCGCGTCGCAAAGGATGTCGTCAAGGTTCTGCGCATGGAGAGCAGCGTCGCGATCCAGCAGCAGTGGCGCACGGCGACCAAAGGCAAGGGCCAGCTGATTGACTGGTTGGCCAATTTGCTGCAGAAGAATCTGGACGTCAAGCCCTCGCGCGAGAGCAACGTCATCAACATCCATTACACCGGAACCGACCCCGACTTTGCCGCCGCAGTGGCTAACGCCTACGCGCAGGCCTATATGAATGTCAATCTGGAACTGCGGCTGGCCCCCGCACGCCAGTACGCCACTTTTTTTGAAGCTCAAACCAAGGCTGCGCGCGACAAACTGGAAAAGGCCCAGCAAGCCTTGTCTGACTATCAGCAAGCAAATGGCATCACCTCCACCGATGAGAGGCTCGATTTTGAAACTGCCAAACTCAATGAAACCTCCAGCCAGCTCACCGGCATACAAGGCCAAACCACCGACAGCCAAAGCAAACGCCAGAACACCAAGACCGACACACTGGCTGAAGTGATGCAAAGCCCGCTGATCAACGGCCTGAAGGCGGACATTGCCCGGCTCGAAGCCAAGCTGACGGAAGGCAACATCAACCTGGGCAAGAATCACCCACAGACCCAGCGCACGGAAGCCGAACTGACCAGCCTCAAAGCGCAGCTTCAGACAGAAACCCGCAAGATTGCCAGCTCCATCGAAACCACCTATCAGATCAGCAAGCAGCGCGAGCAGCAGTTGCAAAGTGCGCTGGGCGCCCAAAAGGAGCGCGTACTGGTGTTAAACCAGCAGCGCAATGAGCTCAACGTACTGCGCCGCGACATTGAATCGGCCCAGCGCGCCTTCGAACTGGTAAGCCAGCGCGCCTCGCAAACGAATATCGAGAGCCAGACCAACCAGACCAATATTGGCGTCCTCAACCCAGCGTCGGTGCCTCTTGAGCCGTCCAAGCCCCGCGTCTTGCTCAATGTACTGGTTTCCGTATTTCTGGGGACACTGCTTGGGGTGGGGCTGGCACTCATGATGGAGTTGTCCAACCGCCGGGTGCGCTCGGCACAAGACCTGGCCGAAGCGCTGGATCTGCCGGTGCTTGGCACGATCGCTGCCGAAGTGGCCCAGCGCAAGTTCTGGCGCATCGGAGTGCGCGCATGAACGCTGTCATCCCCACCGGCGCGGCACGCTCGATTGGCAGCATCCTGATCGAGTCGGGTCGCCTCAGCAGCGCGGACGCAGACCGTATCTCGGAGCACCAGCAACAGCACGGTCTTCAATTTGGCGATGCCGCCATTGCACTGAAACTGCTCACCAAAGAAGACATCGACTATGCCCTGGCCAAGCAATTTGACTACGCCTACCTGAATAATCAGGACAGCAGCCTCAGTTCTCAGCTGGTCGCAGCCTACAAACCCTTTAGCAGGATCGGCGAAAGCCTGCGCGCCGTGCGCAGCCAACTGATGCTGCGCTGGCTTAACGCGGACGCCGCCCATAAAGTCATCGCGGTGGTCAGCGCTGGCAAGGGCGAGGGCCGCAGCTTTATTGCCGCCAACCTGGCCATCGTGTTTGCCCAGCAGGGCCAGCGCACCCTGTTACTGGACGCCGACCTGCGCGCCGCACCCACCAGCGGGCAGCATTCCCTTTTCAAACTGGGCAAGAGTACGGGTTTATCTGGCATTCTGGCTGATCGCGCGGGGCTTGAAGTCGCCCTGCCCGTGCCCAGCCTGCCGGGCCTGACCGTGCTGCCCGTCGGCGCTGTGCCGCCGAATCCGCAAGAGCTGTTGGGGCGCCCGGAATTTGGACAACTGCTGGGCAAAGCGTCGCAACAGTTTGACGTGATCGTCATAGACACGCCTGCAGGAGGCGATTTTGCCGACGCAGAAATCATTGCCGCCCGCGCCGGTGCCGCGCTCGTGGTGGCGCGGAAAAATCAAAGCTTGATGCCCGACGTGGCACTGTTTGCACGGCGTCTGCAAGCTGGAGGTGTAACGCTGGTAGGTTCAGTACTGAATGATGGCTAAGCTCCCGTCATTGCAGCCCCCCCACGAACCCGTCATTGCGAGCGAAGCGCGGCAATCCATCGCCACTTGTCATGCCGGACCCGATCCGGCATCCATGCCCCTTGTCAACTGGCTCCCCATCATTCTGGGCCTGGCCGTCTTGTACTTGCCCAGCCTCTATGATCTGTTCACCGGCATCTGGAGCCAGGACGAACAGATGCATGGTCCCATCGTGTTGGGCATCAGTGTCTGGCTGCTGTACCGCAACTGGGCGACGATGGAAGAAGCCGCGCAGGGCCAGCGAACCAGCAACGGGGGTTGGCCGATCTTCGTCTTTGGCCTTCTGCTGTATGCGCTGGGCCGTTCGCAAGACATCTTGTTATTTGAAATTGGATCGGCGATCTGGCTCTTGGTCGGCCTACTCCTGCTACAACGCGGGACGGCTGCGCTCAAGGCCCAATGGTTTGCGCTCTTTTTCATGTTGTTCATGGTGCCCTTACCTCGCTTTGTAGTTGACACCGTAACGATGCCCATGAAGATGGCCGTTTCTTATGTGGCTGAACATATGCTGTATTGGGCAGGCTACCCGATTGGTCGCAACGGGGTGATTCTGCAAATTGGCCAATACATGCTGTTAGTGGCCGACGCCTGTGCCGGCTTGCACACCTTGCTGACGCTGGAGGCTCTGGGCCTGCTCTACCTGAACATCGTGCGGCGCGACTCATTTTTTCGAAATATCGGTCTAGCTGTTTTGATCGTACCCATTTCATTTACTGCCAACGTTATCCGGGTGATGACGCTGAGTCTCATTACTTACCACTTTGGCGATGCTGCTGGCCAAGGTTTCTTACATGGCTTTGCGGGCATGGTTCTGTTCTTGAGTGCACTGCTTCTGATCATTGGTTTTGACTCTGCCTTGCAAACCTTTGATACATATCGGCAGAAGCACGACCCTGCAAAAGTGTAAGTTTATGGAAATGCGGGCAAAGAGCATCGTGATGTTGGCCTTGATGCTGTTCGCAGCCTTTTTGGGCGCAGCGCTAAGACCCACTATCATCTTGGCGGATGAGCTTGCGCCCATCAATCTGAAAACCATGGTACCCATTGCCTTTGGTGACTGGCAAGAACAACCCAACGCATCAGTCCAAATTATCGACCCTCAGCAAAAGGAAACTCTGGAGAGAATCTACAGCGAAACTCTCTCCCGGACATATGTCAGCAGTCATGGCGATCGGATCATGCTATCCATCGCCTATGGCAAGAATCAGAGCAAAGCGCTTGAACTCCACGTACCGGAAATTTGTTATCCAGCCCAGGGGTTTGCCCTTCTCCACAAACGAAAGTTCTTGTTGAACTTGTCAGGAAACTCCATATTAGCCACTCGACTGCAAACCAATTTGGATCAGCGCTTTGAACCCGTTACATACTGGACGGTTGTGGGAGACCAAATCACAACGAACGCACTTGAGAAAAGACTCACGGAAATGCGTTATGCCATGCATGGCCAAATTCCTGACGGCATGCTGGTTCGAGTGTCGTCCATTGACAAGAACTCTGACAAGGCATACGCCCTTCAAAGTTCGTTTGCCCGTGACCTAATTCAGGCCATATCCCCGGATCATCGCAGCCGGTTTGCGGGGAAATCAACAAAATGAAACACCCGGCCGAGCGTGGTTACCTTGTGCGCAATATGGTGTTCTGGGCCGGTTTGACGTTCATGTACTTCAGTATTTCTCTACCCTTTGCTCGGCATCTAATCTACGCCCTGCCCGCCCTGGTACTAGTAGCAATTCTCGGCGATCGCTCGGCCAGGTTAGGAGATGAGGCAAAACCGTTTCTCGTTTTTGTGCTGGCAGGCCTGATATTGTCTCCACTGGCCAGCGATGAGGGTTTGAAGGACCTGTATTTTACTTTTGCCGGGATTGCGATTGCGCTCTTGATTGACATTCCACGCATCAAACTGTGGACCCTGTTCTGCATTCTGCTTGCAGCCATAGTGACCTACTTTTCTCTGTTTGGTGATTTTCGTTCCGGACTTAAATTTGATCTTGCAGATTCTTACTCTTCTTTTGAAGGAAGTTTCAGTTTTCTATTTGGGCTTCTAACTCCCCTTGCACTTATCGAAAAACGATACAGACTGTTCGTTTTATGCCTTCTGATGACAGTTATTTCATTGAAGAGAATCGCAGTGGTAGCGGCGATCTGCGCTTGCGCTTTCGTACTATTCGGCGAGAAACGTGCCCGTCACATTCTCAACCCCGCCGTCATGATTGGTTTGAACTGCTTGCTCTTGCTGGTCATACTTCTCTATGGATTCGGGACATTTGATTGGGTCATTCGGGAGTTGACTGGCCAAAGCGCGAACCAGTTTGGTCAGGGGCGAAGAGCGCTTTTATCACTGCCAGCCCTAGAAGTTTTTGCGCACCCCGAACAGTTTCTGTTCTTTGGACAGGGACCAGGTTCGACCTACCTTCTCGCGAACAAGGGGTTCGGGGTCTACGGCACCGCGCAGCGGATGCATAGCGATCTTTTGAAAATATTCTATGAGTACGGTCTTGTCTTCTTCTGTATTTTTGTTGGGCTGATGTATTCGGCGAGACACTTTGCCACTCGCATTGCATTTCTTTTTATGAATATTGTCTTCATTTCTGACAACTCTTTGATTTACTCATTTATGCTTTTCTTCTTCGTTATTTGTACTCGCAATTTCGACCATGGATCGTTTGTGGAGGCTAGAGTTTTTCGGCATCAAGTCACACACGGAGCGTCGACACCTTGACCTACCTCTTCAGTCACGGTCGAACGATTTCTGTCTTCCGGGAAATCATTTTTGGCTTGCGATTGCCAACTCCATCAGACAGATCAACGGCGTCAACCTGGCACCGGGCTCTCTATTTCTGGCCAATAGCATGGGCTTTTGTGAACCACTGTACGGCCACAGAGATCGACCAGTGGCAGGTAAATTCTTGGGGCGATCCGGCACCAGTTTTTGCGCATCAACGGGTTGATGGGACGTGTGCACGGGAAGGCACACGGTCTACATCCTTCAGACTTGTGTCTAGGGGCAATGGGGACGCTGAAATTACCTTGGCCAGCGTTCTGGAGCCACGCAAGGCGTATCGCTTTACAGTCTGGTTGAGAAGCAGTAGCCCAGCACCAGTAGAGGTGTTCTTTCGTCGCGATGCCTTCCCTTACGAGGCGACCGCAATTCGTTCAACGAAAATCTCAGGGTGGACCCAAGTCAGTCTGAGCGGCATCCATGCGGCATCTGGACCCGGCTCTGTAAGAATTGCGATCAGACGAGAAGGGATAGCGCTTTGCATAAACTCAGCATCATTGGTATCTGTAGACCCTACCACGGTCGGCGCTAACAACGTCTTTGGCAAGCTCGACAACCGGTTCTTTGGCGTTCATCTGAATCGCTTGGGAAGGCACAATGGTTGGCCGACTTTCAATCCCGGGACTTTAAGGCTCTGGGACACTGGAACCACTTGGGCTCAGCTCCAGCCTTTGAATACGCCGATCGATTGGCAAAGAAACCCAAATGCACAACGGCTTGACTATTACGTCAACCATGGCTTGGCAAAACATCCTGGTCTCCAATTCATCTACACATTGGGGATGACGCCAATTTGGGCGGGAGGCAAGCATCCAAGGAACTGCAACAACTCCTCGTACGGACCGTCGGTCTGCAAGAAGCCCGCAGACGCTGAATCGTGGCGCCAGCATGTCAGAACACTGGGTCGCAGATATAAGGGAGCTATTCGTGTTTGGGAAATTTGGAACGAGGCTGATGCATGGATTCATTGGGATGAAACACCTGAAGACTTGATACTGCTTGTCCAAATCGCGGCGCAAGAACTGAAAGCTATTGATCCTAACAATCAAATAATCGGCCCAAACATTACCGGAGGTGGATTGAGGTTCTTGAGTCAATTCCTTGCGGCTGGCGGTGGCGCCTATCTGGACGGCGTCAGTATTCACGCCTACGTTGGACGAGTTCCAGAGCTTTCATTGGCCCAACTCCGTAACCTCCGACAACTGCTCCGTGACGCAGGACTGGGTGAAATGCCGATATGGAACACCGAAACCGCAGTGTCCTGCAATTCGTTACTTGAGAACTGTAAAACGATGAAACCGGAGGATCAGTCGGCCCTAAGTGGTGTGGATGCACTGGCGCAGGGATTGATCGGCAACGCTGCCTTAGGTGTGAAAAGTTTTGTCTACTACACATGGGAAGGTGCCGCCCTTGAGTATGGCAACCTTCCTTTGGTTGACCCTGATTACCAAGTTCCGACAAAAGCCGGCCTTATCTTATGGACGCTCAAGACATGGTTGGGTGGTGCACATGTCAGGTATCGAATAGCAAACCAAGGCGGATTGAGTGTGGTCGAAGTGATTCGGGGTTCAAATGTTGCTCTTGTGCTTTGGTCATCCGGGCCACCGGCAACATACGATCTTGCAGAATTCACCACCGGCGCTCGCTATATGCGCGCCAGTGGTGGCGGGAGCCACCCACTTGTCTCCACGCACCTTGCTGTGGGGCCTGAGCCAGTTATCGTATTTAAGTCGCTCGACTCAACCACCGACTAAGATGAGGTAGGTGTTGAGTCGATGTGCTTAAACTGAAACAGTCCCAAAAAGCACTGATGTCTTTCAAAATGAGCATACCCATCCTAGTCAATTCTCGATCCTGGATGCTCTTGGCCAGTCTTGCTACGAGGGGGGCCGGATTTCTGATATCGCTGCTGATCGCGCGGCTTGCGGGAGCGTCCGCGTTAGGGACATACTCTACGCTCGTCAATACTGCTTCGGCAGTTGCGACACCTTTTGCCGGGGCATTGGGAAATAACTCGACGCTGTTCGGCGCCGAGGACTCCAGAAGCGGAGCCGCCAACACTCGGGTTCATGCGCGAGCGAGTCTTCTTCTTGCTCTGGGCCTTTCGACACTATCGGCAGCGGCGCTGATCCTGCTTTACATGTTTGCGCTGGCGGGTGACGCTTCGCAGTCGCTGCTGTTGCTGGCAGCGGGCGTTAGTGTGGTGATCGGACAGATGGTTGGCGCTGTTTGTCTGGGCTTTCTATACGGAGCGGGCAAGTTCAAGTTAGCGTCGCAAGTTTCTGTGTCGGTCGCTCTAGCAATTTGTCTAAGTGCTTATCCGGCCATAGAGCACTTTGGTTTTCACGGAGCCATCGTTTTGTTGCTCATTGCCTCTCTCTTCCCCCCGATGATAATGGTGGCAAGCTTGGTCGCAACGAGTAGCACCATGGCTGGGCCAAGTGATGTGAAGGCGGAATCCATACGGAAAGTTGCGTTTCGATTTGTGAGAGCTTGGCCCAGCATTGCAGCAGGTGTCGCGAACAACGGAGTCAACTGGGTATGCACGATCTATTTGGTGCACTCAGTCTTTGGAACTCCGGGTGTCGGCGTCGTTGCTGTGGCAACGCAGTGGCTAAACCTGATGCTGCTTCCAGCGACGAGTTGGGGTGGCTCATCACTGAAAACCTTGTCCGATGCTATTGCAAGCGGAAGTGAAAAGACGGCATGGGGCACAGCGACTGGCCTGATCCGAAATAACCTCATGGTCACGTTGACTTTGGCGGGCTCAATTGCTTTGGCATCATTACCAATTGCGGATGTCTATAGTTTGACAAATAGCGATGTTGCTCTGCTCATATGCATTAACGCCGCTTCTGCAACTGTGGCCGCCATCACCAACGTTTTCGAGCGTTTCTTGCTGGCGCTGGATCGTCAAGCCTGGTGGTTGATCTTTTCGCTCGTCAGCTTATTTGTGCAGACTAGTGTGACGTTTTTTTTCATCACCTATGGAATGTGGGTGGTGGCACTCGGTGCGTTTGTGGCTGGCATCGTCTTGTGTCTTCTGAGTTACATGGGAGTGTCCCAAGCGATGCAGATACGGATGAAGGAGTGGAAATGATCTCAGTTGTGATCCCTCTATACAACAAGGAAGGCACTATAGAACGCGCTGTGAAATCAGTCCTTGAACAATCCGCAAGCGATTTTGAACTGATCGTTGTAGATGACGGCTCCAGCGACCGTGGCCCAGTTTTGGTGAGACGTCTTGAAGATCCGCGCATTCGCATTGTGACGCAAGCAAATGCAGGCGTTTCGGCGGCCCGCAACTCCGGGGTCGCACAGGCCAGTTGCGACATTGTGGCATTCGTCGATGCAGACGATTATTGGGATCCGGCGCACCTTGCCAATTTGGCTGCATTGGTGAAACGCTTTCCTGAAGCGAGCGTCTTTGCGACAGCCTACTTTGTGGTCGGTGAGGGCGGACAGATCCGCAAGATTCGCCTGCGCGGGGTTAGCGCAGTGTCGAGAGCGATTAGGGAGTCAAACTACTTTCATGATGCCACCAAAGGCGACCCACCCCTATGCAGTTCGTCCGTTGCGGTGCGCAAGAGTGCACTATCGCAAGTCGGTGGGTTTCCGCTGGGGATTGAGGCTGGCGAGGACATCCTCACCTGGGCACGATTGGCTTGCACTGGAAAAGTGGTCTATTCCAACCACGCTACCGCATACTACGTGTTGCCGCCCGTTTCAGTAGAGCGGAACCGCAACGCCATTCGGCGTCCTCCAAAGCATGACTTTGTGGGCGATGAGCTTGAAAAGCTGTCCGTGTTTGAAAACGCGTCAGGATCAAGCTTCAGGCGTTACGTAGGCAATTGGTACCGTATACGAGCCATGTTGTTCATGGAGCTAAACGAACGCAGGAATTGCATTGCAGAGCTGGGAAGAGCGATCGGAAAAAGTGGGATTCACCTAAGGGACTTGGTAACTCTTGGTTTATTGCTGCTGCCCGCCAAGTGGAGGGCAAGGCTTGTATCCCGCTGGCGCCAGCGCCATGACTTGCACCCAGATACAGCGTCATGATCCTCAACTTTGCACATGATCCAACCTGTGAAGATTCTTATTGTCCATAACAGCTATCAACAAAATGGTGGTGAAGATTCGGTGATGGAGGCTGAGAAAGGAATGCTCGAGAGGCGGGGGCACATCATTAAGCTTTTTTTGCGCCAGAACGAGACTCTTCGCCACATTTCTCGGGCCAACGCGGCTGCTCAGACAATTTGGTCCCTTCCAGGGGCATGGGACTTCGAAGCAGTGTTGCGCTCGTTCAATCCTGATGTAGTCCACGTGCACAACACATTCCCACTGATATCGCCGTCGATTTACTGGGTTGCAAACCGGTTAGGTGTACCGGTTGTGCAGACCCTGCACAACTTTCGGCTACTTTGCCCGCAGGCCTCATTCTTACGTGGCGGGCAGGTTTGCGAGGACTGCCTTGGCAAGACTCCTTGGCGCGGGGCGGCACACGCTTGCTATCGCGATTCAAGACTACAAAGCTCTGTAGTGGTGAGCATGGTGATGCTACACCGCATGATCGGCACCTGGCAAAACAAGGTCACTCGGTACATTGCACTCAATGAGTTCTGCCGTAACAAGTTTATCCAGGGCGGTTTGCCTGCAGCCCGGATCGTCATCAAGCCCAACTTTGTGGACGCTGCAGCCCCAGTCGAAGGCGTCCGCGCTGGATTCCTGTTTGTCGGTCGCCTCTCTGCGGAAAAAGGGGTTGATGTCTTGGTTGATGCTGCCAACATCTGCAGTTCTTCGGTCATTCGCGTAGCTGGCGGCGGCCCTCAGGCGGCTCTTTTAGAAAACGTTCCAGGTGTTACTCGGCTTGGTCCGCTAAGCAGTGATTCCGTCAGAGCCGAAATGAGTCAGGCTATGGCGTTGATCCTGCCAAGCATTTGCTACGAAGGGTTTCCAAGAACTCTAGTAGAAGCCTTTTCGTCGAGCTTGCCCGTCATTGCCAGCCGTCTTGGCTCACTTCCAGAGTTGGTAAGTGACGGAGTTACTGGAATTCTTTTCGACCCGGGAAATGCCAATGATCTAGCCCAGAAATTGGACTGGGCACTACAGCACCCAGGCGAAATTGCACAGATGGGCCGCAACGCGCGAGCCCGGTACGAGGCCGAGTTCACAGCCGAACGAAACTATCAGCAATTGATGGCGATTTATGCGGACGCCATCGATGCCGTCAAGTCAGATACTCCATGAAAATCTTGCCTGATCGAGCGTATGAGACCTCTGTCTCCAACAGGCAAACTCAACCTGTGCTCGGCGTGCCTGTAGATGCGGTGGACTTCACCGATGCGCAAGACTGTGTTCTTGCCTGGGGGCATGCCCGAAATAGCAAGTATGTGGTATTCGCCAATGTACATGTGGTGACAACGGCGTCCCGCGAACCGGAATTTGGCGCAGTTGTAGCTGCAGCAGATATGGCCGCACCCGATGGAGCACCAGTGGCCTGGATGGTGGGCAAGTTAGGAAAAACCGTTCAACAGCGCGTGAGCGGGCCTGATTTAACGTGGGCCTTGCTGGGGCGATGTGAGGCGGAACACTTGCCTGTGTATTTTTTCGGAAGTTCGCCCGAAACACTTGCCAAGTTGGCTAATCGAATTAGCGCCAAATTCCCTGCGCTCGTCGTAGCAGGGTTTGAGGCACCTCCCTTCAGGCCTATGACCGAGCAGGAAGACACCGAAGCAGTGGATCGGATCAACGGGAGTGGCGCAGGCTTGGTCTTTGTGGGCTTGGGCTGCCCCAAGCAAGAGCACTGGATGCATGCACACCGCGGCCAAGTCAACGCTGTAATGCTCGGTGTGGGTGCCGCGTTTGACTTTCACGCAGGCACAATATCCCGTGCGCCGGCATGGATGCACGAGTACGGTCTGGAGTGGTTACACCGCTTATGGAGTGAACCGCGGAGACTATGGAAGCGCTACCTGGTAACCAACACGCTATTTGTACTTGGGGCAGGATGGCAGTTGTTATTCAAGACACACCGCAACTAAGCACTATCCTTGTCAGGAATTATTGAGCGCCTGGCGGCGAGTCACTCCTCCGGGTACCGGCAAACCTTGACCTCCGACAACGCAAACGAATTGGTGTTCCCCGGGTAGAGCCGAATTCGGTTGACACCTCTGCTACTCAGGCCCAGGGGGATCTTGAAAATGTGATCCAACTCATCGCCAGCCACATCCACGCTGAATTTGCGCATACTCCCACCCGTTTCCATGGCTTCTATGCCGACTTGTTTGGAGCCATTCGTCGTCAGGCGAGCCGACAGGTAACTGCGGTTATCGGCCGGCCCATCCAGGCCGATGTCAACAAAGTCGGACTCCTTGGTGACTTTTCCTGCGATCTGCCCTTGACCTTGGTACAAGCTTCCAAGCTCCAGCTTGGCAGAAATATTTGTGGGCAGACATACCCCCTGCACCAGAGCTGCAACCTGCAACAACCATTCGTTGTCATCGATTTTGTAACGCTCGGCGCGAAACGCGTAACTCGGTCTAAGGCCGACAACACGCTCAGGCACCTCCCAAATGAGAAGTTTTGGTCGACGAACTTGAAAAGCGTCATCGCGCAAATAGGCACGCATGACGGCCCAAGGTCCCGCGTCCCCTTCGACATAAAAGTTCATCACATCTCGCTGCAATGTGTAGCGCAAAGTATCGGCAAAACCGGACCCGGGACCGGAGAAACTGCTCCCCACCAAACCAAGGTCGGTACCCGACGTACTGCCCCCAAACAGACTCGCTGGTGCCTCACTATCCTTGCTTAGCTTGAATCGCAGGATTTCTTCCGCCGGATACATGGGCGTACCTGCGGGTAGCAAAAAAGTAATGTCACGCGGCTTGACCTGGCGCTGCGCCTTGTTGGCCCACGCGAGTTTGTATTTTTGGGCCGGCACTGCGTCAAGTGCCTTCTTCAAGCTTGGATTGGCTATGACACCGGCCCGAATGGCCTGTGCAGCCGCCATAGCCCCGCTGGGTGTCCAGTGGGTATCCAGGCGAAAGAACAGCGGCGATGCGGCATTTTCAAGGGCCGCAGCACGCATCGGTGCTTTCAGATCAATGACGTTCACACCCTCTGCGCGCAGAGCGGCAAGCACCGTGTCATTAAATCCTTTCATGTAAGCGCTGACCTTGAAGTCATCAGGCAACTGTTCAGCGTAAGTTTCGATTTTGGACGGCACCACCACAAACGCCAGCGCGATCTGGTTGCGTGCCAGCATACGATTGAAACGTGAAATCAAGCTGAGCGCCTTGGGGACATCCTGGTCCAGGGCTTCGAGAACAATTTCATGCTTGACAAAAAGCCAGTCGTTCTTGCCAACGATCGCGTAACTCTCGGCAGCCAGCGCCCCATTCGGATGACACACTCCACCAATAGATAGGAGGATGAAAGTACTGGAGATCAGACGATTCTGAAGAATCCGCAATAGCAATCGGTACGTAGTCATGGCCACACTCTTCTATCTGAGAATATCGTCCGGTTGGCGGCACACCTGCACGCCCTGCACGGCAAAGCCGTTGCTCTTTCCGGGGTAAAGACGCACTTTGCTATAGCCATTGCCGGCTGATGGCAACGGTGTCTTCAGCGCATGCGCCATATCGTCGCCCGGCATGCTCAGGTTGAAGCGACGTGTCGCGACGCCGGGACCAGAGGCTTCCAGGACCATGCTTTTTGAGCCCGTTGCGCTAACGCGCGCAACCAAATAATCGAGCTTTTCGATTGGTTTATCAAAACCGATCTCGATGAAATCGCTTTCGGTCGTTGCCCCGGTGGCAAGGTCGGCACCCTTCAGGTTGGCAGGATTTGCAGCCAACCCGGCGGCAGCGAACTTGGCCGCCACACTGGACAGCTTGCAGTTACGCTGGGTCAGGGCAGACACGCGCAACAGCCATTCGGTGTTGTTGACGATGTAGCGTGCGTCTCGGTACTTGTAGTCCGGCGGCGCCCGCATATCGCGCTCCGGCATCTCCCAAATCAACAACTTCGGTGCCTGGGTTTGAAACGCGTCATCACGCAAATAACTCTCCATCCCAATCCAGGACCCTTGGTCGGCTCCTACAGAAACGCTCAAAATATCCCTTTGTAGCGTGTAGCGCAGGGCATCCGCAAAACCGGTCCATTCGCTTGAGTAACTGCTACCCATCAATGTGATCCCAAGCGCCGGGCGATTGCCCAGCAGGTCTTGCTTGCCCGGTTGGGCTTTGCTGACCTTCATCGGGGTGACTTGCTCAAACGCGAGGATGGGCGAGTTGGGTGGCAACTGCATGGTCAGATCGCGTGCCTTGGAGTTCTGGCGGCGATGATTTGACAACTCATATTTTTCTTCGGGGATCGAGTCCAGTATTGCTTTCAGTGCTGGACTCGCATCGATGCCGGCCCTGACCGCTTCGGCTGCCACCATGGAACCAGCGGGTGCCCAGTGCGTGTCAAGTCGATAAAAAAATGGGGTGGTGCTGGCGCGTTTGGGGCTGTTCAAGAACGCCGTGTTCACATCAATAACATCGACCCGGCCGTCCTGCAAGGCCTTGCGCATGCGCTCGTAGTTCCCCATCATGTAGTCGTTCGGCTTGATATCGTCCGGCAGATGCTCAGGATAGATACGCATCTTCAACGGCACCATGGCCACCACCATGTTGATGCCATTGGCCGACAGCACTTTGTTAAAACGCTGAATCAAGTCAAGTGACACGTCAACCGTCGCCGCATCGGGAGGGGTGGATATTTCGTGCCGATAGAAGAGCCATTCATTCTTGCCAATGATTCCTGGTGGAAGGTCTGCCGAACGGACCACTGTCGGCCCCAGCAGGTTGGCCGCCATCAGTGCAAAGAGCAACTTTCTAACCGTGGGTGTTTTCATCGTTCGTTTCTCCCTTGAAAGCTAAAAGGCCATCGGCTATTTTCCGGTATAGCGTTCGATCTTGTTTTCGACAGCGCGCAACAAGGGCTTGGCAGTGGTGCCTGGCAATACCAGTACGCTGTAGGTACCGCCCTGCGCCATGGTTACTGCTGCGTTGGCCTGCGCCGCCTTGTCGCCGGTCCTGGCCGCGATCAGGTCGACTGAAATGGGGTTGACCAGGATGGATCTCGAAGTTCCGTAGACCAGATCAGTAAACACCTTGGTGTTGCCATCCGCAGTGAGCACATCGAGGGCACCCGCCGTGGCGTCCAGGTGATACACCGCCAGCAGAGCTTTAAGCTTGTTCGAGTTGGCCTTGTCTTCAAACACGATGGGCACTGCCTTGGCGCCCAGGTTGGTAAAGGCCACGGTCAGGGCCCGCCCACGCACCACATCCAGGGTGGTACTGGCCTGCGCCACGGGTTTGCCGGCGGGATGAACGGCGATGCTGTGTTTGCCGGCCGGCAGTACCATGTAGTCGCTGGGCTGTCCGGTTCCCAGTGCCTTGATTCGCAGTCGGCCATCGACCACAATATCGACCGCCCGATCACGGCTGGCCAGCAACACGCGAACATAGGCAGAGTCAGCCGGAGGTTCAGGGTCATAGAGCAAACCGGTAGGCTGAGCCTGCACCGGCGGACTTGAGAATGCCAGCAGCATTGAGAGCAGGAGGTAAGCAAGTTTGGCTGCAAATCGGAATCGCATTTCGATCTTTCAACTTCAGAAGGATGGACGGCGAGGATGATAAACGCAGATCACCGACTGGCACTTGCCGCGGGGCGATCAAAATACAGGTTCCACTGGTATTCACCCGGAGCAAAACCGTCAAGCACCACCGCGCCGCGCCAGCGGTCCACGCTGGCCACTTTGGGTACCTTTGCCATGCCACCGACAGAAACCAGTCGCAGCGCGCCGCCTGACTCAGGAAGATTGACCCAAACTACCGCTGCCCGGCCAACAGGCGCTGCTCCTTTGATTGTGATTTTGAGTTGTAGCCCGGAGGCACCAGACTCCAGGCGTGCGCTAATGCGCTCGCGCTCGCGCCACCAGTCGGCCACCTGCGCTGCAGTAGCCCACCAGATGCGGTCACGGCGCGCTTTGAGGTAGTCGAAAGTTTGCGTCAATTGCTCTTTGCTGAGCAAGCTCTGCCCGGGAATGGTGACGACCGACAAGGCCGCCATTTTGTCAATCAGGTCCAGTTCAGCCAGGAAGGTCTTCATACCCGCCTCTGGCTCGGTATCCATCAGGTCTTCAGGCGCGCTTTGCGTTCGCGGCAGCATCACCATCGGTCTGGCAACGCTGGCATCCGCTTGCGCAAAATAGGGCAGACGCGCCTCCGTCGTACCCATATACGTCAGGTTGTGGCCCATGCCGCGCTCTTGCAGGAGTTTCTCGGTGGTCTGGTCGTACAAATCCATCGGAGCGCGAAAACCGGCATTACCCGTCAGGTTGAATCCTGCCTCCTTCATTTCATTGACCATCGTGCCCAGGCGCTTGCTCTGGACTGCCGCGGCCTGGTCCTTGAAACCGTCAAAGCGATCCCCGTGGTAGGCAACTTCGTGCCCTTTGGCTCGAACTTGTTCGAGTATTTTTGCCGATTTGGCTGCGCTTTCGCTGAGCATGTAATAGGTTGCCCGACCGCCGGCATCTTCCATCATCTTTGCAAAAAGCAGATCGACATCCACCATGATGTCAACCGCCGCGACAGCCACCACCAGGGCGCTGCCGTAGGGATGAGGCCAATTCGGCACAAAAACGTCAGGTTGACGCAACAGCCACATCAGGGAATTGTGGGCGATTGCCTCCAGTGCCTTGGGATCACCGGACCGCCATAGACGCTCGGGATAACCCAGAACAACCGAGCGCGACGACCTTCCCGAAGGCTGACTGCGCTCATCAAAAACAATGGTGCTGCTTGCCTTGCCGCTTGCTACGGTACGCGACCAATCCATGAGTTCAGCAGCAGCCTGTCGACCAACCAGACGCAGCGGATACCAGTCCTTTGCATATTCCATCCAGACTCGCAAACCCGCCGGCAAGGCATGAACCGCCGGAGTATCGCCGTGCATTATTAGGAACGTATCGTCTTTGGCAGCCTCATTATTTCCAACAACCTTGGCGTCCAGTGCACTTTCCATGAAGCCGTAACCGCGCCATTCACCGGTCTCACTTCGCACGCCGGTCATCCAGGTCGACAGCACCCCACCGCCCTTACCGCGAAATTCCCTCACGGCCTGCATTTCTCGCTCGGTCAATGCCACCGCGGACGGAAGCAAAAGCACTCCTGGTTGCAGCGTTTCGAGTTGTTCCACTGAAGACACCAGTTGGAATGGAACTCTGTACTTGCGCAGAAACACTTCCCAGGTCCGCACACTTTCGTTGGCATCCAAACCGGTTGCCGCGAAGCGCGCCCGCGTTGTCGGTGACGCGTAGAGCAAGACTCTTTGAACCATCGGCGTTGCCGGCGCAAGCGACCCCGCTGCTGCGCCAGGGGCAACAGCGTTGGTGGCCGGGCGGCCGGCAGGCTGGCACCAGCCTGCCGTCAAAGTCAGAAAACAGACAACAGCCAAACCCGGCAGTTTCAGCATCTTATGCCAACACCACATGTTCTCTCCCTCTGTCAGGTCAAATCGATTATGATAAAAAAAAACGAGTGGAACAACAGCAACGATTATGAATGATCCAGCCGCACTTTCGCCAATTTCACCGGCCGTTCAGCTTGCGATCCGTGGTCTCGACAATCTGACCAACAACATGGTCGGTGGCGGCCTCTATGTTCTGATTGCAGAAACACCGTCGGCCCGTTTTCCTATCCTGGCCGGCAGCCTTGGCAAAGCATTCAAGGACGGTCTGTCATGTACGGTTATTGTTCCATCCAATCCTGAGTCTTTCATTCAGCGAATTGAGTCTTTTGACAAATCGATCACACCAGATTTAATCACAAACAAGCGTCTTCAGATGTTTGTCATGCAGGACGATTTTTCGAAGACCGTATTTCGATACGGCGCCGAGGGTTTTGTCAAGGAACTCGACCATTTTGAAATCCCGGAGAGCAGTTATTTGATTTTTGATCAGGCCGATGAGTTACTGAGCCTGCACGATGTCTCCTTGTCGCTGGACCAGGTTGATGTCATTGGGAAATGGTTGACTGAGCGACAAATTACAGCTCTGCTGGTCTTTTCGCGCGTCACGGAAGCCCACTCCGGCACCCTCAATGCACTTATGGACAACTTGACCGGAATTGCCCGGCTTGGCGGAAACCGGGATGGTCTGGAGTTGACTTTCGATTATTGGCAGTCCCCCGACGGCACTGTGGCGGCGAAGAACTACCGTCTGATCACGCTGGAGTCAGGTCTCTACGAGGCCAGTACCAAGATCGCCTCACAGGAGCAATTGGCGAGCATCGCCAGCGGCGAATTGGCGCTCGAACCCGAGGACGCCGAACCGCATTTCTTCTACATGGATCCGGACCTGAACAGCGTGGCCAAGCAAATGCCAGGCGTTTGGGAGCGGGTTGACACTTTGGTCGGCATGATGCACGCGACGCGTGCCACCCGCTCCGGCACCGCCATTCTGAGATTTCAACCCGATACCAGCATGCGCCAATTGTCCGAAACCGTCCACACGCTGCGGCTCAGTCTGGGGCACCGAGCCCATATTGTGGTGCAGGAAAAGGGTACTTCCCTGCGTTACCAAAATGAGGCCTTGCTGTTGCGCCTGGGTGCCAATCTGGTGGTGCACAAAGATGTACCCACCAGCCGCTATCCGTTGCTGCTGGAATCGTTGCGGGGACAGATTTTTAGCCGTGACGTGAATATCAATTTTGAAGCCGCACTGTCCAGCGTCACGCCAAGCAGATTGCGCGGCTACGTTCTTCCTGCGCGTTTTGTGCGTGAGCTCGCTTTGATTCTGGACCGTGCAGAGACCCTCAGTGTTCCTTACGCCTTGGTCATCGGCAAGCCAGCGCAAAGCACCACGATGGTAGATATCTTGATGCGTGCCAAACTGTCGCGTTCAGGCGACCTGATCACGGCCGATGGCAGCTACTGTTACCTGTTCCTGAGCGCCTGTCCGCAGACCGTTCTTTTGACGACCCTGGAAAGAATCCTCGGCGGCGCGCTCGACGCCTCGTTTCACGCTCCAAGATTTCTGATCCAGCGCCCCGAGGTTGAGGCCGAGTTGGCGGCCCTGTCACGCGCTGTGGACTTGGGAGATCTGCCTGACTATTCATCATTGAGCGAAGCTGCAGAGCCGATTGAGGCGGCACGCGCCGGCACGGCAACGGCGCCCATGCCTGAGGTGCCGACCGGGTCGCCACCCCACGATGCGCCGGAGGTTGCGATGACACCCGTTTTGCCAAGCGTTCCCCTGCCGGACAAAGCCAAGGAGCCCGAAGTCGCCCTGCACACCGTCAAAACCCGACCGACCACTGTAAGCGTGCCAAAGGTGCCAAAGGTACCCGAGGTACCGCTGAACGCTGCGCCATTAGAAATCACGCCAGCCGGGGTTCCCATTTTCGGAAAGAGCGACGTACCCAGGGCCAAGCGCAGCGCACCTCCTGCCTCTGTTGCGAATCCGCCCAAGAACCCAGCACCACCCAACGATCCAGACCCGTGATGGCGTGCGCCCCCGGCAGTGTCGATGCGCAGATATCTATGCAACAATGACACAGGAAACTAGAAAGTGGCTCGACTCCTATGAAACAGTCCGTTTGTCTACCCACCCTCAGATCAATCTTGGCGCCGGTGCTGCTCCTGCAGACGCTGCCGCTGACCACTCTGGCACAAACCACCGATTTTTCACCCAGCGCTGCAGGCGGTCGCCAGGGCATCAGTACTCCCGCGACCGAATCTCTGATCCTGGCGCCATTCAAATATATCGCTCCGAGCAGCGCCGACACCACGACCAAGAGCGCGGGACCGACGGAGCCAGACAAACCCAGGCGCAAGGCGAGCCTGCAGCGAATCGTAGACCTCCATGCAGCGGGCGATTACCAGGCGGTGGGAACCGAAGGACTGGCTTTGATGGCCAGAGAAAAGCCCGATGATGAACTGCAGCTGATTGTTGCCAACAGCCTGGCCTGGACTGGCCGGCTGAAAGAGGCCATACCAGCGTACCAGGGCTTGCGAGCCGGAAAATACGCCGACCAGGCCGCGGTCGGCTTGGCCAGCATTTATCACTGGCGGGGACGTGACGATCAGGCCGTACCTCTGTACCGTGCGGTTCTTGCCAACGATCCGGGCAACAGCAGTGCGCTCGAAGGTCTGGATCTGGCAACCCGCGAGACCAGTCCGCGCACGCTTCTGAGCTTTGGGCGCGGCGCAGATTCATCGGAAAATGAGCGCCGCTCGGCCACCCTCAATCACCGTTGGCGTGACAGCAGCGGCGCCCACGTGATGGAGGTCGAGACCAGTCTCGTGGTCGACTCTTTGCCGGGAGTGGAGACAAGCCAGCAGGACCTGACCGTCAGGTACCAGAATTTGAACCTGGCACTCAAGCCCAGTCTTGAGTTGAGCATGCCTACCAAGGACGATAACTCCCTGTACGCCAGCGTTCGCGTCAAGCTTTTTGACGAGAAAGTAACGCTCAGCGCGGGTCGGGTCAACTGGGGCCGGATGGCGACCAACCCGAATGCGTTGGCGCTGCACCTGTCGGCGATACACGCCGGCATCAATGCAGCAAAAGATTATTCATTTGGCAATCTGTCGGCTCGCTTTAGCTTCTATGACGTCTCGGACAACAACTCGGTTTGGACAGGCAACCTGCACTTGACGTCTTCATGGAGACCGTTGGGAAGTCACTTCAGGCCGTTTGTCGGTCTGGAAACCCGCGGCGCTGCGGCGCAGACGGCGAACTATTGGTCACCCTCGCAAGGATCCGGCACCCTCTACGCAGGTTTGATCGGAGAGTGGGGTGCCAGCAACTGGAACCTTTATGGTTCGGGACAAGCGGGTGTCCGCATGTACGGCGATGCCGGAACCAGCTGGAGCCTGTCGGCCGGGGGCAAGTACTGGATCACCAGCAACCTCGCGCTGAGTGTCAGCTTGTGGTCGCTTGACAGTTGGCGCGACAATGCATCCTACAAGGCGCAGGCCGCAACGGTCAATCTGGAAAAGCTTTGGAGATAAGAAAAGTCGGGCGCTATGCATGGCGCTATGGCTGGGCAGCCTTGACCGTGTGCGCGGTCTTCACGCTGCTGGCATTGAGCTACGAGGCGGTGCAGGACGCCAGAAGTGCGATCATGATCCTGCTGCAGAACTGGGCACTCGCGGCGATCACTTTCTACCTGTTGATTTTTCTGGTGCTGCTGATCTTTCGCTTTGCCTTGCTGATCCTCTATTCCTTCATGGATCACCTGGAGTCCTTGTACAAGGAACGTGACAAGTCCGCCGTCCTGTACCGTGAAGACAGTTCCCTGCCGATGATCTCATTGGTTGTGCCTGCCTATAACGAAGGTCCCGTTATCCAGGCTGCGATGCGAGCCCTGTTGGCACTGGACTATCCCAACTACGAAATTATTGTGGTCGATGATGGCTCAACCGATGACACTTATGAGAAGGCGATGGTGGTGGCCAGTGAAAGCGTGGCCCTTGAAGTCCGCGTCGTCACCAAGCGCAATGGCGGCAAAGCGGATGCCCTGAATACCGGCATGACCCTGGCGCGCGGCGAGTTTGTGCTCAACATGGACGGCGACACCAAACTCTCGCCGAACGCCTTGCGCGCCTGCATTCGTCATTTTGAGAACCCGAAAGTCGGTGCTGTGGCCGGCAACGTCAAGGTCATCAACCGGGAAAACATGTGGACGCGGATCCAGGCTCTGGAATACGTTGAAGGGCTCGCCATGGCGCGCAAGGCGCAAAGTTTTGGCCGCGTGGTCAACATCATCCCGGGTCCGCTGGGCATGTTCCGCAAGTCGGTCTTGCAACAGGTAGGCGGCTATGACAGGGACACCTTTGCCGAAGACTGTGACCTGACGCTCAAATTATTGATGCGCGGTTGGCACATTGAGTACGAACCGACTGCCATTGCCTGGGTCGAGACACCGAGCCACCTGCTGGACTTGCTGCAGCAGCGCTATCGCTGGACCCGGGGCATTCTGCAAGCCACCAGAAAACACAGCCAAGCACTGTGGCAACCGCGCAAGGCGGGGATCAACTGCTACATTCTTTGGTACATGATGTTCGAAGGTGTGATGTGGCCGATTTCAAACATTGTCGGCAACCTCTTTTTTATTTTTGTTGCATTGCAATACGACGTCACCTTCGTGCTTTTCTTCTGGTGGCTGCAACTCATGTTGCTTGACGTTGTGGCGGCAGCCTACTGCGTGGTGATTGAAGAAGAAGAACCCTCTCTAATTTTCTATGCCATCGTTTTCCGGCTGTTTTATATTAATATCATCGACATTTCCAAGGTCTTTGCCACGATTGAAGAGTGGCGTGGCAAGGCGATGACTTGGGGTAAGCTGGAGCGAGAGGGAAAACTTTGACATGGACATTATTGCCATCCTGGCCTATGTCATCCTGTTCACCACCATTGGTACGATGGTGATCGGGGTGTTCGCCTATTTCGCATTCAAACTGCGCGACAAACGCAAACCAGGCAAAAACAGGTCTGACGAAACAATGGACGTCGGCGGCCCGCTGGAACCGGTCTTCCTCGAACGCTATGTTCCCGGCGTCACGACCGATCTCGCAGTTCAACCGGCAACTGATGACAGATGAAACGCCGTCCGACCATGCACGATGTTGCCGTGCAAGAACCGGACCCTGAACCTGGCGGGCAGCGCTCAATCTTTCGCCGCCTTGGCCTCTACCTGCCACTGATCGTCGTCTTTTGCCTCGCGGCACCGATCATGACTTACGTCGGGTTTATGGAGAGGGCTGGGCCGTGCCCGTGTTTGGCATCGATGGTTCGACACGCTATGTCGCACAGTCGAGCGACAGGGTGATCCTCTACGCTTCCTCCAGCAGCAAGACCTATTTTGCGGGTCTTGGTGGAAATTACGAAGTGTTGCTGGCCCCATGGCGCAACTACCTCCAGAGTCGCAAGGTCGACTTCAGGGAGATTCAAAATGCCTCGCAGCTGCGCAAGGAACAAAGTGGCGTGTTGATATTGCCCTCCGCCGTTGCTCTTGGTGATGACGAACGTGTGGAGATTTTGGCTTTCCGGGCCAAAGGGGGCGCCATTCTTTGCAGTTGGGCAACCGGCACCCGGGATGGCAATGGCGGCTGGCGCGGCTGGCAGTTCCTGCAGAATCTGGGCGCCCGGGTAATCGGCGAAATTCCCGCAGCAGCCAGCGTCAACAACCTGATTCTGACCGGTGAATCACCGGTTTCGCACAGGCAAGGAGCGGGACAGCGAATCACCTTGACCAACACCTCGGAGGCGCTGCTGCGCGCGACCGGCGAAGCGGTCGCTGGACGTTTCATGAACCCGTCGCGCGTTATTGACGAGGAACGGCGCCGCGAAGGTGCCGTTATTTTCACAGAGACGAGAGAAAGCTATGGGCGTGTCGCGTATTTTGCTTTCGCTGAATCCGGCTGGGAAGCGCAGACCCTCGGCGCCCATGATTTGATTTCAGATACATTGCAATGGTTGCGGCGCGAACCGGCCATCCTTCAGGGCGCCTGGCCCAATGGCAAGCGTGCTGCCCAGGTGATCGCAATGGACACCGAAGAGGGCTTCGCCAATGCTGCCGCGTTTGCTTCCCTGATGAAATCAATCGACTATCGAAGCACTTTTTACGTCACGACATCGATCGGCAAATTGTTCCCTCAGGTTCTGACCCCATTGGCCCGGGACTTCGAGCTCGGCTACCTTGGCGATACTTACGCCAGTTTCAAAGGCCAGGCCCCCGCTGTTCAGGAGCAGCGCTTGCGAGCCATGCAAAGCGAGCTTTCTTCCGTGCTGCTAGAACCAAAAGGGATCACCGGCTTTCGGGCACCGAGCGAGGGCTACGACTCAGCGACTGAAGCGCTGCTGCCAAAAATTGGCATCCGCTACCATGCCGCCGGTCCGCAAAGCAGCAGCGCACGGCTGCCCCTGCTGGTAAAGACGGAGGGGGTCAAGTCGACCGATTCACTGGTGGTACTGCCTCGAACTCAACGCAACGACATCAACCTGTACCAGGAGAAATTGAGCGCCGAGCAAACCACAAAAGCACTGATTGATGATTTTGATCTGGCCCTCGATACCGGCTCCCTGGGCTTGTTAAGTGTGCACAGCAGGAATTTTTCAACGGACAGTGTCATGGCGGCTGCGATGCCTGGGTTTCTGGCGCATTTGAAGGAGCGTCGAGCGCTGGTCTGGCTGGCCTCTGCCGGGCAGGTGGCCGACTGGTGGCGGGAGCGGGAACGTTTCAAACTTACACCAAGAATCATCGGCAAACGCATTGAATTCGATATCACCATCACCGGACAGCAACCCTTTAACGGTGCCACGGTGATCGTGACCACGCCGCAAAGAGGCGTTCAAACGACGGTTGTGGGGGCAACAGTTACCGTGGTCAAGCCAACGGTATCAAAAATCGATGACTACCGGGCGGCCCTTGTGTTTGAGTCGCTGGCGCCAGGGAATCACAGCTACTCGGTCACCTTTTCACCTAAGTAGACTCAGGTCCTGGCGAACTCCGAATCGCGCTGATGCACTCCATTTGATCAGCCACCGAGCCAGCTGCACGATATCTTGACTGGCGCCGCAGGCGCTGTCGTACTCGAGTATGGGTTGCTCAAAGGCCAGCGCCTCGGAAGCTTCCTCTGCGCAGCGAACGGCCATTGGCACGAGACTGTGTCCATAGTCCGCCTGCAACGCAGCGCAAACTTGCACGCACAAGTGACTTTGATCCGAAAATTGGTTGACCAACAATTTCAAACCGTAAAAATCGTGGCGCGCGCGGGTGTACTCGTTGACCAGACTGAAGAGTCGGGGAATCGTGGAGAACGATGCTGCGTCGGCCAGCACGACACCAAGGGCCAGATGCGCAGCAGACAAGGCTTGCTGAAGAAAAACGGAAGAACCCGGCGGTGTATCGAGAATGACAAAATCAGGAGCTGGCTGACCGAGCGCAGCAATTCGATCCAGAATCCAGGCTGGATGTTGCTTTAGCACGGACTCAAATTCTTCCAGCTCGGTCTTCAGCGCGATGCCAAACGGGATGAACTTGACACCAAAGGGGCTCCTGAACATTGATGTCGGTGAGATACCGTCCCGCACAACACCTGCAATGTCGAGTGGGTCCATGGCCAGATGCAAGCGCAATGCGTTTTGCACGTCCAGATCGATCAGCAGCACTCTCTTGCCCTCGCGAGCCAGGGCAATGGCGACGTTGGCCGCAAGCGTGGTCTTTCCGACCCCGCCTTTGCCGGAGATAAAGGCAATAACTTGCATCGAGGTCTATGGCATCAAGAAAGACGACAGCGCCAATATTGCGGATCAGAACGAAAACAGGGGGCCAAGACCATCAAACGCGTAGCGCAGATAGACGCTCCCGGTTTGCTGGGCAAAGTTGCGGCTGTTTTCAAAAGCCAGTCGACCGCCGAAGATAAACCTTGTCGTCAAGGGATACTCAAACGCACCGTACAGGTTGTAGCCCAGCCCGGCGCCCGATTCAGCCTCGTAATACGTGGGATAGGTGGTCCCGGCCTTCAGGGTCCAGGCATTTTGAAAAGCCGGATCGTTCGGGAAATAGGCGACCCGATCCTGCGAGAACTTCTGCACACTGAAGTCACCGCCGAGCTGATAGCTCAGGCCACCCCGACGCCCCGCCCATTCCCAGGGCATACCGAGACTCAAATACTGCTGCGGACTGAAATAGCCCCCATGTCCAAGCGTGAAAAATCCGAGGTTGTCGCGGTAGGCCATCGTCGTCAGATTCAGTCCCAGCTTCAATTTCGAGCTTGCGCTCTGATAGACGCGCCAATAGGCACCCACGCTGGCCTCGAACTGTGCATTGTCCTTGACCCCTTTTCCACTCAGTTGCGCAGCCCCCAGGTCGGCGTAGACACCGCGTTGGTCGCCACCGTAAGCGACCCGGAACTGGGCGCCGGTCTTGACCACCCCCCCCCAAGCCTGCAGTGACCGCGGATCACGCATGCCCGCCGATGAAAGCACGCTGTCGGTGACGGCGCGTCGACTCAGCACGGCTTTGAGGGTGAGATCATCGAGGTGACTGGAAAAACTCAGCTCGCCGACCACATGCGTGACCAGGAATCCGAGCGGCGTGGTGCCAATGCGCATGGTCAGGTCATCGTCGCGATAGCCGACCGAAATTGCCATACCGCTCGCATCCTGATTTGCCACTGGATCAAAGCCGCTCTGCAGTGGCCCCAAGGCAGCGGAACCGACCTTGGCAATATTGCCTGAATCGCTGCGGTTCAAGGCACCGACACCCAGCATGATCGGAGTCAAACGCAGTGTGAAGGCCCCATTGGCGCTGGCTGGCATGGTGATCTCGACCGGAATTTCAAACTCGTCGAGGCGACCCAGTCCTGGTTCACCGGAGCGCACCCGAAAACGTGGGCTAACGTCGATGGTGGTGGCCAACTTCAATTTGATGGCGTTGATTTCATCGCTCAGTGTGGGCTCCGGCTGGGAACTCTGCCGCAACGGCCGCGACGGCACCGACTGGCTCAATGGCGTAACCACCCTTGCCTCACGCAGGTCTGGAATCGGCAGCAGTCCGGCATGCTGTCCAACTGCTGACGGCGGCAAATCTTTGGGCGTTGCCGAAGCGGTCAACCTGGGGCGTTCCAGTGCTTGTGCTCGCTCAAAATACAACAGGGCCTGATCAGCATTGCCGCGCTCCTTCTCAACCCGGGCGGCGGCGATCAAGGCGCGCTGATCATCGGGGTTAATTTCCAATGCAACGTTGGCGTGCAGCGCCGCGCTGTCGATCGCCTTGGCAGCCAAGGCGACGCCGCTGGCAAACAATCGATGATCCAAATCATTGGGCTCACGTTCAATCGCCCGTTCTGCGCTAGCCAGCGCCTTGCGCGCATCGCCACTGGTGTTTTGAATCCGCGCCAGCGCCATCATCAGGCGCGGATCGTCGGTTTTTTCCAGTGCTGGACCAAGCACGCGCAGAGCCTCGTCGAGTCGACCTGCCTCTCGCAGCGTGTCAGTCTGACGCAGCGTGTAGGCCAGAATGATCTTGTTCAGGTCTTCCTGCTGCGATTTCGTCAGACGGCGCGCTTCACCCAGGCTGCGCAGCACTGGAGAAAGCTCGCCGTCCTGCCGGGTATCGAGCAGGACCCCGGCGTACTGAAGGCGCAGGTCGAGATTGTCGGCTGGCGAGCGTTTGACAAGGTCGCGCATCAGACGCAGGGCCTCGACGGGTTGCCCCAGACGGGACCAACATCCAGCCACCTGTGCCAACAGCGAAATGTCGCCGCCAGCCTGCGACTCGGCTTGCAGCGCCGCCGCCTGTGCTGCCTGCAAATTGCCTTGGGCAAACAGCTGCTGAGCTCGCTGGACCTGCAGGTTGACCGCGAGTCGCTGCAGGTCCTCGGTCATATTCTTGCTGCGCGCGGCCACCGGTATTCGTTCCATCACACTCAATCCGTCAAGCCATTGCTTTTGCTCGGCGTACAGCAAAGCGCGGGCATGCAGGACTTCAACCAGTTTAGGATGGGTCACCAGCAGCTTGTCGAGCAGGGCCTCGGCCTTGCTCAAGTCACCCTGGCGCTGGTACTGACGCGCCAAAGCAAGTCGGGGCCATGGATCGGTGGGGTCAAGCAACTGGGCGGCCTCAAGCTTGGCCGCGGCCGCTGCGTAATCGGCCGCCCGCTCGTCAGCTTCAGCCAGCTTCAGCAGGATGCCAGCCTTGAGTTGGTTGAGACCGTCCATCTTCGAAGCAGCGGCTTGATCCAGCCCCGAAATCATGGTCATGGCCTCCCCTTCTCGATCCGTCTGCAGCAAGACCGTTATCAAGCCACGAAACGCACCCGGATCAGTGGCAGAGGTCTTGAGGGCCAGCCGGTACATGCTCTCGGCTTTGGCCAACTGACGCTTTTCCAGCCACAAATCACCCATCAACACCTGACCCAAGATCTGGCGCTCATCAAGTTTGTTGGCCTCAAGCAATTTGTCTTCCAGGTCCAACAGTTTGCCCGCCTGTCGCGCTGCCGACACTTGCTGCAGCAACGTCCAGTACTGTGCCGTATCGCGCGCCTGTTTCCAGCGTTCAGGGTGCCGGCGATCGTAGCGTATCGCCTGATCGAGTAACCGAACCGCCTCCCCGAATGCCTGCTGGCGCAAACGGACGGTCCCGAGTCCACCCAGAGCATCGACATCACGCGGCTTTTTGGCCAGGATCGATTCGAAACGTGCCGCAGCCCCTTGCATGTCACCCTGCTCCAACAGTTTGAATCCCGCCTGGCTTGGGCCGACCCGCCCCGCTTTCCTGGTTTCAACCAAAGGACGATCCAGCAGCGCCAAACGCTCCCGCACCGCCTGGTCATCAGGAAAGCGGGAAAGATAGCTGACAAACAGAGCCCGATCACCACGCCGGGCGTTGAGCCAGACCAGGGCCTGGCTCAGGCTCTTGCGCACTTCCTCGGGCTGCTCCGGCTGCTTCAAGACCGAGAGTTGGCGGATGCCTTCACGCCGGGCTGACTCGCGATAGGTGAGGTGACGCGCCAGAGCAACAAGGTAACGTTGATTGCCAGGGTTGCTGCGGGCCAATTCGGCCAGGCCGCGCCGCGCTTCTTCCCAACCTTCGGCCGTAGCGCCCAGGGTTTGGTAATACTCCAGACCCAATTGCCCGGTCGGCTTGCTGGTACCCAGCGCGCTTCGATAGGTGCTTGTGGCGGCCTCGGCCTGTCCAGACTGCGCCTGTTTGCGCGCGATGCCGAGCGTGGGCGCGCTTTTTCCAGACTTCAACACGGTTTCGAGCTCGGCCAGACCGGCTGGCGCCGATGGCAACTGCGTGGCACGCTGGTACAACTCCTGGGCCTGTGCAAGGCGGCCGGCGCGCGCCTCAAGCAGGCCCAGGCGCACCAACCCCTCCGGATGGCTCGCATCAGCCCGCAGCAGTTTCTTCCAGGCATCGCTGGCAAGATCATCCCGTCCATTTTGTTGCCAATATTGCGCCTGCGCCACCAATTGGCGGGTCGCAGCATCGTCAGCAGACCAGGCGTCGGCCAGGCCAAGACCCAGTGCAAACAACAAACAGACCAGCTTCTTCATACGAATCACATTTTGCATGTCAAAGTCACTCCCCAGTCAAGTCGACCGTCCGGCGCGAACCGAAAGCGCTGGTCGATCCAGCCCAGCGAAAAAAGCCCCAGGGCCTGCTCGTAGTAAACCAATGGAACGCCACCCATCGCAACAATTCTGAGTCGCTGCTGGCGGGCGCCCGTTTTTGCACCCACGGCATGCAGGTAGGGCAGCAGAGCCGCAGAAAAGCCGCCGGGGCCGCTGCCCTCGGACTCTCCAGAATAAGCATTCACACTGGCTGGAGGAACCAGCAGCCTTTCAACCAGCGTCCTCATCCCTTTCATGCGTGCCAGCAAACGTTTGCGCATCGGGTCCTGCGTCGGCAGCATGGCCGCCCACAGGTAGGTTCGAATCGCGTCATAGCTCCCCTGATAGCCCAACTCAGGATCGAGCGCAAAGCCGCGTTCGGGCCGTACGGCAACCCAGTCAGGGACCAGATAGTGAGGTGTAACCGACTCGATCATGCTGACCGTCGTTGTCACCAGTGCCGCCCAGACGCCGGTCGGGACTTCGGTCGCCAATCCGCGCAAGACCGGCAAGGGCAGATAGCTTGGGTTGAGCTTCCAGCCACCCGATTTCAAGACAAAACCCTGCGGTCCCGGCAGCAGCACCGGGCCAACTCCGGCGACCTCCACGACCAGTTCCTTTTCAATGCGCGCCTGCATCAATTCGGCAGCTGCCAGCAGGCTGCTGTCACGCCAGCGCCGGGCGGCCTGAAAAAGCACATAGGCCAGCCAGAGGTCGGCGTCGCCCGCCGCATTGTTGTCGATGACGCCCCAGCTTCCATCGGGCCGCCTGCCCCACTTCCAGGCCATCAGGCGGGCCGACAGGTCGCCCTGCGCCAGATTCGCCCGCGTCCAAGCCAGCAATCGATCAAAGGTCGGCCTATCGTTGGCCACCAGCGCGAAAAACATGGCATAAGCCTGGCTTTCCGAAGTGCTCTGAGCATCCGCCGAAAAGTCGACAACACGTCCATCAGCCTGAACAAACTTGTCTCTGAAAATGATCCAGTCCGCCCAACCATCGCAGTTCTCGGCACGTGCCATGCGGGGTGACGTCAACGCCAGCGCCACGACTGACTCCAGGAAGTGTCGACGTGAGCGCATCAAAACCAACGATTTCCCGGCACCCATGGGCGCCTCACGCTACTCAAGATGCCTCTGCATGCGTTTGGCCGCAACCTCTCGCAAGGCGCGAAAGGCGATCGTCGCTAACAGAATGCAAATCAGAACGCCGAGCAAACTGACCAGCACCGGATGGTTCGAAAAGGCCCAACGCAAGTGGATGCTCATGGGCAACGAACCAAGATAATAGGTCTCGCCGACTTTGGCGTACCGGTCACCCTTTTCATCAACGACCACAAAATCGCCCTGCACACTCTTGACTCGATCCGGGTCCAGCAGAATGTCGCCAATCTTCCCCAGGTCGACCGCTCTGTCTGCGTACAACAGGACAACACTGCGTCCAGACTGCAAAGGTGACTCAAATGCCATCAGGCTTGTCAAACTACCCCCCTGCAATTTCAAGCTGCCCGCGGGGCGCGGCGTGACCTGAATGTCCTCCTCTTCCCAGCGAAAAATTGTGCGCCGGAATATGTCTGGCTCGCGAACGCGGTGCTCGCCGTCGACTTGCATCAAGGGCAAACGGTCAGCCCACTTGGTCATCAGATGCTGGTCTTTTGCCGAACCAATGACGATCAAATCACGCTGCGCCACCTTGTCCAATTCAGGGGGCGCCACCAGCGCATGACGCAAGGCGGGATAACCAGTAGCCTCGCCCATTCGCCCCATCAGCATCAAATAGGCTCCAATTTCCGGCGCCGCGGGTTGTTCCGGCATCACCACCGCAGTCTCCGAGAGATCTGCCATGCGTGTGAACGGAAAACCAATATTTCTGAAAAAGGCCAAGTCCGGCAAGGCGCTGTAATGCGGAAAGCTGCTTAGATCGAAGGTCGACTCCGGGTCTATCGCGCCGCGCAAATTATCCGTCAGTGAGTCGCGACATTCACCCTCCTTGACCAGATCAAAATAGTACTGAAACTGCAGTTGGCTGCGACCATCGACCCGATGCAGCGGGACAAAGACACTGTCTTCCCGGTAGCTGGGCACTTTGTCGAAGAAGGGCACTTTCAGCAGGTCCTTGCTCGCCGACTTCTTGTTCGACTCATCAAGTACCAGTGCACGAACGAACTCGCCATTGATGCCGATGTTGAGAGTCGACTTCTTGCTCAGCGGCAAGGCCGTAAAACGATATTTCAATTCAACCGGAACGCCTGGACTGCGCCACGTAAACAGGTCCGGAGCATTGCGAAAATTTACCGATATCAAACCGGGGAAGAATCCCTGCACCTGAAGCTCTTCGGGTTGAGTCAATTCGGCGAACCGTACCGGTCGATCGGTCGGCACCCAGGCTGGCGCATCGTACGGCTTGCGGGCTGGTGGTTCTACGTCCTGCGTGACCACGACGCGCTGTCCACTAAGCGTTCCGTTGCCAAGTACGATGGACCTGACGGCACGCATCAAGTCTTGTTCGCCATCACCAGAAATCAGCAATAACTTGGCGTTCGGGTTGTTCGGATGGGGCTCGATCGACACCGTCGCGCCCGATGTACTGCTCAGGCCGCCCATTTTTTCACTGCCGTCGAGAAACACGACTGCATTTCCCTCTGGCAAAGCATTCAGGAAGGTTGGGAAGCGTGCGCCACGATAACTGGCAAGACTGCCAAACCAGGATGCCAGTACGCCAGCCGCCTTGAGTGTTCCGAAAGACGGTGCAGCAACAAAAACGAAGGGCAATTTGAGCGTGGCGTTGTCACGCTTTTCAAAAAATGGCAGCGGTAAATACTTCAGATCGTTTGTCAGTGCCAGGGGCGCCAGCGTCAATTCAAGCCGCCCAAGGTTGCTCAGTTCAAGCCATAGCGAACTGTGCAAGGGGTCTTCGCATTTGTAGGTGTAATGCCCGATCAGCCGGAACTGAAGCTTGTTGTAGTCTGTGAAGAAGCGCGGATCGAGATCTATCTCACGCCGGTTGGGCAAGCCCTTCTCACGAGGCAGCGGCAGCACAGCAATCACTTCATCATTGAGCATCACCTTGAGATGACTCAACTCAGCGAGCAAAGCAGGCGAGTAGGAATAGTCAAACTTCAACTTCGCCGAGGCCACCACCTCATCGGAGCGAATCGCAAAAGGCAGCGCGATGGACCCATCAACACCGCGCAATCGGATCGGTGTCGAGGCACCCAATTGTTTGAAGCTATACGAGGCGATTCGTTGCCCGGATGCCTCCGGGGTGACCGCCTTGGGTGATTTGGCTTGGATCGGTGCGCTGATCAACACACCGAGCAGGAGCAGCAGCGCCGTCGCCGAACTCAGCTTTGAAGGTAGATAACGCAAGATTTGTGGCATGACATCAAATTTCATTTTTTCCATACTGGCAACCGCCTCCACTGCCGACTCAGGGCAATTCGCTTGACAAGACGAGTCAAACCTTCGATACCGACACCAAGCACTTCGCGGATACCTTGCAGAGGGCGATCGATGTCACGTTCAGGCAACCAGTCTTGCCACGCATCCGCCCGCGAAAAGGTCGCAGCAACGAGTGAACGATAGTCGTCAAGGTTCATATTTTCAAACCGTGCCCGCATCACCAGTCCCTGATTAAATACGATCGCGGCCGGAATGGCGAACTCCCGCTCACCCCGGAACAAGGATATTCTGACCATGCTGCCCTGCTCAAGGGCCACTTCCGTCGGCAGTTTGACAGCCAGACCGCCTTCGGAAAAATCGTCCACTTCGCAGGCGACGGTGCGCCCATTGGGCAACCTGATCATTGCCGGCAAATCGATTTGAACCCGCCAGTGGCGCCGGATCTGTCGTGCCTCCAGCGCGACGGACAGGGTGGCTGCGAGAATCGTCAGGTTATAGGCGGTCCACATCAAATTGAACAAGACGGTGCCGAATTCATGGCTGTTCCACCAGAACAAGCGGCCGATGCCGACGACGAGGCCAGCAATGTTCAATACCAGGATGACAATATAGGGCATTGAAGTCTTCCAGTCGAAATACTCTTGCTCAACCCGGCCGCCCTTGCCTGTGACATTGAACTGGCCAAATTTCGGATTGATCATTGCCAGCGTCGTTGGCACCATGATGTACCAGGCCAACGCAGTTTCGTAGACTTCCGCCCAGAACGTGTGGCGGTGCTTCCCTTGCATTCTGGAGTTGGCAATATTGGCGTGCGTCAGGTGGGGTATGGCGTAAACCGCAATCAAATCGGCCGACGCCTGAATGATGTGCGCTTCGAAGAACAGATAGGACAGCGGCGCCGTGAGAAAGATGATCCGTGGCAACCCGTAGAAGAAGTGCAGCATGGCGTTCAAATAGCATAGGCGCTGCGGCCAGCGCAGGCCCTTGCCCAGCAGCGGATTGTCAATTCTGAAAATCTGCGCCATACCGCGTGCCCAGCGGATCCGCTGGCGCACATGCGCCGACAAACTCTCGGTGGCCAGGCCGGCCGCCTGGGTCACTCCCAAGTAGGCCGTGCTGTATCCCAATCGGTGCAGCTTCAGTGCAGTGTGTGCATCCTCTGTCACCGTCTCGGTGGCCACACCGCCAACCTCCATCAGCATGGTGCGCCGTAGCACCGCGCAGGAACCACAGAAGAAGGTTGCGTTCCACAGGTCATTGCCATCCTGCACCAGTCCATAAAACAACTCGCCTTCATTGGGCATAAGCCGGAACAACTGCAGATTGCGCTCAAAGGGGTCGGGCGACAGGAAATGGTGTGGCGTCTGCACCATGGCAAGTGCGCTGTCCTGCAAGAACAGGCCAACCGTGGCCTGCAAGAACGTTCGCGTAGGAATGTGATCACAATCGAAAATCGCAATCAATTCTCCGTCCGTCTCCGGCAATGCCGAATTGATATTTCCCGCTTTGGCATGCAGGTTGTTGGAACGCGTCAAATAGTTCACTTCCAGCGAGGCAGCAAAGTCCCGAAACTCGTTGCGTCGCCCATCATCAAGAAGGTAGACCTTGATCTTGTCGCGCGGCCAGTCCATGGCGAGTGCCGCAATCACCGTAGGCATAACAACAGAGAGGGGTTCGTTGTAGGTCGGAATAAAGACATCTACCGTCGGCCACATGGACAAGTCCTGTGGCATCGGCACGGGCTTGCGCTTCAGCGGCCAGGCTGTCTGGAAATAGCCGACAATCAAAATGATCCAGGCATACAACTCGGCCGCCAACAAGGCCAAACCGAGCAGCAGGTCAACACTCTGTTCAATTTGCAAACTCGTGATGCAGCGCCAATACAAGTAACGCGTCGATGCCAGCACTGAAAGACTGACAAGCACCAGGGTCACCAACGTCCCAACGTAGCGACGCATGTACAAGGCGACTGAAACTATAACCAAAGAAAACACAAGTTGCTCGTCGCGCGAAAACGGAATAGTGATCAGCACACCGAACAGGATCAGACAGACAACAGCAAACGCCCCCAACACACCCGGCGTCGACCACGCCGACCAATTCACCAGTCGGTTGCCTGATTCATTGACAAGGCCATACAAATAGCGCGGATTGAGCAAAGAACGCGCCCCAAAGCTCCAATGCTTTCGCCAGCGCATCAAGATGGAGCGTGCACTCATCGATCGGCCTGACCGATCAGGTATGCGGCAAGTCGCTGAAAATCGTGCGTCGCCTGGCAGCGCGGATCGTAGGACAACACCGGTTGCAAAAACGCCAACGCCTCACAAACCGCTTCATCCCGGTGAATTCCCACTGGCAACAAACGTTTGCCAAGACGTTGCTGCAGCACTTCCCCGATATCACGGTTCAGACGCACCGATTCATCTGTCTGGTTCAAAAGGTAAACGCTCTGGACTCCCGGACGCTGCACAGCAATCTGCTCAATCCAGGTTTCCATCGCAACAATGGTCGAGTACGACGCCGCATCCGCAAGCAACACAATCAGGATCAGATCGGCACAGGCAAAGCCTTGATTCAGGTACACGGAGGGCCCCGGCGGCATGTCAATCAACACCAGATCATCGTCCCCAAGGCCGGTCTGTGCCAACTGGCGTTCCAACCAATCGGGCTCTTCCACCAACAGGTCTTCAAATGCCTCGCGTTCGGATTCACTGACAAGCCCATAGGGAAGGCAAACCACGCCGAACGGGCTGTCTACCATCGCAGACTGCCAACTCCTGCGTCGCAAAGCCTGCTTGCAAATGCTCTGGCCTTCCACTGCCTCGATACCCAGGTGTAGACGCAAGGCGTTTTGTGGATCAAGATCGATTGCCGAGACCCGACCGGCACCAAGCTCGGCTGCCATGGCAACGGCCAGATTGGCGGTCACAGAAGTTTTTCCGACCCCGCCCTTCATTGACGCAACAACGATAACGCTCATACTGTTCCTAGCAGTTCAGCTGATCAGGGTGAAGAATCACCACTTTGCCTTTTGACCTGGGCTTGCAGCGCGCTCGATTCGCCTGAAAACCCGGCTCAATGCGCTGTCCGTGCCATGGCCTGGACGCTCACTCGTTTCCTGTTCGAGCCATCCCTGTTTTTGACGCCTCGAGAGTGCCGGCAGCGTGAAGCGCGCGTCAATCGCCATGGATTTCACCAATGGCCATCGGTTTTCAGCATGGCTGGCCTCTGCTTCCCGGTTAAATTCCCGAAAGCCGTTGACGTCACGCCAGAAGGGCTTGAATAGCGCGCCTGCATCATCAAACCGTTTGGACACCCTCAAGTCCCCCCCACATACGGATTGCTCTTGCGCTCCCGCCCAAACGTGCTCTCCGGTCCATGGCCCGGAATGAAGACCGTTGCATCGCCCATGGGCCAAAGGCGCTCGACGATGCTGGCAATCAGTGTCTCGTGGTCGCCCTGCGGCAGATCGGTGCGACCGATGGACCCGGCAAACAGCACATCACCGACAAAGGCCCGGTTCGCCTCGGCACTATAAAAGACCACATGGCCGGGCGTGTGACCGGGACAATGCCGCACCTGCAGTGTGCTTTGCCCCAGCGTCACGGTGTCGTGATCGGACAGCCAGCGCGTCGGCGCGAAGCCCATCGCCTGAGCAAAGCCGAACATTTTGCTCTGGGCCGGCAGGCCGTCGATCCAGAACTGATCGGCCTGATGCGGTCCGATGATGGGCAGATGAAGTTGCGCCGCCAGTTCACCGGCGCCTCCGGCATGATCGATGTGGGCGTGGGTCAGCCAGATCTGGCTCAGCGCCAGTTGCCGCTGGTTCACAGCGGCCAGCAGCAAGTCGAGATCGCCACCCGGGTCAATGAGGGCCGCCTGCAAGGTCTGGTCACACCAGACAAGAGAGCAATTCTGCTGAAAATTGGTGACAGGAATGGTTTGGTAGCGTAGCATTTGAATCACATTCTAGGGCTCAATCCGGTCTCTTGTGCGCCTGCGCCGCCCTGCTCGATGCGTTGCACCAACAGATCGACAAAGTTGCCTTCGCCAAGGTCGATGCGGACCCGTACCGGCAGGTACTGCAAGCTTGGCGCAAACCACAATTCAGCGGTAATAACACCGCTCGGGTTCGCAATGGGCCGGGGGCGCAGATGAAAGGCCGACACGGGTCCGAGTTCCGGTGTCTGCAGCAGTTCTTCCTCGACCACGTCATAGGTCCATAAAGCCATGCCTTGCGGTCGGGCCAGCCACAGGCTGACCTGCTGCCCCACCCTGAGTTCTTCACGGCCCGTTGAAAACCGGTGACTGAGTTCGACAAACTGGCTGGCGGTGTCCTGCAGCGCAGGCGGCTGCGGCAATTGAACGCCATTGTCGAACCAGACCAAGGCACCATCAAACACCAGTCGCCGCAAGCCCCAGGGGAATTGTTCCTGGTAGATCCGCGGCAACAGCGCATCGGCGCGAACCTCACCCTGGCTGGTCAAGGAAACCTGCAGCAGAGCCAGACTCAGGTCAACACGAACCTGATAACGGCTCTCTTCGCGCTGCCACTGCACGCGGGCACTGCCATGCAGATTGCCGCGGTAGTACCCACCCAGGCGGTAAGACAGCCGGGTGTCGGCGGGCCAGCCATCACCGCTCACCCCCTTGGAGTCAGGAGCCGCAGCGCCCGGGTCAACAGGCGGCAGTTCGTCCGGCTCGGCTGGCTTCGTATCCTGCGCCTCTACAGGCGCCTCCTCAGGTGCGACGACCGGCTGCGTTTCATCAGCGGCTGGCGACAACGCCGGCACAGCACCAACACGGGGCTCAGGCCTCGCCAACGTTTTGTACCGTGGCGACACTGAAAGCGTGGGCGTGATCATCCGGGTGAACATGGGGTCTGCCATCAGCGCCATGCGCTCGCCCGGTGGCAACTGGCCCTGCAACCAGCGCAGCCCCAGCAGATGTGCGCAAAGCACACTCAGCAGCATCAAGCCGAGCCAGAGCGGTCGCGACGGCGCACGATTCACGGCCGCTGCCCTGAATAGAGATAGACCAAGGAGGCTCCGGTTGCTAAGATCACAGCCCCGATCTTATGCAATCGCAGCAAGGCATCCCATGATCATCTCGCTGATAAACCATTCCAGGGTCATCACGGACGAACAGGTCCAAGAGGTCATTCGGGCCATCAATCGCCAGTTGAAGGAAGACTTTGAGCCCTACTGGAGTTTTTCTGCAACGCTGCGCCTGGAGGGACCGATCGGCCAGTGCCCCAGCCTCAGCAAGTTTGGCGACATGCGCGGCGACGCGGTCCTGTACCTTGTCGACGGCGTCAATTCGCTGGGCGCCACCGGCTGGCACCTTGCCAACTACGGGGACATTCCCTACGGCGTTGTGTTCCTGGGCTTGTGCGCGAAAGTGAAGGAAGCCTGGTCGATCACGCTGTCACATGAGTCGCTTGAACTGGTCGGTGACCCGATGTGCAATCTGCTGGTGCAGGGCAATGATCCGCTGGACCGGCGCCGCCGTGTTTTCCACCTGTTTGAAATGTGCGATGCCGTGCAAGCCGAGAGTTACAGCACAGAGGGCGTTGCGCTTTCCAATTTTGTGCTGCCGAGCTACTTCAGCCTGGGCGAGCAGCCGGGGCGGCGCAACGACTTTCTGGGGCGCTGCTACAAGGGCAAGACGCTGGAGTCGTTCGGCATGAATCCGGGCGGCTACCTCAACATTTTTGACCCCAAGACCGGCAACTGGGAGCAACCCGTTTACGACGACGACAAGGAAGCCCGGCGACGCAGGAAATTGAAAAGCCAGGTCAAAGCCGGCCGCGGCTATCGACGCTCCCACCCAGAGCCGCAATAGCGCCGCTGCGCCCCTGCCACCATGGAGCTCGAACAGCAACAGTTGACCACCGCCATCACGGCGCTGGAAGCGCAGCGCGAGTTGCTGGGCGGGGCCGTGGTCGACACCGCACTGGCGCCCTTGCGCGAGCGGCTGGCCAAACTGGCCGGGCAAACTGGCGAAGACAAGCTTGGTGACAGCCAGCAGACGCTCAAACAGGTCAGCGTTCTCTTTGTCGATGTGGTCGGCTCAACCACCCTGAGCCAGCAGCTCGATCCTGAAGAAGTGCACATCGTGATGGACCAAGCGCTGGCGCGCTGCACAGGGATTGTCCAGCGGCACGCTGGCAAGGTGCTGAAGTATGCTGGCGACAGCCTGCTGGCCGTGTTCGGTGGCGACGAAGTTCAGGAAGACGACGCCGAACGCGCAGTGCAGACCGGCCTGGACTTGCTGGAAGAAGGCCGGCGCCAGGGCGAACTGGTGCTGCAGCGTTACCAGCACGAGGGCTTCAATCTGCGCGTGGGCATCCACACCGGGCCTGTGTTGCTCGGCGGCGGCCTGGATGCCGAGAACAATATCCGCGGTTTCACTGTCAACGTGGCGGCGCGCATGGAGCAAACTGCGCCCGCTGGTGGCCTGCGCATCAGCCACGACTGCTACCACCAGGTGCGCGGCGTGTTTGACGTGGTGCCGCAGGAACCGCTGCTGGTCAAAGGTGTGGCCGCTCCGATCGTGACTTATCTGGTACTGCGCCGCAAACCACGCGCTTTTCGCGTCAGCACGCGCGGCATCGAGGGAGTGGAGACCCGGATGGTCGGGCGCGACGCCGAACTGGATCGGTTGCAGGAAGCCTTCAAACGCATGTACAGCCAGCGCAGACTGAGCGTAGTGACCGTGCTCGCCGATGCGGGAGTCGGCAAGAGCCGGCTGCTGTTCGAGTTCGAGAACTGGGCCGAGGCGCGCTCTGAAATTTTCTATTTTTTTCAGGGCGGCTCGCATCCGCTGACGCAGAGTCAGCCCTATGGCCTGTTGCGTGACATTGTGGCCTGGCGTTTGCAGATCGCCGACAGCGACAGCATGGAAGTCGCCAAGATGAAAGTCGAGCAAGGCTTGGTGCCCTTGTTTCTGGCTGAGGATGGCCAGGACACGGCGCTGGCACACGCCCACCTGCTCGGACACTTGATCGGGCTTGACTTTACACAGAGCCCGCACCTTCGGGGCATCCTGGACGATGGCAAGCAGATCCGCAATCGTGGTTTTCATGCGGCGGCGCAGCTGTTCCGCCGCTTCGCATTCCAGAACAACTCTCCCATCCTGCTGCTGCTCGACGATCTGAATTGGGCTGATGACGGCTCGCTGGACTTCCTGAGCTATCTGGTGCAGGTCAACCGCGATGTGCCGACACTGATCGTGGCGATGGCGCGCCCGACGCTGTTGGAGCGGCGCGCCGATTGGCCCGGCACGGCTGATTCACAACGCATCCTGCTCGAACCACTGGACACAGGTGCCAGTCGGCAACTGGTCAATGAGTTGCTGAAGAAGATTGCGGAGATCCCGAGCCGGCTGCGTCAATTGATCACGGGTGGCGCGCAGGGCAATCCGTTCTATATGGAAGAGCTGGTCAAGATGCTGATCGACGAGGGTGCCATCGTGACTGCTGGCGAGCATTGGAGTATCAACGCTGAAAAGCTGCTGGCCACTCACGTTCCCCAGACACTTACTGGCGTCTTGCAGGCGCGCCTGGATGGCCTGAAGCCCTCAGAAAAGCTGGCCCTGCAACAGGCCAGCGTGATCGGCTTTGTATTCTGGGACCAGACCCTGGCCGCTCTGGACCCCAAGGCCCCCGCTGAATTGGGCTCTCTGGTACAGCACGAACTGACTGTCTCGCACCAGGACGCGGCGCTCGGCGATGCGGTCGAAGGTGTGCGTGAATATGCTTTTTCACACCAGGTGCTGCACCAGGTCACCTACGACACGCTGCTCAAGCGAACCCGGCGCGGCTACCATGCGCAAGCCGCCCAGTGGTTTGCCAGCCAGACCGGCGCGCGGGCCAATGCTTTTCTGGGCGCCGCCGCCGAACACTTCCTCAAAGCCGACGACAGGCAACAGGCTTGCGAGTACTTCATACGCGCCGCCGAGCACGCTGCGGCACGCTATGCCCACGAAACGGTGACCAGCTACGTCAGCGCGGCTCTGGGCTTGACCGATCAGCCTTTGCAGCGTTGGCGTCTGCTCAATGTGCGCGAGCGAACATTGGACCTGCAGGGAAAGCCCAGTGAGCAGCAGGCCGACATTGATGCCCTGCAACAGCTCGCTGACGAACTCGATGACGACCACCGGCGTTGTGAAGTCGCCTGGCGGCGCAGCAGCTTTGCCCTGCGCCGGGGCGACTACCGGGCCATGGAAGCGGCCGCGCGCCAGACCGTGACTCTGGCCGAGCGCATTTCGGACACCGTGCTGGCGCTGCGCGGACAGCATCGACTGGCGCTCGCCCGCACCTATCTCGGAGACAAAGTGCAGGGTCAGACGCTGGCCAGCGAGGGGCTATCCAAGGCACGCGCGCTTGGTCTGCGCCAGATCGAGACACTGTTCCTGAACGCTCTGTCGGTCATTGCCGACGCCCGGGGCGATCAATTGGCAGCAATCGCACTCGATCAACACGATCTGCTCATCAATCGCGAGCTCGGAAACCGGCGCAACGAGGCCATTGCTCTGGGCAATCTGGGCAATGGCTGGCTTAGGCTGGGCGAACACACGCAGGCCCGCTTGCATCTGGAGGAGTGTCTGCGCCTGGTGCGCTCGGTGGGCGACCGCGCCACCGAACCCAATATCCTGAGCAATCTGTCGATGCTGGCGCTGCGCCAGAGCGCTGATGCCCCGGCCCTGGCGCACGCGCAGGCAGCGCTGGACATGGCGGTCGAAGTTGAAAATCCTGACTTCGAAGCGATTGCGCTGTGTTCACTCGGTAACGCCGAGCTGGCGCTGGGACGCCATGCACAGGCGGCACAGGCCTTTGGACGCGCCAAAGAAATCGCCACGATGCTCGACACCGCGACACGGCTGGACGCGGGTGCCGGCTTGGTCCGCGTGGCAATGGCGCAGCTCGATGCCACGCTGGCACAGCAACGGGCTGAGGAACTTATGCCGAACCTGAGCGGCCACAATGCACTGGAAGGCACCGAATCGCCGTACCTGATCCGCCTGACCTGCCAGCAAGCACTGGCGCGTGTCGGCGATCCACGCGCCGCTCCGTTGCTGGGCAGCGCCCACGCTGAACTGCTGGCCGAGGCTGTCAGCATCACCGACGCTGCACTGCGCCAGAGCTTTCTCAACAACATTCCGGAGCACCGCACCATCATGGCGGAGTGGACCCGCAACCCGGCGCAGCGCTTCTGATCAATCCCAAGAGCGGGTCAGCAATTCGTCCAGTGCATCGGCAATGCTTTGCCCCTCCTGCTGCAGGGAGCCGACCCGTTCGCCCAATTGGTCGAAAGCGACCGAGACCATGTCCAGCGAATGCAGGACAACATGAATACCGTCAACGACAAAGACCGGGTTCATCCTGGCACCTACGGTGGGCGTGTTGCGCGGGAGCACGGTCTGACGCACCAGTGGAACGACCACACGTCTGCGGTAGCGGTCAAACTGCCCGGATTGAACAATCACCACAAAAGGAATCGAATCGCGCAAGGCCCCCTTGTTGCGATGAACATCAAATTGCGCCATTACAAAGTGGAGTGCTCGTCTGCAAACGAACCGACTGCCGCATGTACCGCATTCCAGTCGGCCGCACAGGCATCGGCTGCTCCCTGGCGATCGCGCCGCACGTTCTGCTGATTGACTACAAACTCAGCCAGCAGCGACTCCATGGTCGCCGACAGGTTGTTGGTGTAGGTCTTGGCCTGCGCCACCAGAGCCTCGTTCATCGTCAGGTTAACAGGCCGTTTACGGGTCGGCGCGACACTGATTTCCATTTTTGGAGACTCCATTTTGTGTGATGCGCATATTATGCGCATAGAGACCACACAGCGTCAAATAGCGTTTTCCGCCGTGACTTTGGCGCCCTGCGTCACAACTGCAAGTCGTATTCGATCGTGATGGGTGCGTGATCCGAGAACTTCTCGGTCTTGTAAATTTGCGCTGAGCGCGCGCCCTGGGCCAGGGTAGAAGTGGCCAGATGATAGTCAAGCCGCCAGCCCACGTTCTTGGCGTAGGCCTGGCCACGGTTGCTCCACCAGGTGTAGCAGTCGTCTGTGGCCTCGGGGTGCAAGCGGCGATAGACATCGACCAGACCTGCCTCGCCCAGCAGTTTCGACATCCAGGCCCGCTCATCGGGCAGGAAGCCCGAGTTCTTGCGGTTGCCCTTCCAGTTCTTCAAGTCAATTTCCTGGTGCGCAATGTTGACGTCACCACACAGAATGAACTCGCGCTCACGCTTGAGTTGGGCCAGATGCGGATAGAACTCTGCCAGAAAACGATATTTCGCCTGCTGGCGCTCCTCACCCGACGAGCCGCTGGGAAAATAGCAACTGATGATGGAACGCTTGACACTGCCACGGTCAAAGCGCAACTCAACATAGCGTCCTTCGGCGTCAAACTCGGACGAGCCATAACCCACCCGCACGTCGCTTGGCTCCTGGCGTGTATAGACCGCCACGCCTGAATAACCCTTCTTCTCGGCAAAATGAAAGTAAGCGCGCAGATCGGCCAGTTGCTCAAAGCGTCCCGCCACGTCGGGGGCCTGCGCCTTGACTTCCTGCACGCAAATACAATCGGGTCTGGATTGGGCCAACCAGGCTTCAAGCCCTTTGCTGCTGGCCGAGCGAATACCGTTGAGATTCAGGCTGGTCAATTTGAACAAGGAAGTTCCCATGTCAGAGTGCGTCGCAAGCCATTCCGGATCAGCCCCTGCGCAGGATGCGCTGGCCCAGGATTTCTTGCAGTTTGTTGTGGATTGTGGCGTGCTAAGGTTCGGCGAATTCAAGACCAAGGCCGGCCGTATCAGCCCCTACTTTTTCAACGCCGGCCAGTTTGACGATGGAGCCAAGCTGGGACGACTGGCGCAATTCTATGCCCAGCGCCTGCTGCAAAGCGGGATCGGGTTTGACATGATTTTTGGCCCGGCCTACAAAGGCATTCCCCTGGCCGCCGCGCTGGCGGTCGAACTCGCCAGGCTCGGCGTCAACGTTCCCTTTGCCTACAACCGCAAGGAGGCCAAGGATCACGGCGAAGGGGGTACGCTGGTGGGCGCTGCACTGAAGGGCCGCGTCCTGATCGTTGACGATGTGATGTCGGCCGGTACTGCGACGCGCGAGTCGATTGCCATCATCAACGCTGCCGGTGCCAAAGCGCACGCAGTGATCATTGCCCTGGACCGGCAGGAAAAAGCGACCGAGGATGGACGCGATGTGGAACACAGCGCGGTCCAGTATGTGCAAAGGGAACTCGGCCTTCAAGTGTCTGCGATTGCCAAACTCGCGGATTTGATGCAGTATCTGCAACAACGCCGCGCTGACGGACTGGCGATCGACCAGCAGCGTGTGCTGGCCTACCAGCAGCGCTATGGCGTCACCGAAAGTCGATCATGATCAGCGTCTGCACCCCGCATCTGGAGCAACGGCACACCCACCTGGTCGCAGCACTGCTGCTGGCCGTCGTCGCCACAGCCAGCCTGGCACAAACGCCACGCCCTGGGGCCCCGGAAATCTACACCTGCGTTGACGCCAAGGGCCGTAACCTTACCTCCGACCGCCCGATTGCCGAGTGTCTGGATCGCGAACAGAAGATACTCAATCCGAGTGGCACCGTCAAAGCCAAGGTCGGACCCAACCTGACGGCACAGGAACGAAGTGCACTTGAAGCCAAAGAGAAGGCAGAACTGGAAGAGCGTGCTCGCCTGAACGAAGAAAAGCGGCGCGACCGGGCCCTGCTGGTGCGCTACCCCAACAAGGCCGTGCATGACCGGGAGCGTGCGGTGGCACTGGCGCAAATTGGCGTGGTACGGCAGGCCGCCGTCAATCGTGTCGATGAACTTCAGCGCCAGCGCGCCGCCGTGCTCGACGAGATGGAGTTTTACAAAAAAGACCCGAACAAGGCCCCCGCCTCGGTGCGGCGCCAGCTTGAAGAGGTCAACATCAGCCTGGCGGTGCAGGCGCGCTTCATTGCCGACCAGGACGCCGAGGTCAAACGCGTTACCTTTCGCTTTGAGGAAGAACTGTTTCGCCTCAAGCAGTTATGGACGCTGCAGGCTGGCGTTCCCGCCGCCGGCGCAAGCAAGACGCGCTGACTCAGCCCATTTTTTTGCGCAGCAGTTCATTGACTTGCTGCGGATTTGCTTTGCCCTGGCTGGCCTTCATGATCTGCCCGACCAGCGCGTTGAGCGCCTTGCTGTTGCCGCCCCGGTATTCTTCGACGTTTTTCGGGTTCGCCGCCAGAACGCCATCGATGATTCTGTCCAGGGCGCCCGTGTCGTTCAACTGCTTGAGTCCCTTGGCTTCGATCAGCTGATCGACGTCACTGCCTTCTCGACTCCAGAGCGCGTCCAACACCTGCTTCGCCGCATTGTTGGAGATCGTGCCATCGACGATACGCACGATCAGCTGCGCCAGTTGCTGGGCGTTCGCCGGTGATTCGGCGATGTCGATCTCGCCGGCATTGAGGCGGCGCGCCAGTTCGCCCATGATCCAGTTGCTGGCCAGTTTGGGCTGCCCGGACGCCTTGGCAGCAGCTTCAAAATAGGCGGCCATGGTGCGGCTTTGCGTCAGCACGGTGGCATCGTATTCGGTCAGGCCATAGTCGGCCTGAAAGCGCTGTGCCATGACACGCGGCAACTCGGTCATCGCATCGCGCACACGCTGCACCCATTCATCTGCAATCACCAGCGGGGGCAAATCCGGATCCGGAAAGTATCGATAGTCGGCCGCATCTTCCTTGCTGCGCATGGCTCGCGTCTCACCGGTATCCGGATTGAACAGCACCGTAGCCTGCTCTATTGCATGGCCGTCCTCAATCCTCTCGATCTGCCAGCGCACTTCAAAATCAATGGCCTGTTGCATGAACTTGAAACTGTTGAGGTTCTTGATCTCGCGCCGGGTCCCCAAAGGCGCACCGGGTTTGCGCACCGACACATTGGCGTCACAGCGAAAACTGCCCTCCTGCATATTGCCGTCACAGATGCCGATCCAGGTCACGATCTTGTGCAGTTCCTTGGCATAGGCCACCGCCTCTTCGCTGGAGCGCATGTCGGGCTCGGTCACGATCTCCAGCAAGGGCGTGCCGGCCCGGTTCAGATCGATCCCGGTCTGCCCAACAAAGTCCTCGTGCAAGGACTTGCCGGCGTCTTCTTCGAGGTGTGCGCGCACCAGCCGCACGCTGCGCCTCTCCCCCGCCAGGAAGAATTCAATCTGTCCCCCCTGCACCACCGGAATTTCAAACTGGCTGATCTGATAGCCCTTGGGCAGGTCCGGATAAAAATAGTTCTTGCGCGCAAAAATGCTGCGCGGCGCAATGTGCGACCCGACGGCCAGACCGAACTCGATGGCACGTTCCACCGCCCCCTTGTTCATGACCGGCAAAGTGCCCGGCAAGGCCAGGTCGACGGCGCAGGCCTGCGTATTGGGCTCGGCGCCAAACGCGGTTGAAGCCCGACTGAAGATCTTGGAGCGGGTTGAGAGTTGCGCGTGGGTCTCGAAACCAATCACTACCTCATAGCCGTGTACCAGCGCTGACTTGCCTGTGTTCATGTTCAAAACCCCTCCGGCTTGGCGAGATGCCAATCGCTTGCCTGCTGCAGGCGGTGCGCCGCATTGAGTAGCCTGGACTCCTGCAGATAGTTAGCTATCAGTTGCATCCCCACCGGCATATTCCCTGCTCCAAACCCGACCGGAATACTCATTCCCGGCAATCCCGCCAGCGACGCCGGCAGGGTAAAAATGTCAGCCAGGTAACTGGCCAGCGGATCGTCGCTCTTGTCGCCAAGTTTCCAGGCCACGGTGGGGGCCACCGGGCCGGCGATCAGGTCACACTGCTTGAAGGCCAGCTGAAAGTCGTCCGCAATCATGCGCCGGATTTTTTGCGCCTGCAGATAGTAGGCATCGTAGTAGCCATGCGAGAGCACATAGGTGCCGATCATGATGCGGCGCTTCACCTCGTCACCAAAGCCCTGCGAGCGGGTCTTTTTGTACATATCGATCAGGTCGCTATATTGCCCGGCGCGGTGGCCAAACTTGACGCCATCAAAACGACTCAGATTGCTGGAGGCTTCGGCTGGCGCAATGACGTAATAAACCGGGATCGACAGTTCGGTACGCGGCAGCGTGATCGGGACCAGTTTGGCGCCCAGTTTTTCATATTCCTTCAGGGCGGCGTCGACCGCCGCGCGCACGTCGGCGTCCAGACCTTCGCCAAAAAATTCGGCTGGCACGCCAATGCGCAAACCCGCCAGCGAGTCGTCCAGCGTACGGGCAAAATTCTCAGCCGGTACGTCGAGCGAAGTGGAATCGCGATCCAGGTCCGGCCCGCACATCGCCGACAGCAGCAAGGCGCAGTCCTCGGCCGAGCGTGCCAGGGGTCCGGCCTGATCCAGGCTGGAGGCAAACGCCACCATGCCGTAGCGCGAGGCGCGTCCATACGTCGGCTTGATGCCGGTGATGCCGCAAAACGAGGCTGGCTGGCGAATCGAGCCACCCGTATCGGTGCCGGTCGCTGCTGGCACCAGGCGCGCCGCCACGGCAGCCGCGCTGCCGCCCGACGAGCCACCCGGTACGCGAGTCTGATCCCATGGGTTTTTTACCGGGCCAAAGGCCGAATTTTCATTGGCTGAGCCCATCGCAAATTCATCGCAGTTGAGCTTGCCCAGCGTGACGGCGCCCTGCTCGGCCAACCTGGCCACCACCGTTGCGTCGAAGGGTGAGCGGTAGCCGTCCAGCATTTTCGAGCCGGCCGTGGCAGCGAAATCGCGCGTCACAAAAATGTCCTTGTGTGCCACCGGAACGCCCAGCAAGGCCGCTCCCGGCGTGCCGGCAGCCAACGCGGCATCGGCTGAACGAGCCTGGGCCAGCGTTGCTTCCTCATTGAAATCCAGGAAAGCGCCAAGCCCGGCGTTGGCGCGCGCACGCGCCAGAAAATGCTGCGCCGTCTCGACGGCAGACACCTTGCGCGCCCGCAGCTGCTCGGCCAGTTCCGCCACGCCGAGATCGTGCAAGTCAGTTGAAGTGCTCATTCGATCACCTTGGGAACCAGAAACAGACCCCGCTCCACGCTGGGCGCATTGCGCTGATTGGCAGCGCGGTCGTCGCTCTCGCTGACCGCGTCCTCGCGCAGGCGCAGCACAACGTCCTGCCAGCAGGCCACCGGGTGCGCCAGCGGCTGCAAACCGGTCGTATCAACAGCACGCATCTTTTCGACCAGGTCGAAAAACCCGTTGATCTGGGTCAGCATACGCTCACTCTCGGGGGGGCTTAGTTCCAATCGGGCCAGATTGGCGATACGGTCAATGTCGGTCGAAGTCAGGGGCATAAGGTATTTTTCGTTCAAAACCAGATGCCTGGCGGCTCGCGAGGCGCTGCGCCGGGCAATGTTTTCACAGGGGATGGGGTATTATCTCACCTTTGGCCGATGCGCCTGTGATGACCGAGAGGATTTTTAATGTTTGGAGCTTTCCGTCAGTACTTCTCCACTGACCTGGCGATCGACCTTGGCACCGCCAACACCCTGATTTACGTGCGCGACAAGGGCATTGTGCTCGACGAGCCCTCGGTCGTCGCGATTCGCCATGAAGGCGGCCCGCAAGGCAAGAAGACGATTCAAGCGGTTGGCAAGGAAGCCAAGGCGATGCTGGGCAAGGTGCCCGGCAATATCGAAGCGATTCGACCCATGAAAGACGGCGTGATTGCCGACTTCACGGTCACCGAGCAGATGCTCAAGCAGTTCATCAAGATGGTGCACCCGCGCTCCATCTTCCGGCCCAGTCCGCGCATCATCATTTGCGTGCCCTGTGATTCGACCCAGGTCGAACGCCGCGCCATTCGCGAATCCGCTCTGGGCGCTGGCGCCAGGGACGTCTACCTGATCGAGGAGCCGATGGCAGCAGCCATTGGCGCCGGCCTGCCCATCAGTGAGGCCAGCGGCTCGATGGTGGTCGACATTGGCGGCGGCACGACCGAGGTGGGTGTCATTTCGCTCGGTGGCATGGTCTACAAGGGTTCGGTGCGCGTCGGTGGCGACAAGTTTGACGAAGCGATCATCAACTACATCCGGCGCAACTACGGCATGCTCATTGGCGAGCCGACGGCCGAATCCATCAAGAAGAAGATCGGTTCCGCCTTTCCGGGCAGCGAAGTGCGTGAGATGGAAGTGCGTGGTCGCAACCTGTCCGAAGGTGTGCCGCGCAGCTTCACCATCTCCAGCAACGAAATTCTGGAAGCCCTGACCGACCCGATCAACAACATCGTCTCGGCCGTCAAGAACGCCCTCGAGCAGACGCCACCCGAACTGGGTGCCGACATTGCCGACCGCGGCATGATGCTTACCGGCGGCGGCGCACTGCTGCGCGATCTGGACCGCCTGCTGGCCGAAGAAACCGGCCTGCCGGTACTGGTGGCTGAAGACCCACTGACCTGTGTCGTGCGCGGTTGTGGCATTGCGCTGGAGCGGATGGAGCGTCTGGGCTCCATTTTCACCAGCGAATAAGACCCGGGTGCAGCGATGCCGCTTGGTACGCTGGACGATACTCCGCCACCCTTCTTCAGGCAGGGCCCATCGGCGCTGTCCAAACTCACCCTGTTCAGTGCCCTGGCGCTGTTCCTGATGGTGGCCGATGCGCGCTTCGAGATCGCCAAACCCCTGCGCGTCGTCGTTGCCAGCGTCCTCTACCCGGTGCAGTGGCTGGTGCTGCAACCGGTGCTGCTGGCGCAAGGCGGCGCTCAGTACTTTGAATCCCTGAAGTCTTCCCAAACGCGCGAAGCAGCCGCGCACCGCCAGCTTGCGGCGCAATCACAACGCGCCAATCAGGTCGAACAACTGGCACTGGAGAATTCGCGCCTGCGCCAGTTGCTGGGTCTGCGCGACAAGGTGAGCACCTCATGGCAGGCAGCGCAAGTGCTGTACGACGCGGCCGACCCCTACACCCACAAAGTCGTGATTGACCGCGGCGCACTCGAAGGCGTGCTGGCTGGCTCTCCCGTGCTCGATGAAAACGGCGTCCTCGGGCAGGTAACGCGGGTCTACCCGATGGTCAGCGAAGTGACGCTGGTCACCGACCGCGACCAGGCGATTCCCGTGCTCAACACCCGCACCGGGGCGCGCGGCGTGGCGTTTGGCGACCCCGCCGTGCGCGCCAACGCCCTTGAGTTGCGCTACATGGCGGCCAATGCCGATGTGCAGGCCGGCGACTTGCTGACCACCAGCGGTGTCGACGGCGTCTATCCGCCGGGCTTGCCGGTAGCCAGGGTAGAAAAGGTCGAGCGCCGGGTTGACTCGGCCTTTGCCCGCATCACTTGCCAGGCACTGGCGCTGGTTTCCGGTGTCGGTCAGGTCATGGTGCTCAAGCCGATCGCGACCCAGATCGCGCCCCGGCCGGCCATCGAGCCACCGAGCACCACCGTCAGGAAACGGGGCAAGCGATGATCATGCGCCCGGGCCATCAGTTGCTGCTGCCGGCCAATCCTTTCTTCATTTTTGGCAGCCTGCTGGCAGCACTCGGACTCAACATGTTGCAGAACATGGGTTTGTTTGGACGAGCCGCCTGGACGCCTGACTTTATGGCCCTGGTGCTGGTGTTCTGGAGCATTCACCAACCACAGCGTATCGGTGTCGGTGTTGCTTTTGTTTTTGGCATCCTTGTCGACGTGCATCAGGGCGCCCTGCTGGGACAGCAGGCATTGGCCTACACCGTGCTGAGCTTCCTGGCCATCGCGATTCATCGGCGTCTGCTCTGGTTCCCGGTGCCCTCGCAAGCGCTGCAGGTGTTCCCCCTTTTTGCGGCAGCGCACGCGATCGAACTGATTTGCCGGCTCGCCGCCGGCGGCGCCTTCCCGGGCTGGCTGATACTGCTGGCGCCGGTGCTGGAGTCGCTGCTTTGGCCGGTGGTCAGCGTGATTCTGCTGGCCCCGCAAAGACGCTCGCCCGACCCTGATGCGCACAGACCCCTGTAATGACCGAACTGCGCAACGTTGAGGCCGACCTTTCGCGCTTTCGCGCGCGGGTGCTGGTGGCCACGCTGGTCGTACTGATCTGCTTTTTGCTGGTGGCATCCAGGCTGGTCTACCTGCAGCTGGTGCGCCATGAAGACCTGCTGGAGCAGGCCGAGAACAACCGCACCGCGATTGTTCCGGTGCTACCCAACCGGGGCCTGATTCTGGACCGCAATGGCATCGTGCTGGCCAGCAACTACTCAGCCTATACGCTTGAAGTCACACCGTCCAGGATCAACAACCTGGAGCAGACGATTGAAGAACTGGCCGGCGTTCTTGACATCACGCCACGCGACCGACGCCGCTTCAAAAAATTGCTGGAAGAATCCAAGAGCTTCGAATCCTTGCCATTGCGCACACGACTTAGCGACGAGGAAGTAGCCAAGTTTGCGGCGCAGCGCTATCGCTTCCCCGGCGTCGAAATCAAGGCGCGCCTGTTCCGCAACTATCCCTATGGCGAACTGGCCAGTCACGTCGTCGGCTACATCGGGCGCATCAACCCGGCCGAAAAGGAAAAGCTCGACGAGTCAGACGACCAGGCCAATTACCGCGGCACCGAATACATAGGCAAACTCGGTGTCGAGCAAAGTTTCGAGGCACAACTGCACGGCACCACCGGCGTCGAATCAGTGGAGACTTCGGCTGGCGGGCGCGCCATGCGCAAACTTGCCAGCAGTCCGGCGACACCTGGCAACACCGTCAAGCTCTCGATTGACATCCGGCTGCAGCATCTGATCGAACAGCTCTTTGGCGATCGGCGCGGCGCGCTGGTGGCGCTGGACCCCAAGACCGGCGAAGTACTGGCCTTTGTCAGCAAGCCGACTTTTGATCCCAACCTGTTTGTCGAAGGCATTGACAGCGAAAACTGGCAAGCCCTGAACGAGTCGCCCGACAAGCCGCTGCTGAACCGTGCCCTGCGTGGCACCTACCCGCCCGGCTCCACCTACAAGCCCTTCATGGCGCTGGCGGCCCTGGAGACCGGAACGCGCAGACCGGAACAAACCATCTCCGACCCCGGCTTTTTCATGTTCGGCAACCACCGTTTTCGGGACGACAAGGAAGGTGGGCACGGCACCGTCAACATGTACCAGTCGATCGTGCAGTCCTGCGACACCTACTACTACGTACTGGCCAACGATCTGGGCGTGGACACCATCCATCAACAGATGCAGCGCTTTGGCTTTGGTGAGTTCACCGGCATCGATATCTTTGGCGAAGTGCGTGGCCTGCTGCCCTCGACCGACTGGAAGCGCCGCGCCTACAAGCGCGCCGATCAGCAGAAGTGGTACGCCGGCGAGACCATCTCGCTGGGCATCGGCCAGGGCTACAACAACTTCACCATGCTGCAACTGGCTTCGGCCACCGCGACGCTGGCCAACGATGGCATCAAGATGAAGCCGCACCTGGTCAAGGAGGTGCTTGACATCCTGACGCACGCGCCCACGGCCACCACGCGTGAAGCGGTGGGTGAAGTGATCGCCAAGGCAGCCAATATTGCCATCATCAAGAATGCGCTGGTCGGGGTCAACATCGAGGGCACCTCGGCGGCAGCCTTTCGCGGCGCCGGATATACCAGCGGCGGCAAGACCGGCACGGCGCAGGTGATTCAAATCAAGCAGAACGAAAAATACGTGGCCTCCAAAACAGAGGAACGCTTTCGCGACCATGCGCTGTTTACTGCCTATGCACCGGCCGAAGAACCCAAAATTGCACTGGCGATGGTGGTTGAAAACGCCGGCTTTGGCTCACAGAATGCCGCCCCGATCGCGCGCCGGATTTTTGACTACTGGTTGCTGCAGCAGTACCCCAGCGAAGAAGATATTGCGGCAGTGCAAAAGGCGCAGGCACCGGCGCCGATTGGCAGAATTCGATCGCTCTCCGAGGTACCGTGGCCGCCGCCAGCGCTCGCTGCCGGCACGCCACGCCCGTAGCTGGCAAAAAAAAGGGCACCGGGATCGGCCGGTGCCTTTTCTCACTTATAAGCCCTGACGGGCTGTCTCCACGGTCCTTCTTTTTCCAGCAAGCCGCTGTTGCCAACGCTTGAGCGAAATGTACGCGGCAAGACCGACCGGTGCATCAGTGCTTACCCTTTCCGGATTTACCCTTTATCGGCCAGCATCCTCGGCAATCCACTGCGCCGCCTTCTCGGCAATCATGAGGACCGGAGAGTTGGTGTTGCCGCTGGTGATACTGGGCATGACGCCGGCGTCAACGACGCGCAAACCGGCAATCAGCCCCGCTTTGCCGCGCACCCGCAGGCGCGAATCAAGCACCGCCAGCGGGTCGTCTGCGGTGCCCATCTTCGTGGTGCCGACGGGGTGAAATATGGTGGTCGCAATGTCGCCAGCAAGTTTGGCCAGATCCTGGTCGCTCTGGTATTGCACCCCCGGTTTCCACTCCTGCGGCTGGTATTTGGCAAGCGCCGGCTGTGCCACGATGCGCCGCGTCAAGCGCAGAGAATCTGCTGCCACCTTGCGATCCACCTCGGTGCTCAGGTAGTTCGGCGCGATCGCCGGCGCGTCCTGAAAACTGCCACTCCTGATCTGGACCCAACCCCGGCTGGTTGGATTGAGATTGCAGACGCTGGCGGTGAAGGCGTTGAAACTGTGCAGCGGCTCCCCAAAGGCCTCCAGACTGAGCGGCTGCACGTGGTACTCGATGTTCGGATACGGCTGCTGTGGGTCGCTGCGTGTGAAGGCCCCCAGTTGCGATGGCGCCATGCTCATCGGCCCGCTGCGCTTGAGCGCGTATTCCAGACCAATCATGGCCTTGCCCCAGAGTGTGCTGGCTTGCGTATTGAGCGTCTTGACACCCTCGACCTTGAAGACGGCACGAATCTGCAGATGATCCTGCAGGTTGGCGCCAACCCCCGGTGCGTCGTGCAGCACCTGGATGCCATGCTGCTCCAGCAAAGCCGCCGGGCCAATGCCGGAGAGCTGCAGGATCTGCGGCGAGCCGATGCTGCCGGCGCACAGAATCACCTCGGCGCTGGCGCTGGCTGTGACCATTTCCGCATGGTCCCAAACCTGCACGCCAACGCAGCGCTGGCTGCCATCGGCCTGCGTCTGAAGCAGCAGCTTCGCCACCTGGGCCGAGGTCCACATCTCGAAATTGGTCCGCGCGTAACAGGTGGGGCGCAGGAAGGCTTTTGCGGTACTCCAGCGCCAGCCCGCGCGCTGGTTCACCTCGAAGTAGCCGACGCCCTCGTTGTCACCGCGGTTGAAGTCATCGGTCGCAGCAATGCCGGCCTGCTGCGCCGCCTGGGCAAAAGCGTCCAGCACGTCCCAGCGCAGACGCTGCTTTTCGACCCGCCACTCGCCACCGGCACGGCGATGGCGCAGCAACTTGCGGTAGTCGGTCGAACTGTCACTCATCAGTTCCGGCGCCACACCGCGCGCGCCGTGGGCGGCGTTGGCTCCCAGGTAATGATCTTCGTGCAGCTTGAAATACGGCAGGGCATTGTTCCAGGTCCAGGTCTCGTCACCCGTCAGCCGGGCCCACTGGTCGTAATCTCGCGCTTGCCCGCGCATGTAAATCATGCCGTTGATGCTGCTGCAACCGCCCAGCGTCTTGCCGCGCGGGTAGCGCAGCACGCGGCCGTTCAGCCCCGCGTCGGGCTCGGTGCTGTAGAGCCAGTCGGTGCGCGGGTTGCCAATGCAGTACAGGTAGCCTACCGGGATGTGAATCCAGTGGTAGTCATCCTTGCGCCCGGCCTCGATCAGCAGCACACGCTTGCTGGCGTTGGCCGATAGCCGGTTGGCCAGCAGGCAGCCGGCGGTGCCGGCACCGACAATGATGTAGTCGAACTCGGTGCTCATGCTCAACGCCCTGCCCAGTGGGGCTTGCGCTTCTCCTGAAAGGCTTTCTGTCCTTCCCTGGCGTCTTCGGTCAGGGTAAACAGGGCAATCTGACTCTCGGTAAAAGACATCGACTCCTCGAACGCCATGCTCTCCACTTTCTTCAAGGTGTACAGGCCGCGCCGGATCGCTGCCGGCGACTTGTCGAGCAGGCGCTCCAGCAGCCACTGCAATTTCAGGTCCACATCGTCGTCCACGTAATTCACCAGACCCGCTTCGAGCGCCTGCGCTGCAGTGATCGGCTCACCGGTCAGGCACATCTCACTTAAGGTGCGCCGAGGAATCAAATGCTGCAAAACGCTGAGCACCTGCGCCGGAAAAACGCCGACCTTCACCTCCGGCAAACCAAAGATGGCGTGGCGTGCTGCCACCGCCATGTCGCACATGGACATCAAGCCCATGCCGCCAGCCATGCAGGCACCGTTGACGCGGGCAATCAGGGGCAGGTAACTGGCGCGCGCAACGCGCAGCAGTTGCGCCAGATGGCCATGCGGTTCTGAATAATCGGTGGTAAAGGCCTGCGCCGACTGCAGATCGGCACCAGCGCAGAAAGCCTTGGTTCCGGCACCGGTGACAACGATGGCGCGAATATCACGCTCTGTCTGCGCCGCCGAAATGGCTTGCGTCATGCCGGCAAGCACCGCGTGACTCATGGCGTTGCGCCGCTCTTCGCGGCTGATGGTCAACCACAGTACCGGTCCACGCTGCTCAACAACAAGCTCCGGCGTCGACGAAGAAAGGGATGGATTCACTTGTCTCTCCTGTTTGTGGCATTTTGCCGCAAGAGCGTTGCCGTTCGCGTTACGATGTCCGGATGGTCGAGAAAAGCCCCCTCATCACACGGCAACAGTCACCGCAGGGTGGACATGTGCTGCTGTCGGGCTGCTGGACTGCCGCTCGACTGGCCGAGCCACAGAGCTGGAGCTCCATTGAATCGACACTGGCAGACTGCACCGCATCGGGCGAGAGCCCTTTGGGCTGGGACCTGCGCAAGCTGCAAAAACTCGACCATACCGGCGCCCAGCTCCTGTGGAACGCCTGGGGTCGGCAATGGCCACAGAGTCTTTTGCTGCTCGAAGCCCAGCGCCCGATGCTTGAGCGGGTCGCCCATTACGCCATCAAGGCCCCAGCGCCTGCGCGGAAAACCCTCTGGCAACTTTTCCTGCTGCTCGGTGAACGCCTGCTGGTGCTGCTCGATCACCTCAAATATCTGACCCGTCTGACCGGTCAACTGCTGCTCGACGCGATCAAGCTGGCAGGCAAGCCGAGCCAGGGACCCTGGCGCGACGTATCGGGCCACCTCTACCACGTGGGAGCGACGGCGCTACCGATCACGGCACTGGTGGGCTTTCTGATCGGCGTGGTGCTGGCCTACCTGATGTCGCAGCAACTGCGCCAGTTCGGCGCCGACGCCTTCATCGTCAACATCCTGGGCATCGCCCTGATCCGCGAACTCGGCCCGGTGTTGGCAGCGATCCTGATTGCCGGGCGCTCCGGCTCAGCCATCACGGCCCAGATCGGCGTCATGCGGGTCACCGAAGAGCTCGACGCCATGCGCGTCATGGGCATCGCCAAGGGCTTTCGTCTGGTGTTGCCGCGCGCCATCGCCATGGCTATTGCCATGCCGCTGCTGACAGTCTGGACCACACTGGCCGCATTGCTGGGCGGCATGCTGGCCTCCGACCTGGCGATGGGCGTGACACCAGCCTACTTCTTTGAGGCCTTGCCAAAGGCTGTGCAAGTCTCCAACCTGGCGCTGGCGGTTGGCAAATCGGTCGTCTTCGGTCTGCTCATTGCGGTGATCGGCTGCCACTATGGCTTGCGCGTGAAGCCCAACACCGAAAGCCTGGGTCAAGGTACCACGGCCTCGGTCGTGACCTCCATCACGATGGTGATTCTGGTCGATGCCCTGTTTGCTGTCGTCTTCAAGAACATCGGCATATGACCCAGACCACGGCACCGGTCATCAAGATCCACAAACTCTGGTCGGTGTTTCACAATGCCGGCCATGCTTCGGTGATTCACCAGGACCTTGATCTCAGCGTCAAAGCAGGAGAGTTCCTGTCCATCGTTGGCGGCTCCGGCAGCGGCAAGACCGTGCTGCTGCGCCAGATCCTCGGTCTTGAAACGCCCGAGCGCGGACGCGTCACGGTGCTGGGCCGCCCGGCAGCAGAAATGGGCGCTGAAGGCGCTGCCAGCAGGGTCGGCATGTTGTTCCAGCACGGCGCGCTGTTCTCGGCCTTCACGGTGCTGGAGAACATTGCCTTCGCGCTGCGCGAGCTCAAGACCCTGCCCGCTGCGCTGATCCGCGACGCAGCCATGGTCAAGCTGCAGATGGTCGGACTCGACCCCTCGCAAGCGCACAAGATGCCAGCCGATTTGTCGGGCGGCATGGTCAAGCGCGTGGCTCTGGCGCGCGCGCTGGTGATGGATCCACCGCTGTTGCTGCTCGACGAGCCGACCGCCGGGCTCGACCCCGACAGCGCCGACGCCTTTTGCGCCCTGCTGCGCTCGCTGCACCACGAGCTCGGTCTGACCGTGCTGATGGTGACGCACGACCTGGACACCCTGTTTGAACTCAGTACCCGCATCGCGGTGGTGGCCGACAAACACATCGTTGTCAGCGGCAGCGCCAGCGAGGTGCTGGCCAGTGCCCACCCCTTCGTACGCGACTTCTTTCAGGGTGCGCGCGGTCGGCGCGCCGCCGCCTTGTTGCAGCCAACAGCGCCGCAGGTGTAAAAAGGGAACCTGAGGACCAAGATGGAAAACAAATCTCACGCCCTGGCGGCCGGCACCTTTGTGCTGTTGTTACTGAGCTTGCTGATCGCGCTGGCGGTCTGGCTGACGCGCGACAGCCGCCAACTGCGCGTCTTTGAACTCGCCAGCAGCAGCGCCGTCACCGGCCTGCAGCCGCAGGCCTCGGTTCGCTTCAAGGGCGTGCCGGTGGGTAAGGTCACAGCCATTGGGCTCGATCCACAGGTCAGCGGCCAGGTGCTGGTGCGCATCGCCATCAACGAGCAGGCACCCATCACTCAATCGACCTTCGCCACACTGGGCTTTCAAGGCGTCACCGGTCTGGCCTTTGTGCAACTCGATGACAGCGGCGACTCGCAGGAAATGCTGCAGTCCAGCGAGCGCCGACCGCAGCGCATCCCGATGCGCCCTAGCCTGCTGTCCAAGCTGTCCGATCAGGGCGCGCAGATCCTGTCGCAACTGGAAGAAACAACGCGCCGTGTCAACCTGCTGCTGGCCCCCGCCAACCAGCAAAACCTGATGTCGGCCCTGGCCAGCATGGGTCAGGCTGCCAGCGGCATCAGCCGGTTTTCCGGCGCAGCCTCCGAGGCGATGCCGCAGTTGGTGCAGGAGGCCAGCGCGACGCTGAAGATCGTCAAGGACACTTCCGTGCGGGTCGGCGAGAGCGCCGACGAAGCACGCCGCTCAGCACGCGCCTTCCGGGCGGTGACGGAGCGCATGAACGAAGCCGGAGGTACGCTCGACCAGATCGCCAGCGGCGGCCAGACACTCGAGCGCAGCGGCCAGAGTCTGAACAGCAGCACCCTGCCGCGTGCCAACCGCGCGCTGGAGGACGCCGCGCGCAGCGCGCGCCAGCTCGGACGCGCCGCCAGCACGGTCAGCGAGAATCCGCAGTCGATGCTCTTTGGCACCACGCCAGCAGCCCCGGGACCCGGTGAGCCGGGCTTTTCCGTCAAGCCCACCCAACCATGAAGAACGCCATGCAAAGAGTTACGCCTGTCCTGTTCCTGATCCTGGCGCTCTCGGGCTGCGCCTTGCAGAACCCGGCACCGCGCGTGGTGATTTATGACTTTGGCCCCGGGCCACTCAGCAGCGCCGCACCCACTCCAGGTAAAACGCCGCCGGCCCTGGTGCTGGAAATGCTGGAAGCCCCGGCCGCGCTTGACAGCACGGCGGTGCTGTATCGCCTGGCCTATGCCGACAGCCAGCAGTTGCGCCCCTACGCACTGGCGCGCTGGAGCATGACGCCGACCCAGTTGCTGCGCCAGCACTTCAGGCAGCAACTCGGCCAGCAGCGGGCCCTGCTCAACCCCGGCGACAGCACCGGACCCAACGCCGCCAAACCGCTGCTGCTGCAACTCGAACTCGAAGAGTTCAGCCAGCTGTTCGAGAGTGCCGACAAAAGCAGCGGTCTGCTGCGTCTGCGCGCCACGCTGACGCGTCCTGGAACCAAGGGCAGCCAATGGCTGGCGCAGCGCAGTGTGGTCGTTCAGCGCAGCGCCAGCACAGCCGATGCACCCGGCGGCGTAAGGGCACTGACAGCGGCCGCCGACGCCGCCGCGCATGAAATCGAACTGTGGCTGAAGGATTTCGCGCCATAGCCGCAGCCGGCGCCCTGCGCTGGCAAGAAACCAACACGCCCACAGTCGGTTTGAAAAATTCTTTGATATAAATCAACCAGATCTCATACCATTGGAAATTCGGCAGCACGGTAGACTTGCGAAGGTTTATCCTGTCAGCCAAGTAACCTCTGGTTGGCTTGGGGTTGCCGTAAACTTGTTAAAACTGTTAACTGAAAGGCTTTGAAATGAAATTGACAAAACTCGCAGCGTCGCTCGCTATCGCCGCTCTGGCTGGATTTTCGACCCAAACCATCGCAGCGGTTGACGCCGATGCAGCGGCTGCTCTGTTCAAAAAGAACGACTGCAGCAAGTGCCACTCAGTTGACAAGACCAAGAAGGGCCCGTCCTTGAAAAAGATTGCTGCCAAGTACAAAGGCAAGGCAGATGGTCAGGCCAGCATCGTGAAGAACATCACCAACGGCGCCAAGGTCAAGCTTGACGACGGCAGTGAAGAAGAGCACAAGATCATCGACACCAAGGATCAGGCCGCTCTCAAGAATCTGGCTGACTGGGTTCTGGCGCAGTAAGAACCAGGCTGCCCCACGGGACGCAGAATGGTTCACTTAGGATGAATTGCAAAGAGATAACGGTATCGCGCAAACCGCTTTGAGCAGTTCGTGTCGTGTCGTTTAACCTGGAAACGACGGAGAAAAAATGAAACATTCATTGGCTCGTTGGGGTATCGTGGGTGTGCTGGCGGCCGCTGTTGCCGCTTGCGGCGGCGGCGGATCGTCGCCAGCCGTGCCGGCAACGCCGGTTGTTGCCGCCAATAGTGCAATCGCCGCAGCCAGTGCACTGGCTGCCAACGACACTGCAAGCAACGCTGCAGCACCGTTCACTACTGTGCAAGGCGCTGGCATTGCAGCCGTTGTTGTCAACGGCGCACCGAAAGTCAACTTCTCGGTGTTTTCCGACGGCGCTGTCAAGGCCGGCCTGAAAATCACCGACGTCAGCTTCGCCATCGCCAAGTTGGTGCCCGGCAGCGATGGCAACCCGGACCAGTGGGTCAACTACATCTACCGCAAGGAAACGGCAGCCACCGGCGTCGGCCCTGCCGGCAAGCCGGCGCTCGCCAGCGCGATGCAGGCGACCACCGATGCCAAGCAGACCGATGCCGCCCTGCTGGCAGCACAGCTGGTGTACAACGCCGACGGCTACTACACCTACACCTTCAAGACCAACATCCAGGATCCGGCGCAAACCAATGGCGTCGTTTTCGAGCCAGCACGCACGCACCGTGTCGCCATTCAGCTGAGCTACAAGAATGCGGCGGGCCAGGCGGTGCTGGTCAACCCCTATATCGACTTCACCGTTGACGCTGCCGGCAAGTCGGTGCTGGTCACCGATCCGGCCAGGACGCGCAAGATGACCGATGTGTCGTCCTGCAACAGTTGCCATGAAAAACTCGGCCTGCATGGCGGCGGGCGCGTTGACACCCAGTACTGCGTGCTCTGCCACAACCCCGGCACGGTCGACGCCAACAGCGGCAACAACCTCAATCTCTCCACCATGGTGCACAAGATCCATGCCGGAAAACGTCTCAACAGCGCCGGCGAGGACTACACCATCTGGGGTTACCAGAACAGCAAGCACAGTTACGCCGAGGTCGGCTTTCCGCAAGACCTGCGCAACTGCAGCAAGTGCCACTCCGCTGCCAATGCCAGCACGCCGCAGGGTGACAACTGGAAGAGCAAACCCAGCAAGGAAGCTTGCCTGAGCTGTCACGTCAGCGCGGTCGGCTCCCCTTGGGAAACGCTGCACAAGATCGTCGCCGTCCAGTATGGTGGCGCGGGCACTGCAGCCAGCGCCCTGCCGAACCAGGAATGCGTGCGCTGCCACGGTGCAGGCTCGGTGGTTTCAGCTGAGAACGTGCACTTCAACCAGGTTGAAGTCAACGCCGCCAAGTACAAGATGAACATCGAAAGCGTTGCTTTCAACGACACGGCAGACCACAAGGGTCGCAGCGTCACAGTCAAGTACTTCCTGTCGGATCCGACCAACGGCAATGCTGCCTACAACCTGGTCAGCGCGGATTGCGTCAGCACACCGACCCTGACCTGCGCCAACACCAGCAAATTCGGCAACCTGCGTTTCTACCTGGCCTACCAGAACATGGTCGGCCAGTATGCGGCGGTAACCGAATACTCCGCCTACAACAACGGCGGCAGCACGGCCAATGCCTACGCCTACAAGGGCACGAACGATGGAAAGAATCACTACACGCTGAGCATCCCGCTGCCTGATGACACTGCCACCGCCGTTGCCACTGGCACGGCCCGCGTCGTCAGCATCGGTCAGGTCAAGGAAGCCAAACTGGCCGCCACGTCCGGCGTCAATCCACGGCCCGAAGTCAGCCCCGGCGTGCAGGCGAATATCCTGGTGCAGCACACTTCAAGTGAACTCGCGCTCAGCGGTGCGCTGCAAGCTCGCCGCACCATCGTTTCCAACGACAAGTGCAATGCGTGCCACAGCAACCTAGGCGCCGCCTCAGGCTCCAACACGCTGGCCAACGCCTTCCACAGCGGCGGCCGCGATACGGTGGAAGCCTGTAGCCTTTGCCACGACGCCAACCGGGTTTCCAGCACCGTCATGACCAATGGCATGGCTCTGAACGAGTCCTATCAGTTCAAGCGCATGATCCATGGTATCCACGGCAATTCCAAGCGCACTTACCCGTTCACCATTGGTAACCTGACGCAAGGTGTTTTCGCCAAGCTGACCGGCGCACCGGTCGCACCCTGGACGATTCCGATGAAGGACAGCTACGGGCGCGCCATTGGCACGACCGGACCCGGCCAGGCCGGCGTCGTGGGCCTGAGCACGGTCGAGAACTTCGCCGCCGAAGTCGCCTGGCCGGGCGTTGGCATCAACTGCAATGCCTGCCACGTCAACGACTCCTACAAGATTGACCAGAGTCCGCTCGGCGCAGTGGTCAAAAAAGACAGCGGCGTCACCGACCCGAACCTCTGGAAGGTCATCTCGCCCAAGGCCGCGAGCTGCACCGCCTGCCATGACTCGCCGGCAGCGACCGACCACGTGGCAAGTTTCGGCGGCGCTTACTTTGGCAACCAGACCCAGGCGCAGATCGCCGGTTCACCGCGCGAGACCTGCAATGATTGCCATGCCAGCGGCGGCGCCAAGAGTGTGGACCTCGTCCACGGTCAAAAATAACCGTGGACCTTTTGAAGGAATTTGGGATGCGAATCAATCGTTTAATCGCCATCATCGGCCTGGGCCTGTTCGCGCTGCTGGGCTCAAGCGCCTGGGCCGCCGGTGAGACCGGCGCCAAGCTCTGCGTCACCTGCCACGACGAGGAAGATCTGCCTGACATGAGCCGTTCAGCGCACGGCTTCTCGGCTGACAAGCGGGTGCCGGACTGCATCACCTGCCACGGCGAGAGCCCAACCCACGCCAAGAAACCCTCGAACGTGAAAGAGCGCCCGCGCCCGGACCGCATGTTCATCCGCGCCTACGCGTCACCGCCGAGCGAGCGCAACGCCGCTTGTCTGACTTGCCACAGCAAGGACGCCAAACGCGCCCTGTGGGCCGGCAGCCAGCACGAAAATGCCGATCTGGCCTGCAACTCCTGCCACAAGATTCACGCCAACCGCGACAAGGTGATGAACAAGGCAACGCAGACCGAGGTCTGCTACACCTGCCACAAGGAACAGCGCGCCCAGCTGAACAAGCCCTCACATCACCCGATTCCCGAGGGCAAGATGAGCTGCGCCGACTGCCATAACGTGCACGGCTCGGCCGGCCCCAAACTGGCCAAGCGTGACAGCACCAACGCCACCTGCTACACCTGCCACGCCGAGAAACGCGGCCCCTTTGTGCACCAGCATGAGCCGGTGGCCGAGGACTGCGCCAACTGCCACAACCCACATGGCAGCACCGTGGCCGGCATGCTCAAGACCCGTGCCCCGCTGCTGTGCCAGCAATGCCATACGCCGCACGTCGCCGGTGGTGTCGGTGCAGTTGCCGGCCAGCCCGGTGTTTCCAGTGCTGCCGCCGGTTTGACGGCTCCGCTGATCAACGCCACCACCAATGGCAAGAACGTCGTCAACCTGTGGCAGGGTCGCAGCTGCCTGAACTGCCACACGCAGATTCACGGTTCCAACAATCCGTCGGTCAGCAACCCGACGCCCCAGCTGATGCTGCGCTGAAGTACCGAGAGCCATCATGATCCATTCTGATTCTTCTTTCCGCTTTCACCGCAGCCTGCTGGCGCTCTCGCTGGCCGCCGCCTTCCTTCCCTTGCAAGCGCACGCCGAAGGCGACGATGCAGCCCCGATTACGAGCGTCAGCTTTGGTCTGGGCCTGCAAAGCGGCTCCAGCGCCGACCACGCGCAGTTTGGCCAGTACAACGGCCTGCGCGCCGACCGCAACTTCTTTGGTAACCTGGGTTTCAGTCACAGCCTGCGCGACACAGAAAAAAGCAACTGGCTGCAGATCGAGGGTTCCAACCTGCTGGGCGAGACCCGCGAACTCAGCCTGGTCAAGAAAGACCCCGGCAACTGGAGGCTCAGCGCTGCCTACGGTGAACTGGTGCGTTATGAGCCCAACACGGTCAACAGCGGCCTCCTTGGCGCCGGCTCCAGTACGCCGCAAGTGGTCGCTCTGGCCGCTGGCAGCGGGTCCGACCTCGAACTCAAGACCAAGCGCAGCGCTCTGGGCCTGGGTTTTTCCAAAACCATCAACCCGGCGCTGCAGTTTGACCTGGATCTGAAGAGCGAAAACAAGGACGGCGCGCGCCTCTCCGGCATTGGCATCAACTGCCCCACCGTGATCGCTCCCGGTTGCCTTGGCACCACCCTCGCCAACACCGGCTGGGCCAGCCTGATGCTGCCCGAACCCGTCAGCGCCAACCACAGCCAGGTCGAGGCCCGCCTCACTTACGGCGCCGAAAAGCTGCGCTTCAACCTGGGTTACTACGGCTCCTTCTACCGCAACAACAACGGCAATCTGACCGGCAACATCCCGGGCAGCCTGTACAACCCGGTGGGCAGCCTGCTGCCCCTGAGCACCGGCTTGCGCGCTGTACTGGGCCAGCCCGTGGCGCTGGCGCCAGACAACCAGGCACACCAGCTGGATTTGAGCGGCAGTTACGATCTGGGCAGCGCCACCCGCGCTACCTTCAAGCTGGCACGCAGCGTGGCAACGCAGAACGCCGACTTTGCCGCTGCCGGTTTGACCGGCGCCCCGGCGGGCGTGAACAACCTGGACGGCCAGGTTCGCAACTCGCTGGCCAAGCTCAGCCTGAGCTCGCGCCCGGTGCGTCAGCTTTCCCTGCTGGCCGACCTGCGCTACGAGAAAAAGGACGACCAGACACCGCTGGCCACCTACAACATCGAAGGTGCGGTGCCTGCATTGCCGGCCTTGCCCTTCACCTACACCAACCGCAATCTGTCGAGCCAGAAGGGCAATGCCAAGCTGCAGGCCAGCTGGCAGTTGAGCAGCGACTACCGTGCCACGCTGGGCGCCGATCGCGAAACGATTGACCGGGGCGAATTCACCGCCAGCAGTGCCATCTCGGGCATCAGCGCCCTGCGCCAGAAGACCAACGAGAACACGGTGCGCGCCGAGCTGCGGGGTCGCCTGGCAGAGACTTTGACTGGCAGCGTCGCCATCTCGCGCAGCAAGCGCGATGGCTCCAACTGGCTGAAAGACAACAGCGGATTGGGCGTCACCGAAGTCATCAACCCGGCCGATCCGGTCACCGGCTTGTTGCCGACGTCCGTCTTCATGCCAACGCTCTCAGACCGCCAGCGCAACAAGGTCAAACTGTTTGCCGACTGGCAGGCCAGCGAGGCCCTGTCGCTACAAATCAGCGCAGAGAGTGGCAGTGACCGCTACACCACACCCAGCAGCTACGGTCTGCGTGACACCGGAGTGCATCAGTTCAGCCTGGACTGGGCCTATACGCTGTCCGACAACTGGGGCCTGACCGGTGCGTTCTCGAGCAGCCAGCAAAGCCTGAACCAGGCGCGCGCCGCTGCTTACCTGATGGCGTTTGACAACAGCAACCTGGGCGCCAGCATCGGCGCCAACGGCAAGATCAACGCCAAGTTGGATGTTGGCGGCAGCCTGTCCTACGCCGGCGACAAGAGCGTCTATGGCCAGACCCTGGACAGCCTGGCCGGCAGCGATTCTGTCGCCCTGCTGGCCGCTACCGGTGGCTTGCCTGACATCCTGTACAGCCAGACCGCGCTCAAGCTGTTCGGCAAGTACGCGCTCGAAAAGGGCTCTTCGGTGCGCGTTGACTTTGTGCACCAGCGCAACAACGTCAACGACTGGACCTGGAGCTTGAACGGTGTTCCCTACGTCTATTCGGATGGCTCCACGGTACTGCAAAAGGCCAACCAGAGCGTCAACGTCATCGGCGTGACCTACGTCTACCAGTTGCCTTAAGTCGGGTGTAGCTCCTCGCGAATCACTTCGCGCAGTGCTTCTTTGACGGCGTCCGCCTGCAGCCCGCGGCGCAGCGTTTCGTTGATGAGGGTCTGGTAGCCACGCCCACCGGCGCGTGCCTTGTAGGCGTGCAGCACCGCATTGTCGAGTTTGATCGTGATGCGAGTCTTGCCAGTTGAAAGCATGGGCAAAACCTCACCCAGTGGTCGCAGTTGGGCTGCCTCAGCCGGCGTCAACTCGGGGCTATCCTCATCACTTGCGTCAGCCAGTGGAGCCGCCTCCACGGCCGCCCAGTCAATCGCTGGCGTCGAATCAGAGGGCATTAGCTTCAAATTTCTTTTGCTCACGGATGTTGGCCTTTCTAAAGGAGATGATGTGGATTTGCTCAAACACTGGCAGGCAAAACACCACCACCATCAAGCGTCCAGCGAGTTGGTTATAGCCAACAAACCGGCGCTCTGAATAGGTCCGTCTGGTGTCCTCGCGCACAAGCATAGTCGCCGTAAACATGGCGCGGGCCGCCAGCAAGGGCAACTGCCGATCACGCACATTCACAGCGTTCTTGTCCGGATTGCAGGTAAATTGCATTGTCTGAATTGTGCATATTTTAATATGCACCGTCAATCAAGGTCATCGGCGTGACCTACGTCTACCAGTTGCCGTAGCGAACGGCTCGGGGCAGAACGTTTTCCGAAACTGCCCGGCCACCCCCGAGTGGGGGATTCTTTGGTGTTCGTGTAATTACTATACAAAACAAAAAATGTGTAGTAACGTTCGTCAGTCATGCAAACCCTCTCGACTGAGCTTTCCCTGAGCGCGCAGGCATCCTATTCGGAGATGTTTGACGCCGCATTGGCCAACGACATGGCGCCGTTTTCCCTGCTGACTGGCGCCTTTCACAAGCGAGCCATTCGGGGCCATGAGTACGTCTATTTTGGCTACCGCGACATTGACGGCACCGGCCGCATGGCTTACGTTGGACCGAACAGCGAGCGGGTTCAGTCACTGGTCGCCAATTACAAGGCGGCGCTGGGTGGGCGCCAGGACCTGCTGAAGAAGCGTGCAGCGGCGTCCAAAGCTTTGGGATGCACCGAGATGCTGGACAAGCACTTTCGGATCGTTCACAAGCTTTCCGCCTATGGTTTTTTCAAGGCAGGCGGCGTTCTCATTGGCACGCATGCCTTCACCGCATTTGGAAACATGCTTGGCGTGCGCTGGATGTCGGGCGACAAGACGCTCGATGTTGACTTTGCACATGCAGGTCGGAACATTTCGATTGCCCTGCCTGCCAACATCAGCATATCGGTTCACGATGCCATCACCTCGCTGGAGATGGGATTGCTGCCAGTGCGCGAATTCTCTGGCGCCACCGGCGCCCAGTATCGCAACCCCGACGACCCGGAACTTCGCATTGATTTCCTGACAAGCAACGCTGGACGCGAATCGGCCGACGGTGTCGTTCGGATGGAAGGCCTGGGCCTGGTGCTGGAGCCACTGAAATTCATGGAATTTTCATTGGAAGGGACGACCCAGGGGGTGGTCTTCTCTGGCTCTGGTGCCTGCGTTGTGAATCTTCCCGACCCCGCGCGCTACGCTGTGCACAAACTCATTGTGTTTGGTGAAAGACCGATCGCCCAGCGCGCCAAATCCAACAAGGACCTGGTGCAGGCCGCCGCCCTGGTCGAGTGGCACCTCGCCAACGGGGCGTCTGAAAGGGTGGCTGCTGCGTGGCAAGACGCCGTTGGCCGAGGCTCTGGATGGAACCAACGAGCGGAGCAGGGTCGCGCCGAATTGCTTGCCCGCTACCCGCACCTGGTGAACGCCTTCGGTGCCGATTCTGGCTAGCCCAAGGTCTACCAGTTGCCCTGCCTCTCCATTCATCGGCAATTGAATCCGGTCGCCTATTTCTTAAAAAATAAATTTGTTGGCAGCGCTACCGTATCCCGAGAGCCACGCCCCAGACATTAGTCCGAAATAGCCCCCCATATGTGCATTGGGCTTGATCTAGAACAAACTCACGACTTGATGTGAAGCAGAGAATTCATCGGTGTAAACCCTTTGTAAAGTGTTTTTTCCGTGTGTGTTTCTTGAGACTTAAGGAGTCTGATGTGAAATTATTTGACAAAAGCATGAATCAACCGCCCTCTCATTGGGCCAAGCTTGCTGCGGCAGGCTTGCTGGTGGCTGCTGCGCTCGCCGGTTGCGGCGGTGGTAGTGACGGTGCAGCGGGACCCGCTGGCGCGGCCGGCCCAGCTGGTGCCGCTGGCGCCGCTGGCGCAACCGGACCGGCCGGCACCAATGCCGTGGCAACGGTACAGATCAAGGCGCTTTCGAGCGATCAATGGGCTGCGCTGGCGCCCAAGGGTGAAGTCACCAAAGTAACCATGGGCGGCGCGCCGGTGGTCGAATTCAAGGTGACCGATGCCAACGGCTTCCCGATTGTCGGTCTTGGCAATACGTCCAAGAGCGCGACGGCCACCGTTGCCAGTTACCCCAACCTGGCCTTTGCCCTGGCCAAGCTGGTCCCAGCCACCACTACCAGCCCCAGCAAGTGGGTTAGCTATCTGGTGACTACCGTGCCCAGCACCACAGCAGCGCTGACCGCTACCCGCCCCTCCACCGATGCCAACGGCACGCTGGTGGACAACGGTGACGGCAGCTACAAGTACACCTTCTACCGCGACATCACCAAGGCCAAAGCCGTGGTTGATGGCCTGACGCTGGTCAGCCCGAACGTCGCCGCCGACCTGGGCGACCTCAGCTACGAACCAACGTTGACACACCGCGTGGTGGTCCAGGTTTCCGGTAACGCACCGGGTACGGGTAGCAATACCGCGAACGCCGTGACAGTGATGCCTGCGGTCGCCATGCTCAATCCGGTCAACCTCGTTTATGACTTCATTCCGGCTACCGGCAAAGTGGTCACCGCAACCGACACGCAACGCGAACTGGTCTCCAAAGACAGTTGCAATGAGTGCCACAACCAGATTGGCGTGACCACACCGCATGGCGGGCGCGTTGACACGCGCTACTGCGTGATGTGTCACACCGATCAGCGCAAGTTTGGCTATGCCAGCGTGGCGTCGGTGGCCGGCAAGTTCCCGGCACTGACAGAAACAGCTACTGTCAATGCCACAACCGGCATTACCAGCTACAGCTATTCCCCGGAAACCCGGATTGCCGACGGTGAAGTTTCAGGCAACTTCCCGATCTTCATCCACAAGATCCACAACGGCGGCGAACTGGTGAAGTCAAACTACAACTACGCCAACGTGGCCTTCAATAACAAGGGTTATTCGATGCTGGGCGGCGGCCAGAAGATGTGCAGCAAGTGCCACGACAGCGCCAAGGCAGCACAGGCCGACAACTGGAGCTCCAAGCCGAGCCGCCAGGCCTGCGGTTCTTGCCACGACGGTATCAACTGGGCCACCGGTCTGGGTTCGACACTGGCTGACAAAGCCGCTGCGGGTGCTGTTGGCGCCGTGATGGCCACCACCGGTCACATCGGCAAAATGCAAACCAGCGATGCAACCTGCGTGCTGTGCCATGACGCAGCAGCGGTCAAGATCTATCACCAGACTGAAAACATTACCGCCCACAATCCAACGATTGCGGCCGGCCTGAAGACCTTTACCTATGACGTCCTGTCGGCCACGGTTGATGCCACCAGCAACGATGTGACCATCAAATTCAAGGTCAGCGCCGACGGCACGCCGGTCACTTACCTGGCCCCGGCAGCTGCCATGGCCAATCCGCTGACTGGCTTTATCGGCAGCCCAAGCTTCCTGCTGGCCTATGCAACGGCGCAGGATGGCGTAGCAGCACCGATCGACTACAACAACACCGGCGTCAAACAGGCGCAAGCTGTCAGCGTTTCGATCGCCAACCTGCTGGATACCACAAAGACTGCGGACGGTTCACTGTCAGCCACGGCCGATGCCAGCGGTTACTACACTGCCACCCTCAAGGGTACGGGCACCAAGAAGTTCCCGGTTGGCGCCAAAATGCGTGCGGTGGGTCTGCAAGGCTACTTCACCCAAAACGCAGTGGCGGTTGGTGGCGTTGCTACAGCGCGGCACGCCATCTCGGTGGTCAAAGCAGTCACGGGTGACGCAGTGCGGCGTACCGTGGTCGATCCGGCCAAGTGCTCCAGTTGCCACGAATGGTTCGAAGGGCATGGCGGTAACCGCGTCTATCAAACCCAGGTTTGTGTGATGTGCCACACGCCTGGTCTAGCGACCAGCGGCCGTGGTATCTCGGACGCGGCCCTGATGGCCTATCCGTTCAGCGCAGCCGATGTGAAGATCCTGGGCTACTGGGGCTTCGACAAGACCGTGGTGAACGCCGCCTTGAACTTCCCTGTCGTTACCAACAACTTCAAGGACATGATCCACGGCATCCACGCTGGTCGCGACCGCGTGACACCGTTTGTTGACGCACGTGACCGCACACCTTCGGCCATCACCCTTCTCGACTTCAAGAGAATGGACTTCCCGGGCAAGCTCAACAAGTGTGACACCTGCCACGCGACCGGCACCGCATTGGCCACCACCTTCAACACGGTGCCCGCGGGTGCTCTGGCTTCGACCTACGAGTCCGTCAACGCAGCCTACTTAGCAGCGCCCACTCCGGCCACCGCGAAAGCCGCTTTGAGCACAGCCAACCCGGAAGACAAGGTCACCACGCCTTTTGCCGCAGCCTGCGTCAGTTGCCATGACTCCTCGCTTGCGCAGGGTCACATGAGCCGCGAAGGCGGGCAGATCAAGGTGAGCCGCAGTGCCATGAACCTGGCTGGCGAAGGTTGCGCCCTGTGCCACGGCGCCGGCGCAGACTTTGACCCGGTCAAGGCGCACAAATAAACCTGTGCCCAGGGACCGGGAGACCCTCTCCCGGTCTGTTTGACAAGCTCACAACCCGGCTGCGGCGACGCAGCCGGTTTTTTTGCCGCCAAGCCCATGTGTGGGTCTGCCATATCGAAAGCTAAATATCTGAAGCTTGATTTAAAACAAACCTTCGGGGTGTGGTGAAGCAGAGAATTCCTCGGTGTAAACCCTTTGTAAAGTATTTTTTCCGTGTGTGTTTCTTGAGACTTAAGGAGTCTGATGTGAAATTATTTGACGATACGATGAACAGGCCGCCCACTCATTGGACCAAGCTGGCTGCGGCTGGCTTGTTGGTGGCTGCTGCCCTTGCCGGTTGCGGCGGTGGTAGTGACGGTGCAGTTGGCCCCGCAGGCCCTGCCGGCCCTGCGGGAGCAGCCGGCGCAACCGGCCCAACCGGCCCCGCTGGTGCTGACAAGACCACCGGCACAGTGGACGCTGCGCAGCTCGGCTTCGCTGACCTGACCAACAAGGCCCTGGCTGGCAAGGTCTTGAGCGTTGATACCTCGGGCAACCAGCCGGTCGTCAACTTCCAGGTCGTCATGAAAGACACCAACGAAGGTGTGCGCGGTCTGCGGACTTTTGCTCTGCACATTGCGCAGCAAAAACCCGCCGTTGACGGTAGCGCCTCTTACTGGCTCAACTACCTGGCCGACGGCCTTCCACTGACGGCTGATCCAGCTGCCGCGGCGGCCAAGGTCAATCCGAGCGCAGACTCCGTTACATCATTCAATGCCGACGGCACCGTCAAGGGTCAAGGCTATGCAGTGACCGATAACGGCGACGGCACTTACGCTGTCAAGTTTGGCGCCAACATCAAGGCGAACACCAAGGTCGTTTACGACGCATCACTGACACACCGTGTCGTGGTTGGCGTGCGCAGCGTCGCCGTTCCTGGCGTGGTGGGCAAAACGGCTGGCGCTTACGCCGGTCCGCTCAACCCGCTAACCGGTGCTGTCATTGCGCAGTTCACCAACACCAACGGTACCAACCTGGCCTATGACTTCAAGCCGGCAGCAACAGGTGTGGGCGCGGTCCTGAAAGACAGCGCTGGCAATGCGACCTTTGCCCGCGACAACGTCACGGTAGCCGCTTGCAACCAGTGCCACATGAAGCTTGAATACGGCTTCCCGCGCGGCAACAACACCAGCGGTCACTTTGGTTCGCGTACCGACACCAAGACCTGCGTGATGTGCCATACACCGCAAAACACAGCGGGCAAGGGCGACTTCACGACCTTCATCCACAAACTGCACATGGGTGAGGAACTGAAGAAAACAGAATTGCTGTTCTGGAGTACCACCTTGAACTACAACGAGGTCAAGTACCCGCAGGATGTCAGAAACTGTGCACAGTGCCACAAGGGTTCTGTCGTTAACAGTCAGTTGACACCCACGCTCAAGGCTTGCGGTTCCTGCCATAACGCAGTGGACTTCAGCCTGGGTAATGTTGCTGGCGGTCACATTGGTGGTGCCAAGGCTGACGACAAGACCTGCGCGCTGTGCCATGACGCAGCAGACATTGGCTTGAATCACGTCGCCGTGATCGCACCCGATCCAGCCAACGTCTTCAGCACCCCGGTCGGTGGCAACAACAACACCAACGCGTCCTACCTGGCCGCAGTCGGTGTGGTGCCTTCCGGCGCAGCGAAGATTACTTACGCCATTTCCAGCGTCACACGCAATGCAACGACGGGAAACCCATCGATTGTTTTCAAGCTGATGAAAGACGGCGCTGACGTGGTCTTCAATACCTACTCCGCCACCGGCAAGACCGAACTGATTGATGGCTTCGTGGGTTCACCCAGCGTGTACTTCGCGTTCTCCGTCGCACAAGACGGTATCGCTGCACCGGCCGACTACAACGCCAGCGCCAGCACCTACATCAAGAACATCTGGCGTGGTGATGGCAAGGACGTCAAGGGTGCCGCTCTGGCCGCCGCTGCCGTGGGCACCATAACCGGCCCGGTCGCTGGCTACTACACCATCACGCTGACGGGTGTGAACGTTCCGGCAACGGCCAAGATGCTGACCGGTGGCGTGGGTTACACCTACGGCCTGGCCACCACCCTGCCGCTGACGCAGATCAACCTTGCCAAGTATCCGTACACGGCCAATGCCGCTACGGTCAACTCCGGCGTGGGTGGTGTGGGTGGCCTCAGTGTCCCGGCACCGAACGTCTGGAAGGTAGCTACCGGCTTTACGGGTCGTCGTCTCATCACCGACACAGCCAAGTGCAATGCCTGCCACGGCGCGTTGGGTGTCAAGCCCACGTTCCATGCTGGCCAACGCAACGACGCACAGACCTGTACGTTCTGCCATAACGTGAACCGGACCAACAGCGGCTGGCCAGTCAACATCAACTACGACGTGCACGCCATCCACAATGGCAAGAGCGGCCAGCGTACAAACAAGTTCAGTTGGGAAGCGACTGCCGGCGCCAAGTTCTGGGAAGTGGGCTATCCAGGCCAACTCAAGAACTGCGAAGGCTGCCACATCGCTGGTATGTATGACTTCAGCAATACAGCCTACGTCGGTACCGCCACGGTCCCGAGCGTTGTGCCTAACCTGCTGATGACCACCGCTGCCAGCGGCACCATCAACGCCGCTGGCTTCCAGATCATCACGGGTCTCGAAACTGTCCTGAGCACGAGCTCGGTCATTTCGCCCTTCGTGACGCCCGGAACCGCTTACGGCGTAACCTTCAGCTTTAACGCCAACACCGGCGTGACGGTCCCTGCGGCAGACACCACGCTGGTGCTCTCGCCCATCAGTGCCGCCTGCTCCGGTTGCCACGACTCCAAGATCGCTCGCGCTCACATGAAGAGCAATGGCGGCTCGGTGTTTGATCCGCGCACGGAAGCCATGGCCAAGACAGAGCAGTGCCTGGTTTGCCATGGCCCGGCCAACAACGCGGTATTCAACGACACCGTGCCGACCATCAAGCTGGTGCACCGTTGGTGGTAAGCTGAATTGGAGGGGGCGGGTCGACGGCCTGCTCTCTTCGGTTCGAGGTTTGAATTGAGATAATTGACCCGGCTGCAATGCAGCCGGGTCAATTTTTTTGTCGGCAGCCTTGCTGCCTCATTTTTTTCTTTCAGGAATATTCAATGAATCGCCCTCTTCTCCAAAGTGCTCTGCTGGTCTCTGCCTTGCTGCTCGCAAACGCTTCCTGCTTTGCAGCCGATCAAAAATCCGAAACGACAGCAAAGCCCGCGGCCGTTGCCAGCGCTGCCAAGCTCTCACAAGAGCAGACCAAAACCAGGAAGCCCGTCACGCCAGCCAACACCAAGGCCGCCCAGGCGGCAGCCGCCAAGCTGGTCGACATCAATAGCGCCAGCAAGGCCGAGTTGATGAAGCTGCCCGGCGTCAGCGATGCGGATGCCGCCAAGATCATTGCCGGCCGACCCTACCTCACCAAGACCCGTCTGGTGACAAAAAACATCGTTTCAATGGAGGTTTATCAGAGCATCAACAAGCTTGTGATTGCCAAGCAAAAGGAACCGCCGGCGCCCAAAGCGGCTTCCAAGTAATCCGCTGCGGGTCAGCAGCGATCCTGAAAATTTACTTCCTTAAGCACATCAAGTTTGATCCAGGACAAACTTGACCCAGGTCAGCACATGGAAAATCGCGCCTTGTAAAGCGTCGGTAAAGATTTTTGTGTGTAACTTAGGGCTTAAGGAGACTGTTGTGAACTGTTTAGATCAAAGCAAGAAAGGGCCGGCCCAGCATTGGACCAGGCTCGCTGCCGCCAGTGTGCTGGCAGCAGCTGTCCTCGCCGGTTGCGGCGGCGGCAGCGACGGTGCACCGGGCGCAAGCGGTGCCACCGGCCCGGCAGGTGCTGGTGGCGCCACAGGACCCGCCGGCACCAATGCCGTCGCAACGGTCCAAATCAAGGCTCTATCGCCCGACCAGTGGGCTGCTGCCAACTTCGCCGCAACCATCACCGGTGTAGCGATCAGCGGCACACCCGTGGTCAGCTTCAAAGTCACAGACAGCGTCACCGGTTACCCGGTCATCGGCCTGGGCAGCAAGTCCAAAAGCGCAACAGCCACGGTTACCAGCTATCCGAATGTGGCGTTTGCCATTGCCAAGCTGGTTCCCGGCGCCAACGGCAGCCCAAGCAAGTGGGTCAGCTACAACGTGACCTCGGTGCCCACCACGACGGCCCCTACCGTCCTGCCCGCCAAGCCGACCACCGACAACGCCGGCACCCTGGTTGACAACGGCGACGGTTCCTACAAGTACACCTTCTACCGCGATGTCACCAAGAGCAAGGACATTGTTGCCGCCGCTGCAGCCTCAGCAACAACCGCCAGCGTCAACAACAAGGTCGCTGATCTGGGTGACCTGACCTATGACGCGGCACTGACGCACCGTGTCGTGCTGCAACTCTCGGGCAACGCGCCGGGCACCGGCACCAACACAGCCGATGCAGTGCAAGTGGTCCCTGGCGTGGCCATGAAGAACCCGCTGAACGTGGCCTATGACTTCATTCCCGCTACCGGCAAGGCAGTCGCTGCCACGGACACGCAGCGCGAAATCGTCGCCCTGGCTTCTTGCCTGGAATGCCACAGCAAGTTTGCCGTTCATGGCGGTGGCCGTCAGGACCCCAAACTGTGCGTGACCTGCCACAACGACCAGCGCAAGTACGGTAATGCGGAAGCCGCCGCCGGTACGACGACAACCTACTCCGGCAGCACCTACAAGATCAACGGCCTGGCCGTCGGTGACCTGCCAGCCTTCCTGCACCGCCTGCACATGGGCAAGGAACTGAAAAAGACCGGCTACAACTATGCCAATATCTTGTTCAACGAAGTGACCTATCCGCAAAGCATCACCAACTGCGCCAAGTGCCACGACGGCGCCAAGACTGCGCAGGGCGACAACTGGAAGAAGGTTCCTAGCGCGATGGCCTGCGGTGCTTGCCACGACGGCATCAACTTCACCACCGGTCTGGGCACCGCCATCAACGGCGACACCGCCGGCCACATTGGCAAGGCGCAAGCCGATGATTCCAAGTGCACCTTGTGCCATGACGCCGTCAGCATTCCGGTTTACCACGTCACCGTTGACCCGACGGGGGCGGTTGATCGCGGTGGCTATCCGCTTAATACCGCAGCGAACGTTCCGACCGTGGGCTTGCCCGCCGGCATGGGCCCGGCGATTCCGCTGGCTTCGCAACTCAATCTGCCAGCTGGCGTATACAAGATCGGCTTCGAGCTCAAGCAGGTCACCGTTGCCGGTGCGGCTGGTGCCAAGAAGGCGACTGTGGTGTACCGTATCCTGAAAGACGGCGCACCGGTCACCCTCAACGCCACCGGCTTCCTGATGGACAACGTTGACGGAACACCGAGCATCTATGTTGGTTATGGTCTGCCGCAAGATGGCATCACCACACCGGTGGACTGGAACGCCAGCATCAGTGCCACCGTGCTGCAGCTGCGCGACAAGGTAGCCGGCAATACCCAGACCGGTCCGGACGCAAGTGGTTACTACACGGCAACACTGGCCGCAGTGGTTCCTGATGCAGCCAAGATGGTGACCGGCGCGATCGGCATCAACTACAACGGCTTTGTGCAACTCGGGTTGGCTGCCTATCCGAAGGGCATCCGTCTGCGTGAGCCAGCCTTTGTCATGAAGCAGGCCGACGGCTTTACCGGAACTGCTGCACGGCGCACGATTGTCAGCAATGCCAAGTGCAACAACTGCCATGGTCAGTTGGGTGTCTCGCCATCGTTCCACAGCGGCGCCCGCAACAACGGCGAAGGCTGCGCGATCTGCCACCAGGCCAATACATCCACCGGTCATACCGGTGCCGCGTACAACTTTGGTGGTGGCTGGAACGTCGGCATCAAGAACATGGTGCACTCGATCCATGCCGGCAAGAAGCGCGAACAGTCCTTCACCTACGAAGCCACGGCCGCCAATCCGAACGGCTTCAAGGAAGTGACCTATCCGGGCGTGCTGCGCAATTGCGAACAGTGTCACGTGGCTGGCAGCTATGACTTCAGCACCGCCGCCAATGCGGCCGCTGTGCCGAACCTGCTGTGGACGACGGATGCCAAGGCCGACATGAGCAACCCGACCAATGCCGCAACACTCGGTCTGTCGCCATGGGTCACCTCCCTGGGCAGAGGCCAGACCAGCTACACGGCTGACAATCTGGTGACCTCACCAGTGACTTCCGCCTGCTTTGGCTGCCACGACAGCAAGATCTCCGTATCGCACATGCAACTCAACGGCGGCACGGTTTACGGCTCGGTGTCCACGGTTTCCAGCGGTGGTCCGCGCCCCGCAGTTCCGTCAGCTTCTGCTGCGCCGGTAGCAACCACCTTCAGCTTTACCAAGGTGGAGACCTGTATGGTTTGCCATGCGACCGGCAAGGTCGCCGACATCAAGGTCATGCACGCCAAGTAAACAGCAAGTTCGCTTGCAGCAGTTCACCCCCCCGGGTGAACTACATTAACAAAACCCGATGGTGGCAACACCGTCGGGTTTTTCAATTTTTTTCCAAGTCACGTTAACGCAGAGAGAACATCATGAAATCCAGTACCGTCAAAATCGCCCTGATCGCCCTGGCACTGAGCCTGTCAACCAGCCTCGCCCTGGCCGCCGAGAGCAAGCCGCCTGTCGCCGACGCAGCCAAAGCCAGCGCCAAGCCCGCATCCACCAGTTCAGCCCCGAGAGTCAAGCTGGTGGACCTCAACAGCGCAAAAAAGGAAGAGCTGAAGAGCCTGCCCGGCGTGACCGACGAGGTGGCGGCCAAGATCATTGCCGGCCGACCCTACCTCTCCAAAGCGCATCTGTTGACGCGCAAGATCGTCGAAGCTGGGGAATATGAGAACCTCAGAGCCCTGGTGATCGCGAAGCAAAAAGGCCGTCCGGACGCGAAACCTGTCAAAAAGTAGACGCTTGCAAACTCACTGGCGGCGTCCGGGATTTACATTCCTAAGCTCTCAAAGTTTGATCTAAGACAAACTTGACTCAGGTCAGGCAATGGAGAATCGCGCGGTGTAAAGTGAATGTAAAGTGGAATTTTTCTATAAATTGTTAACGCCATAGGAGGCAAAAGTGAAGCAAATAGAACTGTCAAGCAAGACAAGATCCTCGCCGCATTGGACCAAACTCGCCGCGGCGAGCCTGGTTGCGCTCGCCATCGCCGGTTGCGGCGGCGGCAGCGATGCTCCCGTCGTAACACCACCCGTCGTGACCCCGCCGGTCGTGACGCCACCTGTGGTTGTCGTTCCTCCCGTGGATGCCCCCCCCGCCGGCACTGCCGTTCTGACGGCCGCTGCCGCCAGTCCCGCCACCACCAATACCGCTGCCAATCCGGCGCAGGCGTTTGGTCTGATTCAAACGGCTGGTGCCAATTCGGTCACCATCCAGAGCCCGCCCGTCGTGCAGTTCACCGTGATCGGCTCGGACGGCAAGTTTGTACCCGGCCTGAAGTTGGCCAACACCACCAGTTCCGCCGCTGGCCTGGCTGCCGACGCGAATTGCAGCCAGAACAATGTGACTTTCGCCATCGCCAAGTTTGACGGTACCAACTGGCAGAGTCTGATCTCGCGTCAACGTTATGCGACGGCCGACACCGCAGTCAATCGCAATACGGCGAACCCGGCAGTGCCGAAATACCGTTACGCAGTGGTTGAAGGCACGACCGATCCGAAGCCAACTGCTCCGACCACAGTCACCAAGGCTGATGGCAGCACGGTTGCCAATTTCTCCTTTGCCAATCCAGCCACTGCCGTGACCGACCCGGCCACCCGCATTGTCGGCATCCTGGAAGAAAATGCAGCAGGTGGCTACTACACCTACCGCTTTGCCACCGACGTTTCAACAGCCCTGACCATGGCCAATGCGGTTGACGTGAAGAACGTTTCCGTCGGCAAGGTTGCTAACAACGGTAATGTCGCTGCCAAAGACGGCAAGACCCTGCACCGGATCGGCGCACAACTGTGTTACACCGACCCTGTCACCAAGGCCAAAGTGGTGGTCAACCCAACGGTTGACTTCACGCTCGCTGCCAACGGAGTTGCCACGCCAGTCAAGGCTGCCGACGGCTCTCTGGCGCTATCCAGAAAAGTGGTTGCCATGGAAAGCTGCAATAGCTGCCACGCACCACTGGCTGCCCATGGCACCCGGGTTGACCCGAACTACTGCGTGATCTGCCACAACAGCGGCAGCATCGACTTCAACACCAACAACCCGATCGACCTGAAGAACATGCTGCACAAGCTGCATGGCGGCAAGAACGTACTGACCAAGGACTACAGCATCAACGGCCTGTCCTTCAAGTTGACGGACCCGGTGACCAAAGCCGTCTCTGGTACCGCCTTCCCGCAGGACGTGAAGAATTGCGCTACCTGTCACGAAACCAAATATGCCACGCAAGCCGGCAACTGGAAGACCGTTCCCTCTGTCAGCGCCTGCGGCGCTTGTCACGACGGTATCAACTTTGCCACCGGGCAGGGTCTGACCTTGGGCGACGCTGCCAAGGGTGCAACGACATCGCTGTATGGCCACATTGGCGGACGCCAGGCTGATGACTCCAAGTGCGTGCTGTGCCACACCGCAGCCGACACGCCGGTTTACCACGCAGCTGCTGTCAAGACCGAGCACAACGCGACGCTGATCGCTGGTGCGGCGGAGATTGCCTATGAAATCGGTAGCACGACCCTGAACGCCAACCGGCAAGCGGTGGTGACCTTCAAGGTGACCAAGAACGGTACGCCTGTAACGGCATTTGCCGTACCCACGCTGGTTGTCCACAGCAATGGCTCAACGGTCGTCAGCCCGGCCTACGAACCCATCGCTGGCTTTGCCGGTGGTCCGTCGATCTACGCCGCCTATGCTGTACCGCAAGATGGCATCACCACGCCGGCTGACTTCAACTTCTACGCCAGCGCCAGCTTGGGTAGCCTGCTGGCGCCCAACAGCGGCACCACGGTGGTCAAGGGTACCAACATCAATACCGGTACGCTCACTTATGACGCCACGACCGGTTACTGGACGGCCACCCTGATGAATACGTCGCCATCTTCTACTGCAGCAGCGCTACCCATCGCTGTGCCGGCAAACGCCAGCATGCTGACGGGCGCGATCATCGGCACCTTCGTGCAGAAGAATCTGGCAGCCTATCCCTACACACCGGCAGTGGTTGCAACAACACCCACCTCCAATGCGTCGGGTGGATTGATCATCAAATCAATGCTGAAGCAAAAAGTGGCAACCGGCTTCACGGGTCGCCGCGCCATTGTGGATACCGCCAAGTGCAATAGCTGCCACGAGCAACTGGGTACCGATCCAGAGTTCCATGGCGGTGCACGCAACGATGCCACTTCCTGCGCCATCTGCCATACGCCGAACAGAGCCAGTTCTGGTTGGGCCGCTGATTCCAGGTCCTTCATTCACGCGATCCATGGCGCCAAAGCCCTGACTTCTTCGACCCGCAGCCGCACTGTGCCCTACATGTGGCATGCCGTCTCGGCAACCGCCAGCTACGCGAAGATCGTGTTCCCCGGCGATCTGAAGAAGTGCTCGGCCTGCCACCTGGACGGTACCTATGACTTCACGGCCAGCGCTTACACGCCAGCCCTGTTGGCCAATCTGCTGGATGTAACGGTGGCGACCGGCAAGTTCAATGGCGCCAGCACAACGGCCTACACCATCTCGCCTTATGTCATCAAAGACAACGTGATGGATTACGGTACTGGCTTCAGCACCTCGCCTGCAGCTGTCATCACTTCGGATGCCGCCGGTACCAATCTGGTAAGTTCGCCGATCGCCGCAGCCTGCTTCTCCTGCCACGACAGCGCCACAGCGCAAACGCACATGGCCAACGACGGTGGTGGTTCGATCTACGCTACCCGCGCCGTCGCACTGACCAAGACTGAGCGTTGCCTGGACTGCCATGCCGCTGGCAAGGCATCACCGATCAAGACCAAGCACAAGCAATAAGCTGGTCCCGGCTTAAGCCGAACTCAAAAACCCCGGCAGCGGCAACGCTGCCGGGGTTTTTTTATGCCCGCCGCAATGGCGTGGTAGAGTTAATAAATGGATCAACTTGAGTTGGACTCGCTAAAGCAATTGGCAAACAAATATGTCTGGTGGAAAACACCCGACGAAGCTGTTTGTATGCCGGAGCGCGTCATCGCCCAAGTCATGAATATTGGCGATTACGACGATGTTCGTGAGTTGTCCCGCCAAGTCGGTGACGACGTCCTGCGCAAAGTGCTGCTGCACGCACAGGTCGGGCAATTTGGTAAGCGATCATGGGCCTACTGGAATTACCGGCTCGGCCTGGCCAGCGTCGATGACGTCCCTGCCATGCCGGTTCGGAGATTTGAATGACCAGCACGTTCAGCCCGCACTTCGAAATCCTCCCCGCAGCGCAACAACGACTTTGGCCAGAGCTCAAGCCAACGCTGGACTTGGGTTTTGTTCTGTATGGCGGCACTGCCATTGCCTTGCGTCTGGCTCATCGACAGTCCGTTGATTTTGACTTTTTTTCGGACGAACCGCTCGACCGTGCGGCCATGCGGGCTGCCCTTTCGTTCATGCCAACATCCACCGTTCTGCAGGATGAGCGAAACACATTGAGCATGCTGGTTCCCTATGGAGATGCGCAACGAAGCCATGTCAAAGTCTCCTTTTATGGCGCCATTGGATTCGGTCGGGTAGGCGTTCCGGACATGACCAACGATGGCGTTCTTCAAGTGGCCTCGCTGGCTGACCTGATGGCGACCAAGGTGAAAGTCGTCCTGCAGCGTGCTGAAGCGAAGGACTATCGGGATATTGCCGAAATGCTCAGGGCCAAGGTCAGTCTTGCAGGGGGCTTGGCCGCCGCCCGGGAACTTTTTGGGCCCGCCTTCCAGCCGAGCGAGAGCTTGAAGGCGATGGTCTACTTTGACGATGGTGACCTGAAGACGCTCAGTAGAGATGACAGGGTCACGCTTGTCAATGCAGTTAGTGCCGTGCGCGAACTCCCGACAGTCAAGGTTCTCTCAAGCAAGCTGACATCCAATCCAACTTTGCGCTAGATCAAAGTCTCTGCACTTAGGGTAGGTCCGAACGGATTATTGAAAATCGACTGCTAAGATGCCACGCTGGATTTGCGCAGTCGTTCATTTTCAAGAAATGACGCGCGGAGACGAGACCGTGGCACCGCCACACAACCCTTTTTCTTTTTAGGATGATCAGAATGAAGATTCTTTCGACCCTGCTCGTGGCCGCTGGCCTGATGACTGCTTCTGTTGCTTTTGCTGCTGTGGACGCCGACGCGGCCCAGGCACTGCTGAAGAAGAGCGATTGCATGAAGTGCCACGCCCTGGACAAGAAAAAGGACGGCCCGGCTTACAAGGAAGTTGCCAAGAAGTACAAAGGCAAGGCTGACGCAGAAGACAAGCTGATCAAGCACGTGACCCTGAGCCCGATGATCGAGATCGACGGCAAGAAGGAAGAGCACAAGTCGGTCAAGACCAAGGATGCAGCTGAAATCAAGAACATGGTCCAGTGGATCCTGTCACTGTAATCGTTTGAGGGTTTGACACGCATCACGGCGCCACGGCTTGAACTGATGGCGACCAGGATGCGTGTTTTCTTTGAAGGAATGGCTTATGCCTAAGAGATTATTCGCCAAGGTGAAACGACTGGTGACCGGCAACTCGGCCATCAAGGTGTTGTTTGGGGGGTTTGCCATGGCCGTCATTGGCATGAGCTTGTTCGGTACGAGCATGATTTACACCGGCACGGAACAATTCTGTGCCAACAACTGCCACGAGATGGCAAACAACAACACGCGTGAATTTCGGGACACGATTCACGACAAGAACCGCACCGGTGTGCGCGCCACCTGCGCCGACTGCCATGTGCCGCACGCCCCGGTACCGCTCTATGTCGCCAAGATGGGTGCACTGAACGACTTGTGGAGTCACCACGTCACACACTCGGTCGATACGCCTGAGAAGTTTGACGCGCAGCGTCCCATGATGGCAACCCGGGTCTGGACCTACATGAAGGGCAATGACTCGCGCGAATGCCGCTTCTGCCATGACGAGTCCAAGATGGATCCGGAGAAGCAGTCCGAAATGGCGAAAGCCCGCCACACCAAGGCCAAGAAAGAAAGAATGACCTGCATTGACTGCCATTACGGCATCGCGCACAAGGTGCCAGAGGGTCCGGGGCCGCAGGAAATTGAAGTCGACAAAGCCTTCATTTCCAGAAGCTCGATTTTCTAAGACGCACATTATTGCGACAGTTTCCCCGCGCAACCGCTGCGTTGCGCGCACCAGAGGAGTAGATTTAAATGTCGAAAATTATTGAGAGATTTCGGGCACTCGGCTCGCGCCGAGGTTCGATCTTGGTGCTGGCGGTCGGCCTGATTCTTGGCTTGGCCGCGTTCTTCTCGGCCGGGTCCTTCATGGTCTATGCCAACTCCGAACAGTTCTGCGCCACTTCCTGCCACGAGATGAGCTACCTGGCGGTTGAGCACAAGGGCACGATTCACGACAAGAACCGCACCGGCGTGCGTGCCACCTGCAACGACTGCCATGTGCCGCACGGTTACATCACCAATTACCTGGCCAAGCTCAATCTGTTCAACGACTACTGGGGTCACTTCGTCACGCATTCGATCGACAGCAAGGAAAAATTTGAAGCCAAGCGCGCCGAACTGGCGGTCAAGGTCTGGGTCTACATGAAGCAGAACGACTCGCGCGAGTGCCGGCATTGCCACACCACGGCCAAGATGGATCCAGAAAAGCAGACCGAAAAGGCCAAGGCACGGCATGAAAAGTTGCGTACCGAGGGCCTGACCTGTATTGATTGCCATTTCGCCATTGCCCACACCGAGCCGAACGGCCCAGGCCCAAAGGAACTGTTTGCTGCCGGCCCGGCCAAGAAATAAAAGGAAGTCATCATGCTCATCGATTGCTACGAATGCAAAGCCAAGGTCAGCGACACGGCGGCGAGCTGCCCGCATTGCGGCGCCCTGCCGCTGGACTCGGACAAATCGCTGTCGGTCGCGGTCTCTGACCTGGACATGAAATTCATGACGATTTTCTGGTTTCTGATCAAGGCTTCGGTGGCAGCCGTGCCGGCCATGGTGGTTCTGTACACCGCCTCGACCGTTATCGGTGGCATCGTCACGCCCTTGCTCAACCGCTAAGCCGGGTGGAGTGACTGGGCGTGCCTTGCCCGATTTCAAGATCGGCAATCGCGGCTCGTTTGATCTATGTCATAGCTCTGTCACTCTTCCTCAGCGTGCGCAAGGCTGAAGTTACACTCGCTTTACTTATCTCCGGAGGTTCTTTACATGCGACTTGAGCGCTCGGTCCTGTCGACCATTCTTGCTTGTCTTGTGAGTGTTTTTCTGGCCCTGCCGGCCAGTGCCGCGCCAACGCCAGCAGCCCCCCCCTCACTTGATAACGCCACCTGTCTGACCTGCCATGACGGCAAGAAGGGCAAGCTCGAAGTCCCCGGAACTGACGGCAAGGCGCGCGCCCTGCGCAGCGTCGCCGGCGACAAGTTTGCCCAGAGCGTGCACGCCAACATGCAATGCGTGGCCTGCCATTCTGACATTGCAGACAACGCCGACAAGGCCAATGCCCACGTCAAGGACCCGGCCCTGGCGCTGAAGAAGGTCGATTGCGCAGGCTGCCACACTGAGTTGTGGGAGCAGACCGAGAAATTTGGCAAGGGTGCAGAGCGCCCGCGCCTGGGTGTGGTGGCCAAGAACATCGAGGCCTACAAGAAGTCCTTCCACGCACGACCCAATTCAGACGACAAGACCAAGCCCAATGCCTCGTGCGACAGCTGCCACGACACGCACAGCTTCAGCGTGCCGCCCAAGGGCAGCCCGCAGCGCACGCAGTGGCGTCTGCAGATTCCGACGGTCTGCGGCGCAAGCTGCCATACCGAGCAGCTCGAAGCCTATCTGACTTCCGTCCACGGTCAGGAAAACAGCAAGAAGCTGTTGGCGCAAGCGGCCGTCTGCTCTGACTGCCATACGGCGCACAGCATCACCAACACGTCCGGCGATGCCTTCAAGCTCACAGTCTCAAGCAATTGCGGCAATTGCCACGTCGATAAGCTCGACTCTTACAAGGACACCTTCCATGGTCAGGTCAGTACGCTGGGCTATGCCTATACGGCCAAGTGCTACGACTGTCACGGCAGCCACCAGATCCTGAAGGTCAACGACCCGAAATCGATGGTGCATCCGAACAACCGGATGAAAACCTGCCAGACCTGCCACAACGCGAAGAAGGGTCTGCCCGACGTGCCAGCAGCGTTCGCCAGTTATCAGCCGCACGGCAACGCGCATGATTTCAACAAATACCCGCAGATCTGGGTGGCCTGGCAGATCATGGTGCAGTTGCTGGTCGGCACTTTTGGCTTCTTCTGGTTGCATACGGCACTCTGGTTCTATCGGGAATACCAGGAGCGCAAAGAGCGCGCCGGCAAGCCGCACATCAAGCCTGACTCGATACCGGCGCAGTTCAAGGGCAAGCACGTGCAGCGCTTCACGCCGATCTGGCGCATCGCTCACCTGACGTTTGCGCTGAGTTTGATGGTGCTGACTCTCACTGGCATGCCGCTGTTCTACTCCGAAGTGAGTTGGGCACCGACCATCATGAAGGCGCTGGGTGGTCCGCACACAGCGGGCATCATCCACCGTGTTGCGGCCGTCGTCTTTGCCGGCGTGTTCTTCTGGCACCTGATCTATATGACCTGGGGCATCATCCGCAACCGCAAGACCTTCAAGATTCTGGGTCCGAACTCCATGGTGCCCAATCTGCAGGATGGCAAGGACATGCTGGCCATGTTCCAGTGGTTCTTTGGCCAGGGCCCACGGCCCAAGTTCGACCGCTGGACCTACTGGGAGAAGTTTGACTACTGGGCACCGTTCTGGGGGGTCACCATCATTGGTGTCAGCGGCCTCGTCATGTGGGTACCAGGCTTCTTCGGCGCTTTCCTGCCGGGCTGGATCTTCAACGTGGCTGCCATCTTCCACGGTGAAGAAGCCTTCCTTGCGGTGGTGTTCCTGTTCACGGTGCACTTCTTCAACAACCACTTCCGTCCGGACAAGTTCCCGCTCGAAGTGGTGATGTTTACCGGCACCTTCTCGCTCGAAGAGTTCAAGCACGACCACGGCGTGGAGTACCAACGTCTGGTGGACAGTGGTGAGTTGGAAAAATACCTGGTTGACGCTCCGTCGCCTGGCAAGCTGGCAGCCTCGAAAGTGCTGGGCTTTACTTTGATCACGATCGGCCTGACCTTGCTGACGCTGGTGGCGGTGGGCTTCTTCACGAGTCACTAAAGCCGGGTTGCCATGGTGGGTTGTTGGTTGCTGTCATGCCGGCTTGATCCGGCATCCATGGATTGCGGGTCGAGCCCGCAATGACAGAGTCTTGTTGGTTGGAATCACTTCGGTGATGGAAAGGAAGAAATGGAAATAGTCAATACCGATGTCGTCATCATTGGTGCGGGGGGCGCGGGTTTGCGCGCCGCCATCGCGCTGGCCGAGACCGACCCGAAGCTGAGCGTGGCCTTGATCTCCAAGGTCTACCCGATGCGCAGCCACACCTGCGCGGCTGAAGGCGGCGCCGCTGGCGTCATCAAGAAGGACGACAGTTTTGACCTGCACTTTGACGACACCGTGGGCGGTGGCGACTGGCTGTCGGATCAGGACTGTGTTGAGTACTTCGTGCACGAAGCACCGAAGGAACTGACGCAGCTCGAACACTGGGGTTGCCCCTGGAACCGCGAGGCGGATGGCTCGGTCGCCGTGCGCCCCTTTGGCGGCATGAAGAAGCAGCGCACCTGGTTTGCCGCTGACAAGTCCGGCTTTCACATTCTGCATACGCTGTTCCAGACGACGCTGCAGTTCCCCTCGATTCAGCGTTTTGACGAGTACTTTGCGCTCGATCTGCTGGTCGATGACGGTCGCTGCCAGGGCGTCACGGCGATGGAAATGCGCAGCGGCATGATCAAACAGTTCCACGCCAAGTCGGTCATTATTTGCGGTGGCGGTGCCGGGCGCATGTTCCCCTTCAGCACCAACGGCGCCATCAAGACTGGTGACGGCATGGCACTGGCTTACCGCGCCGGTGTGCCACTGAAAGACATGGAGTTTGTGCAGTACCACCCAACCGGTCTGCCCAATACCGGCAGTCTGCTGACCGAAGCCTGCCGCGGTGAAGGCGGCGTGCTGCTCAACAAGAACGGCCGGCGCTACCTGCAGGACTACGGCATGGGCCCGGAAACGCCACTGGGCAAACCGCAACTCAAGACCATGGAACTGGGCCCGCGCGACCGCGTCAGCCAGGCCTACTGGCACGAACTGCAAAAGGGCAACACCGTGACGACGCCGTGGGGCGAGTGCGTGATGCTTGATATGCGCCACCTCGGTGAAAAATACATCGACGAGCGTCTGCCGCTGGTGCGCGAACTTGGTATCGCCTACCTCGGTGTGGACATCGCCAAGGAAGCGATCCCGATCCGGCCCGTGGTGCACTACATGATGGGTGGCATCTCCACCAATACCAAAGCCGCGACGCAACTGCCGGGGCTCTTTGCCGCTGGCGAATGCGCCTGCGTCAGTCTGAACGGTGCCAACCGCCTGGGCTCCAATTCGCTGGTCGAGTTGCTGGTCTTCGGCAAGAGCGCTGCGCTGTCGGCCATTGCCCACATGCAAGGTCTGCCCAAGCCCAATACGGCAGCGCTGCAGGCGCGCGCCAACGAGTCGCAGGCGCGTGTGCGCGAACTGTTCTCGCGCACCGACGGCACCGAATCGATGTCCGGTTTGCGCAAGGAAATGATGGACACGATGGAGAAGAACGCCGGCCTGTACCGCGAAGAAATCGGTCTGAAGGAAGCGGTTGCCAAGCTCGCCGAGCTGCGCCAGCGCTACAACAAGATCGTGCTGCACGACAAGAGCAACGTTTTCAACACCGACCTGTTCCAGGTGCTCGAACTTGGCTCCATGCTCGACTGCGCCGAGGCCCTGGCCGTCAGCGCGCTGGCACGCAAGGAATCACGCGGCGCACACCAGCGTCTGGACTACGTCGAGCGCGACGACCAGACCTTCCTGCGTCACAGCATGGCCTTCTACCAGGGCCTGAACCCGCCGCGTCTGGACTATCTGGATGTGGTCATTACCAAATCGCCACCGGGTGTGCGTGACTACTCGGGAGACCACAAATGACACAGCTAAAAAAGAGGATGGTTCAGCTCGAAGTGCTGCGCTATGACCCCGAAAAAGACAAAGAACCGCGTTTCCAGAGCTACACGGTTGAGTGCAACGAAGAGTGGGTGGTGCTGGACGCGCTGACGGCCGTCAAGGAAACCATAGACCCGACGCTGAACTTCCGCTGGTCCTGCCACATGGCGGTCTGTGGCAGCTGCGGCATGATGGTCAACGGTGAGCCCAAACTCTCCTGCCACGCCTTCCTGCGCTCCTACGAGGGCGTGATCCGGGTCGAGCCGCTCGCCAACTTCCCGATCGAGCGCGATCTGGTCACGGTGGCAGACGACTTCATTGACAAGCTCAAGCGCGTCAAGCCCTATCTGATCCCCAAGGAAAAGAAGAGCATCGCCGAGGGCGAGTACAAGCAGACGCCGGCGCAGCTGATGAAGTACCGCCAGTTCTCGATGTGCATCAACTGCATGCTGTGCTACGCCGCCTGCCCTGAATATGGCTTGCAGCCCAAGTTCATCGGTCCGGCAGCGATCACGCTGGCGCACCGCTACAACCAGGACTCGCGCGACGGTGGTCGCGATGAGCGCCAGGAAGTCATTGCGACCAACGAAGGCGTCTGGGAATGCTCGTTTGTCGGCGCCTGCTCCGAAGTGTGCCCGAAGGCCGTCGATCCGGCCAGCGCATTGCAGCAGGTCAAGGTTGCCAGCACCATCGACTGGTTCAAGGAACATCTGTTACCCGGAGGCGCAAAATGAGCCGCAAACCTTTTGTTCGCGAGGTCTCCAAGACCGGCTGGTACTTGAAGCATCCGCGCTATATGCGCTATATGTCGCGCGAAGTCACCTGCATCCCGATCGGCGCTTTTGCGCTGCTGCTGGTCTGCGCGGTCGAGCGTCTGTCCCAAGGACAGCAAGCCTGGGACGCTTTCACTGCAGCCCTCAAGGGCCCCTGGAGTTTTCTGGGCATGGCGGTGATCCTGGCTTTCGCCACCTACAACGCAACCAACTGGTTTAACGTGACGCCCAAGGCGATGCCGGTACAAACCGGCGAAGAATTCCTGGACGGCAAGTACATTGTTGGTGCTCACTACGCGGTTTGGGCTGTAGCCACGCTGGTGGTCTTGTTTTTCGCAGGAGTGCTGTAACCATGGCCAAGTCGAATAAACCCATCTTCTGGAGCCTGTTTGCTGCCGGCGGTACGCTGGCCGCCTTTCTGGCACCGGTGCTGGCGCTGCTGTTCCTGATGCTCTCGCTGGGCCACGCGCCCGATCTGCTGAGCTATGCCAAGCTGCACGCTTTTGCCGCCCACTGGTTTGGCAAGCTGTTCCTGCTGGGTGTGATCACGCTCTTTCTGTGGCATGCGGCGCACCGTCTGCGCGTCACCTTCTTTGACTTCGGGCTGCGCAAGGACTCACTGGTGGCCATCGTGGTCTACCTGGTGGCCGGCATTGGCACCATCGTGACGGCCCTGGCGCTGCTGCGCATCTGACCGTTCTGGTTTAAGATAGGCGCATGAACCCGGGCTACTGTGGCCCGGGAGCCCCCGTTGGGGGCTTTTTTTTAAGGTTTCTTCTTGAGCCCCAAAGAATCCGCAGGCGCTGCCAGCGCCGAGTCGAGCCTGTCCCTGGTGCCGGTTCCCAAGTATCTGCAGGAAACCTATTGGTGGGCCTATGTGCACCCGAACGCAGTGCGTGTTTTCGAGCGCCAGTGGCTGGTCAACCTGATTTTGTGGGGCAACTTTGCGCGACTGCGAAATGCCGCACTGGACGAACTCAAGGACGCTTCTGACGGCAAGATCCTGCAAGTGGCCTGCGTCTATGGTGACTTCACCGAACATGTGCTGAACCGCCTGGGGCCGCAGGGTCATCTGGACGTGATCGATGTGGCGCCGGTCCAGATCAAGAACCTGCACGACAAGTTGCAGGGACGACGCCAGTGGTCGGTGTTGCGACAGGATTCGACCAACATGCAGTTTGAAGACGCGAGCCGTGACGCGGTGGTGGTCTTCTTCCTGCTGCACGAGCAGCCGCTGGAAGTGCGACGCAAGACCGTTGCCGAAGCGCTGCGCATCACGCGGCCCGGCGGCAAACTGGTTTTTGTTGACTACCACCGCCCCAAGGCATGGAGCCCGTTTCGCTACCTGATGGTGCCGATTCTCAAGACGCTGGAGCCGTTTGCCATGGACCTGTGGCGCAATGACATAAGCACCTGGCTACCGGCCGACTGCCAGATAGCCAAGGTCGAGAAGCAAACCTACTTTGGTGGGCTCTACCAAAAAGTCGTGATCACACGCTAAAGGCGGTCATCTTTGTCATTGCCACCCTCGTTGTCATTGCGCCCTCGTTGTCATTGCGCCCTCGTTGTCATTGCACCCTCGTTGTCATTGCGCCCCCGTTGTCATTGCGCCCTCGTTGTCATTGCGGACTTGATCCGCAATCCAGGCTGCGCGCTGGAATAGCATAAGGCACTGGATCCCTGGTCGAGCGCGGGATGACAACTCCTTGAGCCCGGGATGACAACTCCTTGAGCCCGGGATGACAACTTTCCAAGCCCGAGATGACAACTTTCCAAGCCCGAGATGACAACTTTCCAAGCCCGAGATGACAACTCCTGGAGCTCGGGATGACAGCCCGTTCAGGCCACGCGCTCCAGAACGAGTACGCCAAAGAAACCGAGGCCCGCGAACACCACCCATTTCAGGATCAGCAGACCCCAGCGCTTGTAACGAGGCTCGCCGGTGGTGGTGTAGAAGAGAAAAGAAACGGCCGCACCGAGCAGCAGCAGGAGAATGAGCCAGCGAAAGAGCAACATGATGAAATCCGTTTGGTGTTACCAGGCCCTGGCCAGTTGCGCGAAGCCGGTAGGTGCCAGCTTTTCATCCTCAAAGCTCACCACCTCCCAGGCGTCGGTGCGTGCGAGCAGTTCGCGCAACAGCAGGTTGTTCAGCGCATGACCTGAGCGGAAGGCACTGTAACTGGCCAGTAGCGGCTTGCCGATCAGATAAAGGTCACCCATGGCGTCGAGGATCTTGTGCTTCACAAACTCGTCGTCATAGCGCAGACCCTCGGCGTTGAGCACCTTGTAGTCATCCATCACGATCGCGTTGTCCAGTCCACCGCCTAGCGCCAGACCGTTGGCGCGCATCATCTCCACATCCTTGGTGAAACCAAAGGTGCGAGCCCGCGCGATGTCTTTCGAGTAGGAGCCGCTGCTCATGTCGAACACCACGCGCTGGCCGGTTGCATCCACCGCCGGATGGTCAAAGTCAATCTCGAAACTGAGCTTGTAACCGTGGTAGGGCTCAAGCCGTGCCCACTTCTGCGCGGCGCCCTGCCCCTCCTTGACCTCCACCGTCTTGAGCAGTCGAATGAAGCGCCTGGGTGCATTTTGCAGTTCAATGCCAGCACTTTGCAGCAAGAACACAAAAGAAGCCGCCGAGCCATCGAGTATCGGGACTTCTTCGGCGTTGATGTCAATGTACATATTGTCAACACCGAGGCCGGCGCAGGCGGACATCAAATGCTCAACGGTATGCACCTTGGCGTTGCCGTTGGCCAGCGTGGATGCCAGCCGGGTATCTGAAACCGCGGTGGCCGTGGCAACAATATCGACCGGCTCGGGCAGGTCAACCCTGCGGAATACGATGCCAGTGTCTGGCTGCGCCGGGCGCAGCGTGAGCTCCACACGCTGGCCACTGTGCAGACCGACACCAACGGCGCGGGTCAGGGATTTGAGAGTACGTTGCTTGAGCACTGTTGGATTTTACGATTGCCGTTGTCTGTCATGCCGGACCTGAGGAGCCTGCCCCGGACTCCGATCCGGGGGCATCCACTGGATCCCGGATCAAG
>QYPX01000104.1 GCA_007280205.1 Comamonadaceae bacterium
AAACAAGGATAGTTACAGAAGGCTTGCTGTTGAACCGGCGGTAGCGCGATTTACTGTCGCAGACGAGAGCGGTATAAAGCGTACCTACTACGTTTGCCGCGCTGGTCAAGGAATACCGGATTTGGGTCTTGTCAGTTATCGAGCGCCGGTTGGCCGATTGGCGTCTTTGCCTGTCGGTTCCGAATTTTCTTTGCCAAATGGGAATGTCGTTGAGGTTCTGGAGCGATCTCAACTTCGTCCATTTGTCAGTGATGAGAACTGGGATTCGCGTGACACCGTTGTTCAAGGCGAACACTTTGGCCCAGTCACCATCGAGTCTTTGCGCGCGTTTCTAAGCACGATCGCTGGCGCGGAAATTACCGAGGATTTACTTGATCAACTGCTCGCCGAAGAGAGCGAGACTGCCAATGTCATAGAAGGCGTGCGTCGAAGTGTTATAGCAAAAATGGGGCTCAGAGATCAACCTGTTCTTGATCAATACCAGGATGAAATCTTTCGGTTGCCTCTAGATAAGCGCTTGTTGATACTCGGCCCACCTGGCACTGGGAAGACGACGACCTTGATTCGCCGCCTTGGACAGAAGTTGGATACTGCGTTTTTGGATGAGGATGAACAACGCGCTGTCCAGAGCGTAGGTGCCAACAACGGTTCGGCACATGCCAACAGTTGGCTGATGTTCACGCCCACAGAGCTTTTAAAACAGTATCTAAAGGAGGCATTCGCCCGTGAGGGTGTTCCGGCATCTGATCTTCGTATCCGAACCTGGTTCGACTATCGTCGTGAACTTGCGAGAAATACTTTCGGTGTTCTTAGGGCTGGCAGTGGCGGTGGCTCCTACGTGTTGAAGGACGCAAGTGAGATATTGACTGCTGGCGCAGTTGATAGTCCTGTTGCCTGGTTCACCGACTTCAATGAATGGCAGCGATCGACGTTCCTCAATGAAATTGGTCAGGCTGCCCAAGGTCTGAGTGAGAACGCAGAGCCCACTATCAATGCTCTTGGCCAACGGCTCTTGGCGATTACTCAAGGCGCAGATAGTGGATCACTTTCTGCCACCTTCTCATCCCTTGCAGCGGAAGTTGCAGGTATTCAGACACTCGTCGGTGACATGAAGGCGTTTACCGACAAAAAGATTCACGGAGCGCTCAATCTTCAGCTCAACCGCAACAAGGCATTTGTTGACGAGTTGGTTAAATTCATTGATGGTTTGCAGCAAGGTCCTGATGGCGAGGCTGACGATTTAGACGATCAGGACGGTGACGACGAGGATGTCAATATTCCACGAACAGGTCGAGCCGCTGCGGCAACAGCCTACATAAAGGCTGTGCGCGCTCAAGCCAGGTCCTATGCAAGTAAACGCAGTGTTGGTAAAAACTCTCGCAATGGCAAAGTGATCGATTGGTTAGGTGATCGCGGCCTCGGGCAAGCGGATCGTTCCGAGGTTGGCGCAAGTCTCGTTGTTCAAGCCAGCGCAAGACGTTTCGTCAATCCGGTCAAGCGTTTCATCGATGGTATTCCCAAACGCTATCGCGCCTTCCGGCGGTTGCGCCAGGAAGAAAGCAAGTGGTACAGAAAAGATGGCTTTGGACCCACGGACTTGAATCCGCTGGAATTGGATGCCATTCTCTTGGGTATTCTGAGAGGCGCTAATGATTTGCTCAGTAAGCCGAATATCGTTCGTGACATCGATGCACCGGTATGGTCGTCACTCAAGCCGGTTCTTGAACTCTACAAGAACCAGATTCTGGTGGATGAGGTTACCGATTTTTCGCCGATTCAAGTGGCGTGCATGGCTGCTTTGTCGCATCCGCGCATCCGATCCTTCTTTGCCTGTGGTGACTTCAATCAGCGCTTGACTACCTGGGGTATCCGCTCGGTAGACCAAATGAAGTGGGTGTATCCTGAAATTGAAGTCAGGGAAATAACCGTCTCCTACCGTCAAAGTCGGCAACTCAATGAGCTGGCTCGATCTCTAATTGACGCCGCTGGTGGTACAGGGCAGGGCGCAACACTGCCAGAGCATGTGAACAGTGACGGAGTCGCGCCTGCGCTGCTGGAAGGTGCATCAGAGCCCACGGTGGTGGTTGATTGGCTGGCCCAACGCATTCGTGAGATTGAACGATTCGTAGGGCAATTGCCGTCAATTGCTGTCTTCGTGGAAAGCGAAGCCGAGGTGCAACCAATTGCTGATGCGTTGAATGCATCCCTAGCCGATGAGAATACGCAAGTGGTAGCCTGTCCCAAAGGGCAAGTGATGGGACAAGACAATGATGTGCGGGTCTTTCATGTCGAGCACATCAAAGGGCTGGAGTTTGAGGCAGTTTTCTTTGTTGGTATTGACCGCTTGGCCAGCCTGCACCCACAGCTTTTCGATAAATACCTTTATGTTGGTACGACGCGCGCAGCAACTTATTTGGGCGTGACATGTGACGATGTGTTGCCTGCAGCTATTGCAACATTGCGCCCAATGTTTGTCGCCAACTGGTTGGCTCTGTGAAATTTTTCTTGGACGCTAAAAATGGCATTTGATCAACCAACCAGAAATCGCCTGCAGCGCTTTGTTAATGACGCGCGCCAGGTGCTGGAAGAAGAGTTCACCCGCCAGCTCCAGAACGACTACGGCTTGGACCCGAACTCTGGCGATGTCACGGATCTGACCAGCCTGCGTCACATCAATGATGCCCAGCGCGAATCCGCACGCATCTTGCGTGATACCCTGGCGCACTATTGCGCCGGTGGCGACATGGATGTCAAGCAGGGGCTCGACCGAATCGTCCGTGAGCAGGCCTTTACTGTTCTCAATCGCTTGGCCGCACTGCGGATGGCCGAGGCGCGTGGGCTGCTGGTTGAGTCGGTAGGCAGTGGCTTCCAAGCCAAAGGATTTCAGCTCTACGCGCGCCTGGCTGGCACGGGACTGGGTGAAACTGGTCACACATACCGCGCCTACTTGTTCAGTGTGTTTGATGAACTGAGTCAGGACCTACCAGGGCTTTTCGATCGCTTCTCGCCTCAGGGTCGCTTGTTCCCGCGCGAAGCCGCTCTGCTGCAGGTTCTGAACCTGATCAACGAAGCCGTCATCGCACCGCTGTGGAGCGAGGACGAAACCATCGGCTGGATCTACCAATACTTCAACTCCAAGGAGGAGCGCAAAGCGATGCGCGATGCCTCTCAGGCGCCGCGCAACAGCCGCGAGCTGGCCGTTCGCAACCAGTTCTTCACGCCGCGCTACGTAGTCGAATTCCTGGTGGACAACACCCTCGGGCGCCTCTGGTTCAACGCAACCGGCGGTGCGACTGGCCTGCGCGAGCGTTGCCAGTATTTGCTGGTGAAGCCCGACGAAGCCCCCCAGGCTGCTACCAAGCTGCGCGATCCGCGCACCCTCAAGCTCTTGGACCCAGCCTGTGGCTCCATGCACTTCGGTCTGTATGCATTCGACTTGTTCGCTGAAATCTATCGCGAAGCCTGGGCCTGGGAGCAAAAGCACGGCCCCGGCTCGCTGGACGTCTCTACACAGCCCCAGACTTCACTTAGGCCATTGAACCAGACTTACGCAGATGAATCGACATTCCTACGTGACTTGCCGCGTCTGATCATAGAGCACAACATCTACGGCGTTGACATCGACCCGCGCGCTGCACAAATCGCCTCGCTGGCGCTTTGGCTTAGGGCTCAGCGAACTTGGCACAACGAAGGCGTTAGGGCCAAAGAACGGCCGCTGATCGGGCGTGGGCACGTTGTCGCTGCCACCGCCCCACCTGTTGAGCGTGAGCTGCGCCAACAGTTCGCCGTCAACCTGGATCAGCGTGACGCGGATCTATTCGAGAAAACGCTGCACCTGCTGAGGGGCCTTCCGGAGATGGGTGTACTTCTCCAAGTTGAGCGAGAGCTACCGGAGTTGATCCGTCAGGTCTTTGTCGGAAAAGGCACAGGACTGTTTGCTATACAAGAGACGGAGAGCTGGCAGCAAGCCGAGCAGCGCTTGCGCGCGGCCCTTACCGACTTTGCACGGGCAGCCAAATCCACATATCAAGGCCGTCTTTTTGCGCAGGATGCTCTGCAGGGACTCCGGCTGATCGATCTGTGCAGGGAAGTGTTCGATGTGGTGGTGATGAACCCGCCGTTTGGTGCACTCGCCTCAGGTACGAAAGAACAACTTGCCAAGGCCTACCCACGCAGCAAGAATGACCTTCTTTCCATTTTTGTTGAACGTGGGCTGGAATTGCTGCGAAGTGGTGGGCGAGTTGGCGCGATTACTTCTCGCACATGTTTCTTTCTATCCAGCTTTCAGAAATGGCGCGAACAAATTGTTTTGGGACTAGCCAACCCTGAGGTTATGGCAGATCTAGGCCATGGCGTTATGGACGATGCAATGGTAGAAGCTGCAGCGTACGTTCTGGAGAAGAAAGCGTGACTACTTTCTTGCGCTTACTGGGTGATAAGGATAAGCAAGGCTCACTTGCGAATGCGGTTCAACCAGGAGGGAGTAACCATTTTGAAGTTGACCCAATCAGTTTTCGCCAAATTCCTGGCGCGCCGTTTGCGTACTGGGCGACTGAATATATTAGAAATATATTTAAGAAATTCCCACCTTTTGAAAGCGAGAGTCGCCTGGTTAGACAGGGATTGTCAACTGCAGACGATTTTAGATTCGTTAGGTGCTGGTGGGAGGTGCCCCAAGAAATGTCAATACTCGAAACGCTTAGAGCGGGCGGCGACTCTTATGAAAGTACGAAATGGATCCCGCTTCTTAAGGGCGGTGGTCGATCTTCATTTGTGTCTGAGATTAATTTGGTGGTCAACTACGGTAACGATGGCAGAGAGCTAAAGTCCTGGATATCTGGTTATGTAAATTCCGGTTGGTCAAAGTACATCATCTCTACTGAACTATATTTTCAGCGCGGATTTAGTTGGGCACTTAGATCTGCGAGGTTCGCTCCATCAGCCGTTCCAGACGGATGTATTTTTAGCGCCAGCAGATACGAGGCTTTCGCGAATAAGAACGACTTGCCATGGATTATCGGGCTGCTAAATTCAAATGTTGCCTCTTTCTTACTAAGGATGTGCTCCGAGAATTTTGAGCGACCTAAGTATGTGGTCGGAATAGTCTCAAACCTGCCCATGCCTAATCCTGAACAGCAGACAAAGAGGGAGCTTACTGACCTTTTTTACAAGGCGACGTCAATTCGCCGAAGAAAGCTTCGCACAAACGAAACTTCGCACTGCTTTCTCATGCCAGAATATTTGTTAAGAGGCTCAGAATCTGTAGATGATGCCGTCGCCTTGGGTGAAATACTCAAGCAGATAGATGAGATTGCAAATGATGCTTACGGGCTAACTGCGGCGGACATCGAAGCAGTCAATGACATGAATGCCGCGAGCGCTGAAGCAGAGAATGCAGCCGGAGCCTCTGATGATGAAGAAGAGGATGAAAAATTTCTTGATGCTGTAATGCCAATCGATGCGCTCATATCTTGGGCTGCAGGGGTGGCGTTTGGCAGATTCGACTGGCGACTGGCCACGAATGAGCGTCAAGTACCGAGCGAGCCAGATCCATTTGCCCTATTGCCCGCCAAGAGCCCAGGCATGTTGCCGGATGGGGCCATAGCGTTTCATATCCACGCTGGGATCGTGGTCGATGACCCAGGACATTCACGCGACATCGCACGTCTAGTGGAAGAAGTTTTGTTCAAGGTCGGTGCTGCCGTACCTGACGATATCCGCCGCTGGCTCCAACGGGATTTCTTCGCGTTTCATTTGCAGCGCTACTCAATTGGTCGTCGCAAAGCACCACTTTACTGGCCGCTGACTACGACTTCTGCCAATTACACACTGTGGGTCTATTACCCAGCCCTGACCAGTCAAACACTGTACTCGGCGATAAATGACTTCGTCGAGCCAAAGCTCAGACAAGTCGGCGGTGAGGCGACGGCGCTGCGAAACAAGGGGCCTAACCGTACCGGGGACGACGAAAAGAGGCTCGAAGCCCTACAAGCCTTCGAGCTTGAATTAGTCGAACTTCGCGACACACTTCTCAAGCTCGCACCCACCTACAAGCCACACAACGACCACGGCGTACAGATCAGCGCCGCACCGCTGTGGCCGCTGTTCCGCCACAAGCCCTGGCAGAAGGTGCTCAAGGATACCTGGGGCAAGCTGGAGAAAGGCGACTACGAATGGGCGTTTCTAGCGATGAACTACTGGCCCGAGCGAGTGCGTGACAAGTGCAAGTCGGACAAGAGCTTGGCTATCGCGCATGGTTTGGAGGATCTGTATATCGAGCCCGAATCCAAACCGAAGAAATCACGTGGAGGCGCAAGAAAGTGACCACGTTTCTGCGTCTATTGACCGACAAAGACAAGCAGAGTGCACTTTCTAGTGCAGTTCGAGCAGCGAATGAAAAGGTTTTTGAAGTTGATCCGGCAAGCTTTTTACAAATCCCCGGCGCGCCGTTTGCGTATTGGGTGAGCGAGGAAGTCCGAAAGATTTTTCGACGATTTCCAGCATTCGATCGTGACGAGAGAACAGTTAAGCAAGGGTTGGCCACTGCCGATGACTTTCGATTTGTGCGTGTTTGGTGGGAAGTTCCATCGGCCAATCAAGGATGGTTCGGATTTGCAAAAGGTGGATCATTTTCAAGGTTCTACGCAGACACGCCGGCAGTAGTAAATTGGGCGGACGAAGGTGCGCAAATCAAGAATAATCTAAATGCAAGAGGCGGAATTCGGTCCAACGTATGGATGCTTCGCGATACTGCAGCGAAATACTTTTTGCGATCCGGACTAACTTGGCCCCTGCGAGGGATAACGTTCTCCGCGCAAGTGGTTCCAATAAATTGTGTCTTTAGTGTAGCGGGCAAGATGGCTTTCGCGCCTGAGCAAGAATTAGAAACATGGCTTGCAGTTTTCAACAGCCGACCCTTTGATTACCTTGTGCGCCTTTTTGCGGGCAAAGTCGGTGGCGTGCAGTACGAAGTCGGGTTGATCGGTGGAATTCCAGTCCCCGCTATGAGTGTCGATCAGTCTCATCAACTGTCCAGACTGGCTCGACGTGGATGGTCGATTCAGCGCACGCTTGCATCGACCGAAGAGAGGTCCCATGCATTTCTGTTGCCCGAAGTGTTGCGGTCACGCCTAAGTGAGTTCAACCCACATGCGATTAGTACAGAACTTGCCGGGCTGCAAGCACAGATCGACGACATCGCATTTTCGCTTTATGGCTTTTCGGACGCGGACCGAATTGCTGCTCTTGGTAGTCAACCATTCACTGATTCTGAAGTGCTTGCTGAAGTAATGACAGACGAGGAATCAGATGACGAAACTGAGCAAGCGGTAGATGCAACAGCCGGGTTGTTGTCGTGGGTTGTGGGCGTAGCTTTCGGTAGGTTTGATTGGCGTTTGGCAACTGGCGAACGGGATGCACCGTCAGAGCCAGAACCCTTTGCGCCCTTGCCAGCAATAAGTCCCGCCATGTTGCCTGTTGGTGCTGAACCCTTCCATGCTCACATGGGTGTACTGGTCGACGATCAAGGGCATCTGCATGACCTCACACGTCTGGTCGAGGACGTGCTTGCTCGCGTCGAGGTAACGGTACCGAATGCCGTTCGCCGCTGGCTGCAACGGGATTTCTTCGCGTTTCATCTGCAGCGGCACTCAAAGAGTCGTCGCAAAGCACCTCTTTACTGGCCGCTGACTACGACTTCTGCCAATTACACACTGTGGGTCTACTACCCAGCCCTGACCAGTCAAACACTGTACTCGGCGATAAATGATTTCGTCGAGCCAAAGCTCAGACAAGTCGACGATGAGGCGACGGCGCTACGAAACAAGGGGCCTAACCGTACCGGGGACGACGAAAAGAGGCTCGAAGCCCTACAAGCCTTCGAGCTTGAATTAGTCGAACTTCGCGACACACTTCTCAAGCTCGCACCCACCTACAAGCCACACCACGACGACGGCGTACAGATCAGCGCCGCACCGCTGTGGCCGCTGTTCCGCCACAAGCCCTGGCAGAAGGTGCTCAAGGATACCTGGGGCAAGCTGGAAAAAGGCGACTACGACTGGGCGCACCTGGCAATGAACTACTGGCCGGAGCGCGTGCGCGAGAAATGCAAGACGGACAAGTCTCTGGCCATTGCGCACGACGCGGAGAATCTGTATGTCGAACCAGATGCCAAGCCAAAGGAGTCTCGATCTGCCAAGGGAGCTGGAACATGACCACGATTCACCCAAACTTAATCGAAAGCATTGTGTGCCTGGCCAACTCAAGAAAGCCACTCGGACGTTGTATCGCGGGTAAGCGGATCGACTCCAATTCTCGGGTTGGAACTTGGATTCGCCCCATCAGTTCGCAGCAGAGTCATGCAATATCGGAAGACGATCGACGATACCAAGATGGGCGAACTGCACAGTTTCTAGACATCATCGAAATCCCTTGTGTTGAGCATCGACCGACTCAGCATCAAACAGAAAATGTTTTGATCGATGATCGTTTCTATTGGAAGCTTAAGGGGCGCCCAATGTGGAAACAATTGCAAGGGATGGTCGATGCTTCAGGTCCTGTTTGGGCTAACGGATTTAGTGCCTATTACAACAAGAATAATCGAGTTCCGGAGAGCCTTCTTAATCCACACGAGGGGTCTTTAAGACTAATTGCCCTTGATAGCGTTGTGTTGCACGCGGGACCAAAAGCACCTGAGTTCGGAAATATGAAGTTGATCGTTCGGGCTAGTTTTGACTATGCAGGTCAACATTACAAGTTGGATTTGACTGACCCAGAGCTGGAAAGGGATTGTCTCAACAAGGGCAACGGTGACTATGAGTTGAGATCGGTGCTCGCATGCATAAGTCTTGCCGAGTTGCACACAGATGGATTTGCCTACAAAGTTGTCGCGTCAATCATCACCGAGCAGAGAGCAAGTTTATGAATGTGTTGTTCTCTGTCGGGCATTCAACCCATCCCGTTGAAACATTTGTCAAGCTGCTGCAGATGCATGGTGTGACGGCATTGGTTGATGTCCGGTCCCATCCTTACAGTCGGCACTTTCCTCAATTTTCCAGGGATGCGTTAAAAGATGTTCTTCAGCGTTGCGGCATCACGTACGTGTTCCTTGGCAAGGAACTTGGAGCGCGAAGCGAAAATTCTGCGTGCTATCGGCACGGGAAAGTTCAGTTTGACTTACTGGCGAAGGAGCCGTTGTTTGCACAAGGATTGGATCGCGTTCGCCAGGGAATGCAGAAGTTTCAAGTCGCACTGATGTGTGCTGAGAAAGATCCGTTGGAATGTCACCGTGCCGTTCTGGTGGCGCGACGGTTGTACGAGAGCGGTACGGATGTGCAACACATTCACGCTGATGGGCATCTTGAAGATCACCATGCGATGGAGTCACGCATGCTAGCGCTCCATAAGATGTCAGAAGCCGACATGTTTCGATCAAGAGGCGAAATCGTCGCCGATGCATACATTGTTCATGGCGAACGGATCGCCTATCAGGACGACGCGATGCTTAAGGAAGAAACTAGCGAAGGATTCAAGCAATGAAAGTATTTACGATTGGTTTTACAAAGAAGAACGCCGAGCAGTTCTTCGGACGTTTGAAACAGCCAGGGCTTGTGCGACTGATTGATGCCCGACTGAATAACGTTTCGCAATTGGCGGGTTTCACCAAGAAAGATGATCTTCGCTTTTTTCTGCGGCAGATCAGCAACATCGACTACTTGCATTTAACCGACCTTGCTCCATCCCAGGACATTCTTGATGACTACAAGAAGAATGGAGGAGACTGGACAAGCTATGAACATAAGTTCCTCGCGCTTATGGAGAAGCGTCGTGTCGAGGAGACTGTGTCGAAGGACATCATCAACGGTGGATGCTTACTTTGTAGCGAGGCGACACCAGACCATTGCCACCGGCGACTGGTTGCCGAATATCTTAAATCGCGTTGGGGCGACCTCGAGATTGTGCATTTGTAGTAGTTAATCAATGCCCGTTATTGGTCAAAGACAGCAGATAGATATGGGAGGCAACAGATGAGCATCATGAATCAGTCGAGTAAGGCACAGGATCGCACCCTGGGTGTTTGGTTTCAGGACATCCAGCAGGGAAGAATCAAGCTTCCACGCTTCCAGCGCTTTGAGGCATGGGATCGCGGCCGCATAGCTAGTTTTCTCAACACCATCATCAATAATCTGCCAGTTGGTGTGACGCTGGCGCTTGAAGTCGCTGGCGCTGAGAAATTCGAGTCGCGCTACATAGCTACGTCTGATCCCAAATCAACAGGGCCCGTTACACAGCATTTACTGGATGGTCAGCAGCGCTTGACAGCATTCTGGCGTTCGGTGCACAACAACTACGAATGGGAAACGTTTTTCGTCTATTTGCCTCAGCTTGATAGGGGCGAAACCAAGTCTGGGACCGATGCGGAGATTCGTTGCATACCGCGCTGGGTCAACAAGAATCAACTGCGCATGCCGCTCTGGGTTGAGGGACCAGCCAAATGCCTTGAGCGCGGGTTGCTTCCAGTCTCTTTGCTGCGACCGGAGGATATTTCGCATGAAGTCGATGAATGGGTCAGTGAGGCCACGAGGCCCCTGAAACCGTTGCCAACAGATCCTGATGCGTTTGCCAAGCTCGAAGCGTTTAACGAAACCAAAGAGCGGATAAAGAAGGAAGTTACCATTCTTCGTGAGCGAGTAAAGTTCTTTAACCTGCCATATCTCTCGCTGCCCGCAGAAACAAGCAAAGATGTTGCGCTGCAAGTGTTCATGAACATGAACACCAATAGCAAGCCGCTGTCGCTTTACGACATCATCGTTGCTGAGGTGGAGAACGTCGCCGAAAAGTCGCTTCACGCGCTTGAAGCCAGTTTGACTGAAAAGTGCCCGACTGCCAGTCGGTTTGGCAATGTGTCTGACCTCATTTTGTCCACCTCGGCGCTGCTTCAAGAGAAGTTACCAAACACGCGTGGAATGATCGAGATGGATAAGAAGCAGTTGCTCGCTAACTGGCCGAAATTGGAGCGCGGGCTGGAGCGTATGGCATCGTTCCTTGAGGGGCAACGCATATTCGATGAAACTCGATTGCCGACAAACGCTGTCTTGGCTGTCATAGCCGCGGCGTATGAGCTGATCCCGGATAACGGGGATTTTTTGGCAAAGTCGGAAAAATTGCTGCGTCGTTATCTTTGGTCTGCGTTCTTTTCTGATCGCTATGAAAATGCCGCACCTACGCGTGCATTCGCTGACTTCAAGGCAATCAAAGCACTACTCAAGAACCCAGGGTTCACAGAAGTGGAATTAGCCACCGTGCCAGCTTTGAATCGTTCCGAATTCCCGTTGGCAGATGTGGATTCGTTGATGGCCGCTGGTTGGCCGAAGGCTGCTGGCATAGAGGCACGGGCGATTCTTGCAGTTACTACCTATCTTGGTGCGATCGATTTTGCGGATCATAAGACTGCCACTTACGACAGCATACAGAAGCGCGAGTACCACCATGTTTTCCCGGATGCATTGCTCTCTGAGGCTGCGATTCCGAGCTATTTGGCATTGAACTGTGCACTTATAACCTGGAAGACTAATCGCATGATTGGTCGAAAAGATCCCTTGGAATATTTGCAGGAGCGTGTTCAATGGGCGGACGAGGCTGTGGTTCGAGAGCGCCTGAAATCACACTTGATTTCCTTCGATCTGCTGGCTAAGGCGCATTATGCGAACCTGGACGGTGCATCACTCAAGCAAAAATTGGCAGACGATTTTAATGTTTTTTTGCGTGACAGGGCCAAACTTGTGGTGGCTGCCATGACATCGTTGACCGCAGGAAATAGCCCTTTGTTGGAAGCACTGTGGTCCGCGCACCCTGCAGACACCAATAAAGACAAGATGGAGGCCGAAGCATGAGCATTGCCGAATTCATTCGAGACAGCGTCTTGCGACCACGTTTGAAGCAGTGGGGCTGCTTGGTGGTTTATGACGCAGACAAACGATATCGCGAGCAATGTTTTGATCTAATTGCCGAGAAGGTGCGGGTGGTTGATGCTGCTGAAAGTAGCATCGAAAGCCGCGAGGCTGCATTGCATGCACTACGCGAAGTTGGACAGCCAAATGCGCCGACCGAAGCGGTGCTGATTTATGTTCCTGGCAAACGTCCACTGACCGATGAACAGAAGCAGATTGATCCTTTTGCTCTGTATGTTGAATGTGGCGCGGTATTTCCGCAAGATGATGGCGACGAGTACCTGAGCCTTTGTTTGCGTGCTAAACCTGATCACGCCACGGAAATTCGCCGCGTGTTTGCGGAGTCGCCGGCCGGCCCTGCGTTTACTGTGATTGACGCGATTGGCGGTGGCGTCAGCTGGCCGCAATTGCGAGCCACGCTGGATGCTGTATCTGGTCGCGAGATTCTGGTGGCGCTGCTTGCACCTAACGCACGCCAGGCAGAGGCACTGAAAGCGCAAGAAGGATGGGTGCAAGAGGCACGCGACTTCTTGCGAGCGACGCTGGCTATGACAATCAAAACTCGGGGCAAGACGTGGACGAGTATGGCTGAAGAGTTGTGGCGATACGTATTGTTTAGTGAATTTGCTTTTGATTTACAGGCATCGTTGCCGGAAACCCTCAAGGGAGTGTCGCACGCGCCTTTGGAAGCCAAGCCAATCATTGAGGACGTTTGTGATCGCTTGCGCAGTGATCCAAGGGCCTGTGCCAGCTACATTGAACGCGCCGAGACCGTTGAAAAAGAACTTAATCTGGCACAAGTCTGTGGTGATATTGTTGATTTGGGCGTGCGTGACACCTTCCCATTTGAAGAGAGGACCTATCTCCGAACGGCCATCAAGGGGATTTCTTGTGGGAATACTGACGCTGTTCGCGCAATACTTTCTCGCCGCAAGGGTTCTGTGTGGCTCGGCATGGGTGAAAGCCAGGCGCAGTGGGAATTGGTCCGTGCTGCCCTGAGCCTAGTGGAATCCTGCGAAGACTTCGAGCGTCAACTCCCGGAGCACTCTCGCTCGCAGGCCGATCTCCTGGATTTTTATCTTGGCAGCTTGCGTGACGCAGACAGGCTACAGCGTGAGTTTGAGCAGGCCGTAGGCGATTTTCTGGATCCGCATGGGTTGATGGTCGAGGTTATCCAGCAGGCCCGTGATCGTTATCGTCGTTTGGCTGAGAAGGTTCAATCCGTATTTGTGAAATATGTGGAGACCGCAGGATGGCCACCAACGGGTCGCATGGCCAATGCCGATGCGTTTGATCGCTTGGTGGCGGACCGATTGAAGGAACGCGGCCGTCGGGTAGCTTATTTAATGGTAGATGCTCTACGCTATGAGTTGGGCATTGCGTTGGAAAAGTTGCTGTCTGAAGACGGGCCGGTTGAGCTTCATGCAGCTTACGCACAGTTACCAACCATTACGCCAGTCGGAATGGCGAGTCTGCTCCCTGGTGCACGAGCAGGACTAAGCTTGGCAATTGAGAGCGGCTCAATCGTGCCGAAGCTGGCAGGTATTTCAGTAGGCAATGTTCCACAGCGAATGGATGTTCTGCGCAGGCGACTCGGCGACCGCTTTGAAGAAATGCCGCTGAATGACTTCGTCCGTGGCAAACCGAAAATTCAGTCAACCGTTGATTTGTTGGTGTTGCGCTCGACCGAGATTGATAGTCAACTAGAAAGCAATCCAGAGACGACGCTGGGCTTGATTCCCGGCACGCTTAAACTGATTCGGGTTGCGTTGTACAGGCTGCGTGAGTTGGGCTTCAGGGAGGCGGTGATTGTCACTGATCACGGCTTCTTTCTTAATGCCCAGGCAGAAGCTGGCGATGTGTGCGTCAAGCCGCAGGGTAATTGGCTTGTCAATGCACATGACCGAATGTTGCTAGGCAACGGCACAAGCGATGGGCACAGCCTAGTGATTGGTGCCGACAAGGCGGGCATTCGCGGTGAATTTGTGCAGGTGGCTATACCGCGTAGTATGGCTCCGTATCGTGCTGGACATTTGTATTTTCACGGTGGCGCTTCGCTGGCTGAGGCTGTAGTGCCTATTTTGGTGTTCCGCCTTGACGCTGCTGGACCGACTGTTTTGCCAAAAGTGCTCGTCGAGCTGAGCTACAAAAATGGCGCGAAAAGAATTACGACACGGCTACCGGTCATTGAGGTGGTGCTCGTTTCGGATGATATGTTCTCGCAAGGCACGAGCGTCGAGATACTACTGGAAGCACAGGACAGTAAGGGAAACGTGGTTGGTGAGCCGCGCGCCGGTGGCGACGTGAATCCGGCGACCAGAACGGTTACGCTGATGCCAGGCCAGCGCAAACAAATTGCGCTAAGAATGGACGACGAGTTCAGAGGTAAGTTTTCTATTAAGGCGCTGAATCCGACCACACTCGCGACGCATAGTGCTTTAGCGATTGAAACAGACTATACGGAATAGGTACTATGGACGAACTTGACCAAAAGCTAAACAAAACTTTCGATGGCAAGGTTTTGCGAAAAGACCTGTTGCATCGGATCAAGAAGGGCACCAACGTACCGACGTTCGTCCTAGAGTTTCTGCTCGCGAAGTATTGCGCCAGCAACGACCAAGCCGAAATGGACGCAGGGATGGAGGCCGTCCTCTCCTCTTTGCAAGAGAATTACGTGCGTCCCGATGAAGCCAACGCAGCGCAGTCGAAAGTTGCGACCAAGGGTAAGCACCGATTCATCGATAAGGTGCATGTCAGATACGTCGAGAAGGAGAAGCGACACTGGGCGTCGCTAGAAAACTTCAATTCACAACGCATCGCGATTGGCGAGAAGTTCTATCGAGACAATGACCGTCTATTGGAGGGTGGAATTTGGGCTGAAGTTACCCTGGTGCACAACGATATCGATGACGACGACTATGCGTTTTCCATAGAAGATTTGCGACCAATCCAACTTTCACGCTTCGACTTCCAACGCTACACAGAAGGTAGAGCGGCTTTTACCCGCGACGAATGGATAGCCGCGGTGCTGCGATCAGTTGGCCTAGAACCAGCGAAATTGACCCCGCGCGTGAAGATGCATTTCATCGCTCGCCTGGCAGCCCTGGTTGAGCCCAATTACAACTATATCGAACTCGGTCCGCGGGGGACCGGTAAGTCCTACTTCTTCAGCGAGTTCTCGCCATATGCCACGCTTATTTCAGGTGGTCAGGCGACAAAGGCCACTCTTTTTTACAACAATGCACGTCGCAAGGTAGGCCTGGTTGGTTACTGGGATACCGTGGCATTCGACGAAGTCGGCGGCATCAAAGTGCGCGACCCAGACACCATTCAGATCATGAAGGACTTCATGGCCAACGGGCGATTCTCCCGCGGAGCCGAGATCATTGCGGATGCTAGCTTGAGTTTTGTGGGAAACATTGACCTCTCGGTGCATCAAGTGGTGAACTCAAATGAGTATGACCTGTTCCAACCGCTGCCTCCAGAGCTTGATCTGGCGGTTATGGATCGGTTCGCCGCGTACATTCCTGGCTGGGAAATGCCAAAAAATAGCAGTGAGTTCCTAACGAGCCGTTATGGATTCATCACGGACTATCTTGCCGAGGCGTTCCACTATCAGTTCAAGCACACAAACAGGTATGAAGAAGTAAGCAAAAGAATTCGCCTCGGCAGTTCGATTGAGGGACGAGACGAAAAGGGAATCAAGAAGACGGTGTGTGCATTCTTGAAGATCCTGCACCCGAATGGTCCGCCGGCAGATGACGAGTTCGACGAATACGTGGCCTATGCGACCGAGTGCCGTCGCCGCGTCAAAGAGCAGATGAACAAACGTAAGCCAGACGATGAGTTCGCCAAGATCAACCTGTCGTACTTCAACTCCGCAGGTGATGAAGTAGTTGTTTATTGTCCAGAGTCAAAAGATGCGCCTGCTACCCAGGAGCCAGCTCGGAAACGGTTGAATCGATCTGCGACAGTGCCACCGAGCACGGCGGATGACATTCAGCCGGCCATGCAGCCCATTCAACCAGCTGAAGCCCCGGTCACTCCAGAGCCTACTGTGACAGTAGTTACACCGGTGGCTGCATTATCTGAGCAGAAAGTGCCGGAATTGAAGGAGCAGCATTACACGATCCTTTATGGTGACACGGGCTACAGCTACGAGTCAATCGCTGGGCCCTACTTGCGGGGAGCCAAGGTTGTCATCATTGAGGACCCATACATTCGACTTTCCCATCAGATACAAAACTTTGTTCGCTTTTGTGAGGCTGTTCTGAAATCAGGGACTGTGAAGAAGATTGTCTTGCTAACAAGCTACGACGACACTACACCTCTTGCTGAGATGAATGAAAAGCTGGAACAGTTAAAGCAAAGTCTCATTGAGCTAGATGTGGAACTCGAAATCAATGTCAACCCGAATCTTCATGATCGTGAGATTCGTTTGGACAACGGATGGACGATCAAAATCGGACGAGGCCTTGATTTTTACCAGCGCCCTGGCGGTTGGTTTGAGGTCGGAGCTAACGATATGAGTTTACGGAAGTGTCTTGAAACCAAGGTGGATATTTTTAGAGCATGACAGATCGGTGACACAAATACTGGTGTGACAACGCTTCTCATCATGACATCTGGACCACGAAACCGTTGAACTTTGGGATATGGAAAGCGGAAACTAAATGTCAATTGATCCAAAGCTACTGATTGCCGCACCGGTTAGTGAGTCTCATTCGACGTGGACCACCAAGATGAACGGTGAGATGAAAGGAATCGAATATATCTATCGGGTGAAGGACGGGAATTACC
>QYPX01000230.1 GCA_007280205.1 Comamonadaceae bacterium
AAGGCCGGCCCCCTCGGGGGGCAGCGAAGTACGCGAAGCGACGAGCGTGGGGGCATTTAATACCCGCCCTTGCCAAGCGGCTGCGGCAGACCCGCCACCTTGGGCCCCTGCTTGGCCGGGCCAAGGGGGAACAGGTCGTACAGGTACTTGCTGTCCACTGCCGGGCGGACTTCAGCCATGCCCTTGAGCATGTTGCGAAAGTTTGGCGTGTGTCCGTGCTCGCGGTACTGCTCGCGCAGGTAGTTCACGACCTCCCAATGTGGATCGGTCAACTCAATGCCTTCGGCCAGTGCGATGACGCGAACAGCTTCATCATCGTAATCTGGCTCCAGCAGGAAGCCCTGAACGTCGGTTTCGCGTTCTTCACCGTTGATGTTATAGCCCATTGTCTGATCTCCTTTTAGCAAAAATGTTAGCCAAGCCCTAGACCGCAGCAGCTGACTTGTGAGCCACGAAAATTCCGCAACCCAGCAGGCGGTGCCGCCCCAGTCCGCGCTGCTGCAGGCGCAGTGACTGTTGCGCTGGCAGGGAGTGCAGCATCAGGCTGAAGGTGTTGAGCTCGGCTCCGCCAGCCCGCACCCTCTGATGTTTTCCGCAGACCCGCTCGCCAGTGATTTCCAAATGCGCCAGCTCACGCTCCACCAAGGCCATGAAGCCCATCTCGTCCGCACTGTCGGCGGCCACCTTGTACGCATACAAAGTGGCGTGCGGCTGTAGTTCACGCAGGTGGGCCGGCGCCAGGTCGATGCGATGTCCGGCCACGCTGAGTTCGAGCCGTGGCAGCGCGAGCAAGTCGACTGAGCGTTGGGCTGTTACCCGAAGCACCAGCCGCGCGCGCTGCGACAGCAGGCCTGATTCCAGGCTGCCTTGCACCATTTTGATGGGGTGAATTCCGGCCAGCGGATCGGTCTCGAGCCAAGGCCACTGCGCAGTCAGGAGTTGCTGCAGGGGCAGTGCATGGTCACGCGGCAAGGTTGACCCCTTGATCGGAAACACTGCATCGACCACGGTATCAGCCATTGCTTGCAAAGCGGTCATCCCGGCTCCTGCGCTGGTGACGCTGCTGGCGTCTGGACTTGCGCCCAGTCGAGCAGGGCCTGACCCCAAAGGAGAGCGGTTTGTGGGTCAATTTCAAACACCGTGAATCTGCTTCGCTCTCGAATCCGCGTGCGCAGCAAGCTCATGCCGCCGGCGTCATAGTCCAGTTGCTGTAGTTCGATGACTTGTCCACCCATGGGACAGGTCAGCTTTGCGAGCGGTGTAATGGTCGTCATGGTGTCGAATTTCTGTCAACACCTCTAATTTGGCGCAAGGGCAGTACTGCCGTCTATAACCGGCACGGGTGGGGGCATATAGCCCCAATGGGTAGCACTGAATAGTCAACGCGGGTGATAGCGGACGTCGCTCAGTGACACGTACTATCTGCTTCAGAGTTGACTGAGAAACGTCCACCGAGAGGCAACTGTCAACCAAGAGAAATTGACCAATCGGCGCACACCGTTCGCCCCTGACAGGAGACACCATGAGCAAAACACCGCACGACACCCCCATGCTCGATCAATTGGAGAGCGGGCCGTGGCCGAGCTTCGTCACTGGCCTGAAACGCCTGGCCAAGGACAATGACTACATGACCGATCTGGTGGGTCAGCTGGAGCACTCGTACAAGACCCGCAAGGGCTATTGGAAGGGTGGCACGGTCGGGGTTTTTGGCTACGGCGGTGGCGTGATTCCCCGATTCTCCGAGGTGGCAGACATGTTCCCCGCCTCCAAAGAATTTCACACGCTGCGCATTCAACCGCCGGCCGGCATGCACTACAACACGGAGGTGCTGCGCAAATTGTGCGACGTCTGGGAAAGGCATGGCTCCGGCCTGATTGCCTTTCATGGCCAGTCGGGCGACATCATGTTCCAGGGTACCAGCACGGCCAAAGTGCAGGGTGCGTTCGATGAGTTAAACGAAATGGGTTTTGACATGGGCGGCGCGGGCCCGGCATTGCGCACGTCGATGTCCTGCGTCGGAGCGGCGCGCTGCGAGCAGTCCTGCTTTGACGAGGCGCGGGCGCACCGCAAGGTGGTTAACAGCTTTCTGGACGACATGCATCGCCCGGCCTTGCCGTACAAGTTCAAGTTCAAGTTTTCTGGTTGCCCGAACGATTGCATGAATTCCATTCAGCGGTCCGATATGGCCGTCATCGGTACCTGGCGCGACAACATGCGCACCGACGAGACTCTGGCACGCAAGTGGTTCGCCAAGCACGGCATGACCGAACTGGTGAACGATGTGGTGAGCCGCTGCCCTACCAAGACCATCATGCTCAAGGAAACCAAGGATCTCTGCACGGGCCCGAAGATCTCCAGTGTCGCGCTCAATGACACGCAATCGCTGGAAATCGACAACGCCAACTGCGTGCGTTGCATGCATTGCATCAATGTCATGACCGGGGCGCTGGCTTCCGGCACGGACAAGGGTGTGACGATCCTGATGGGTGGCAAACGCACGCTCAAAATCGGCGACCTGATGGGCACCGTTGTCGTGCCCTTCATGCCAATGAAGACTGAGGAAGACTATGAAGCCCTGGTGGAGCTTGGTCAGAAAACCATCGACTTCTTTGCCGAGAATGCGCTGGAACACGAGCGCACCGGTGAAATGATTGAACGGATCGGCCTGGTCAACTTCCTTGAAGGCATAGAACTGGCGATTGACCCGAGCATGGTTTCCACGCCACGTACCAACCCTTATGTCCGGATTGACGGCTGAGACAGGGAAGTGGCCAGGAGCAGGCGACAGCCACACGACAGCATGACAGTAGTTCAAAGTTTCTGACGAAAACAGGAAGACAAACATGGCAACTATGCGCACCCCGATTGAAAGCGGCGTACCCGATAACAAACAGTATCTGCACCCGCTGATGCTGAAGAACTATGGCAACTGGAAGTACCACGACCGGCCGCGTCCGGGTGTGCTGCACCATGTCGCGCATGGTGGCGACGAGATCTGGACGGTACGCGCTGGCACGCAGCGCCAGATGGACCTGTTCACTGTGCGCAAGCTGTGCGATATCGCCGATAACTATGCCGACGGGCATGTGCGCTTCACGATCCGTTCCAACATCGAGTACATGGTGGCCGAGGAGACGCGTGTCGCACCCTTGATCGAAGCGCTGGAGAGTAGCGGCTTTCCGGTCGGTGGCACAGGCAACTCGGTGACCATGATCGCCCATACGCAGGGTTGGCTGCACTGCGATATTCCGGGCACCGACGCCTCCGGCGTGGTGAAGGCGCTGATGGACGAACTGCACTATGAATTCAGGCACGAGGAGATGCCGAACCGGGTTCACATGTCCACATCCTGTTGCGAAATCAATTGCGGTGGGCAGGCCGACATCGCGATCATCGTGCAGTACACCAAGCCGCCCAAGATCAACCATGATCTGGTCGCCAATGTGTGCGAGCGCCCGTTGGTGGTGGCGCGCTGTCCGGTGGCCGCCATCCGGCCGGCCATGGTCAACGGCAAACCGTCGCTGGAAATTGATGAGGCCAAGTGCATGTGTTGCGGCGCCTGCTACCCGCCGTGCCCGCCGATGCAAATCAACGATGCCGAGCACACCAAGCTCTCGATCTGGGTGGGCGGCAAGAATTCGAACGCCCGCGCGAAGCCGACTTTCATGAAAATGGTCGCTTCAGGATTGCCCAACAATCCACCACGCTGGGTTGAGGTCGCCGCCGTTGTGAAGAAGATTCTGCATGTCTACAAGGAGGACGGTCGGCCGTGGGAGCGTCTCTCCGATTGGGTTGAGCGTATCGGCTGGCCGCGGTTCTTTGAGAAGTGCGACCTGCCTTTCTCGAAATACCTGATCGATGACTGGCGCGGGTCCCGCGCGAGCCTGAATGCATCGACCCACATCCGCTTTTGAAACATTGCGGGACAGACCAAGAGTTACACGAAGCGAACTTTGCTCTGTCCCCAACTGATTAGAGAACATCATGAAATTCGGTTTACTTGTCAGCGAAGGCCCCTACACGCACCAGGCTTCCGACAGCGCCTACCAGTTTGTGGTCGCTGCACTGGCCAAAGGCCACGAAATCCAGCGCGTGTTCTTCTACCACGACGGGGTCAACAATGCGACCCGCCTGACCGAGCCACCGCAGGACGACCGCCATGTCGTGAACCGCTGGTCGGCGCTGGCGGCAGCGAACAAGGTGGACCTGGTGGTGTGCGTGGCAGCCGCCTTACGCCGCGGTATCAAGGAAGAAGTTCTGGCCCCGGGGTTTCGAATCTCGGGCCTGGGCCAGCTGGTCGACAGTGGAATCAAGACGGATCGCCTTGTCACTTTTGGCGATTGATGGACGCAACCGACGAGACCAAAAAAATGAGCGAACAACCAACAAGCGGCGGCAGCGGCCCTAAAGTCAAGAAGTTCATGTTTGTGAACCGAAAGGCACCTTACGGCACCATTTACGCACTGGAAAGCCTGGAGGTGGTGCTGATCGCCGCCACTTTTGATCAGGACGTGAGTCTGGTCTTCATCGACGACGGCGTCTATGAACTGGTCAAGGGCCAGCAGACCAAAGGCATAGGCATGAAGAACTTTTCACCCAGCTACCGAGCGCTGGACGGTTATGACGTGGAAAAGCTCTATGTTGACCGTAACTCACTGGAGCAGCGCGGCCTGACGGAGAAGGATCTGCTGGTTCCGGTGGAGGTGTTCGACGCACAGCAAATGGGGCAACTCATGGCGCAACAAGATGTGATCTTGAGCTTTTAGTGAAAAGGACAAACCATCATGTTGCATATTGTCAATAAGTCGCCGTTCCAGACCAGCACACTCCAGAGCTGTTTGCGAATGGCCCAACCCGGCAGCGCGCTGCTGCTGATCGAAGACGGCGTTTACGGGGCCACCGTCGGCAGCGCTATGGAATCTGTCATCCGCGAGGCCTGCGCCACGCTCAAGGTTTATGCACTGCGACCCGACCTCGATGCCCGCGGCGTGCTGGGCAAACTGATTGACGGCGTGACAGCGGTCGACTACGACGGTTTTGTCGATTTGACGGTGGAATACAAGACATCACATTCCTGGCTGTGAGGCGAGGGCGCGCCAGTTACAACTTTTTATCTGGAGAACAACATGAGTTTTGAAATCAACGGTACGACCTTCGAGACAGATGAAGAAGGTTACCTTCTCAACCTGGCCGAATGGACTCCCGAGGCTGCGGTCTTTCTGGCGGAAGAGGAAAAGGTTCCACTCAGTGATAACCACTGGGAAGTCATCAACTTCCTGCGTGAGTACTACAACGAATACCAGATCGCGCCGGCCGTGCGCGTGCTGACCAAGGCCATCGGCAAGCAATTTGGCGAGGAAAAAGGCAATAGCAAGTACCTGTATGACTTGTTTCCCTATGGTCCAGCCAAACAAGCCTGCAAGATTGCCGGTCTGCCCAAGCCGACCGGCTGTATCTAAGGCCAGCGCCGGACTCTGACATGTCGATGCTGACGCTTGGCTACGCCCTGTTGCTCTATGTCGCCACGGGGGTGCTGGTCGTCGGCCTGAGCCTGAAACTGCGCAGCTACATCAAAACACCGGCGCCGCTGAAGATTCCAACGACGCCAGCGCCGACCACCGTTGCCGGCGTGGGCTGGCGCATGGCCCGCGAAGCCGTTTTGTTTGAAAGTCTGTTCAAGTCAAGTAAATGGACCTGGCTGTTTGGCTGGGCTTTTCACGTCGCGCTGCTGCTGGTGGTGTTGCGTCACTTGCGCTATTTTCAGGAGCCTGTGTGGCTGCCGGTGGTATTGATTCAACCCGTGGGTACCATCGCCGGTATTGCCATGGTGGCGGCACTGGGCGCTTTGTGGGCCAGACGCTGGCTGGTTGACCGGGTACGTTACATCTCGACACCTTCGGATCACCTGATGCTGGCGCTGCTGCTGGCGATCGGCTTGAGCGGGCTTGGCATGCAGTTTGTCGTGCACACCGACATTGTGGCCGTGAAGGGTTTCATGCTGGGCTTGCTGCGCTTTGACTGGCAGGCGCTGCCCGCTGACCCGTTGCTGCTGGCGCATCTGGCGCTGGTGGGTCTGCTCATGATCATCTTTCCCATCAGCAAGCTATTGCATGCGCCAGGGCTGTTCTTCAGTCCGACCCGCAATCAGGCCGATAACGCCCGCGAAGTGCGGCATATCTCTGCCTGGGCCGGCGCACTCGACAAGCGTCCCTGAACACGCACACGCACCATGGCCACCGCTGCATTTGAAACCCCCAAGCTCAAGAGCTACCCGGTCATTCCGCTGGTACAGGTGGGTGCGATGTCGCACCTCAAACCCTTTGTGGCGGGTGCGCCGCTGCAGAAGGCACTTGGTTTCCCGGAACAACTGGTTGAGGACTGGCAAGCCAAGGCGATCGCCAAGATGGGCGAGTTGCTGGGCAAGTACCGTTCGCTGCAGGTCTATATGGACGCCTGCGTGCACTGCGGCGCCTGCTCCGACAAGTGCCACTATTTTCTGGGCACCGGTGACCCCAAGAACATGCCGGTGGCGCGCCAGGACCTGATGCGCAAAGTCTATCGGCGCTACTTCACCTTCGCCGGCAAGTATTTCCCCAAGCTGGTGGGTGCGGTCGATCTGACGCGCGAGGTGCTCGATGAGTGGTACAGCTACTTCAATCAGTGCTCAGAGTGCCGGCGCTGTTCGGTCTTTTGTCCCTACGGCATAGACACCGCCGAGGTCACGATGGCGGCGCGCGAGATCATGGACTCGATCGGACTCGGTCAGAAATACTCGAACGAAATCATTGGCAAGGTACACCGCATCGGCAACAACCTGGGTATCCCGGGCCCGGCGCTCGAAAACACGCTCGAAGGCCTGGAGGAAGACACCAAGGACGAGACCGGCATCGACGTCAAGTTTCCGCTCAATGTGAAGGGCGCTGAGGTGATGCTGATCACGCCTTCGGCTGACTTTTTCTCGGAGCCGCATGTGGAAAGCCTGATCGGCTACGCCAAGGTGTTTCACGCCGCCGGCATCAGCTGGACCTTGAGTTCGCACGCTTCGGAAGCGGGCAACTTTGGCATGTTCATTGGCAACTACGAGCAGATGCGCAAGATTTCGATGCGGGTGCGCGAGGCAGCACTGGAGTTGGGCGTGAAGCGGATCGTGGTTGGCGAATGCGGCCACGCCTGGCGCGTTGCCTACAGCTTCTGGAATACCCTGATTGGACCGTTCGACTTTCTGGATCCACGCTACCCGGTGCCACAGCACATCTGCGAATTCACTGACGACCTGATTCAACGCGGCGCCATCAGGTTTGACAAGGACGCCAATGATGGGCGCATCATTACCTTCCATGATTCCTGCAACGTGGCGCGGGCCTCACGCATGGGCGACATGCCAGGCGGACAGTTCGTCATACCGCGGCGCATTATTACCTCGGTGGCGAACCATTTCCATGACATGGCGTCGCACACCATTCGGGAGGACACCTTCTGCTGCGGCGGCGGTGGCGGCCTGCTGACCGACGATCTGCTGGAGTTGCGCGTCAAGGGTGCCATGCCACGCATGGAGGCCCTGAAGGATGTCGTCGACGAGCATGGCGTGAACTTCATGGCCACCATCTGTGCCATCTGCAAAGCCCAGTTCACCAAAGTGCTGCCTTACTACGGTTTTGACATGAGCATGGTAGGTGGTGTGCACCAATTGGTCAGCAAAGCGATACGCCTGGGTGACAAGTAACTCTACCCACTCGTTATTCATATACAAAATGCTAGGAGACTTCCCACATGTCCGCCAACACCGAAGCCCTGACCGTCAAGCCGCTGAGCTTTCGCCGTTACAAGGATGGCGACACCAAGATCAAGACCTGGCAGGCGAAGATCCTTGACGCGGATCACAGCTATAAATGCCCGACCTACATTCAGAGCACGCCACCGTGCCAGGGCTGTTGTCCGGCGGGCGAGGACATCCGCAGCTGGCTCAACATTGTGCGCGGCATCGAAAAACCTCCGGTTGGCGTCGATGGCAAGCCGACCATGCCCTGGCAGGAATATGCCTGGCGCCGGCTGACTGACTGCAATCCCTTTCCTGCCGTCATGGGCCGCGTCTGCCCGGCGCCGTGCCAGGGTGGCTGCAATCGTTCCAAGGTGGAGGATTATGTCGGCATCAACGCGGTCGAGCAATTTCTGGGTGACTACGGACTTGAAATGGGTCTGGGCTTTGGCAAGCCCGAAAAGGAGAGTGGCAAGCGCGTTGCCATCATCGGTGGTGGCGTCGGTGGTCTGGCCTGCGCCTACCAACTGCGCAAGATGGGTCATGCCTGCTCCATTTTTGAAGACTACGGCAAGATCGGCGGCATGCTGGCCTTCGGGCTGCCACCCTACCGGGTCGATCATGCCATCGTGGATGCCGAGGTCAAACGCATCATCGACATGGGCGTCGAAGTTCACACGAATACGCGCGTTGGCAGAGATGTCCGCTTCGAAGATCTGCAAAGTGATTTCGATGCCATTTTCATTGCCATCGGTGCACAAAAAGGCAACCGCCTGGATATACCGGGGGCCGATGCACCGAACTGCATCGATGGGCTCAAGCTCCTGCGTGATTTCAATGAAGGCAGGCTCACCAACTTCGAGCAGCGCGTTATCGTCATCGGCGGCGGCAATACAGCGATGGACGTTGCATCGGTGGCCCTGCGCACTGGCAGCCTGAACGCTCAGGGTCAACGCGCGAACGCCAAGGTGCTGATTGCCTATCGCCGCACCCGTGAGGAAATGCCGGCCGACGAGATCGAAGTCGACGCGGTGGTTCGCGAGGGTGGTGAAATACAAACGCACGTGATCCCTGTTTCGGTGGTGCAAGGCGCTGACGGCAGAGCGACCGCGCTGCGGGTGGCCAAGGTCGATTGGATCAACAAGAAAATGGTCGTCAAGGAGGGCTCCGAGTACGACATCCCCTGCGACCTCATCATTGCCGCCATGGGGCAATCGATCGAGTGGGACGACATGGCCGGGTTCAAGAACACGAAGAATCTGGCCAACATCGACAAGACATTCCAGGCCACCACCACGCCTGGCGTGTTCATCGGTGGCGACGCTGTCTTGCCTGATCTGCTCACGACGGCGATCGGCCACGCCCGCATCGCTGCCGAAGGAATTGACGATTATCTCGAGGGCAGGCCGGTCGAGAAGCGCCCCAAGGTTGACAAGAGTTCGTTTGACTTGCCACGCAAAATGGCCGAAAAAGGCCTCAAGATCGGCCAGGCGCAGGAACCGATGCGCGGCACCGATACCTCCAGCATTGGCATCCACAACTACGACAACCGCTCGGATCGGGCGGTGATCAAGTCCGACGAACTGTACCTGGGCCACTTCCCTTATACGGCGCGCAAGGTGCGCGACATGAGGACGATCGACGTCTCCAATGTGCTCGGCAACAGCGAGGAGCGCATCATTGCGTTGACGCAGGCCCAGGCGCAAGCCGAAGCCAAGCGCTGCATGAGCTGCGGCCAGTGCTTCGAGTGTGACAACTGCGTGGTCTATTGTCCGCAGTTGGCGGTGTTCAAAGTGCCAAAATCGAAATCCACGACGGGCCGCTACGTGGACACCGACTACAACAAGTGCATTGGCTGCCACATCTGCGCTGACGTCTGTCCCTCCGGCTACATCAAGATGGGTCTGGGAGAGTAAACAACATGGCTGGACGCAGCACACCGCGGCTTGGCATCGTCAGCAGTTTGTGCTGGCTGGTCCTGCTGTTGGCAGCCATCCCGGCAGCGTGGGCACAGGCAGCTCAGGCTTCATCAAGCCGGGCGCTGCAGCCAGTGATCGAGACTGCCCGTGGCGGCCAATGTGTGGCCGACCCCGCCTTCATGCGACGCAATCACATGAAACTTCTCATGCACCAGCGCGACGACACGCTGCGTGGGGGTATTCGTACCGGGAAGCATTCCTTGAAAGCCTGCATTGCCTGTCACGCCAGCCCAAGCAGCCAAAGCGTGACTGCCGAACCGAGCAACTTTTGTCAAAGTTGTCACAACTATGCGGCGGTAAAAATCGACTGCTTTGAGTGTCACGCGAACACGACAGCCAACAGCGCTGCACAGCCACAGGTCAAGCCATGAAGCACGACAACCCGACTCCTGCGGACGACGCTGCTACAAGCCGGTCCGGCCGTCGTGGCTTTTTGGCTGCGGCTGCTGCGGGTCTGACGGGTATCGCGCTGGCACCGGGGGTTCGACTGATCGAGATCGCGCAAGCCGCGCCTGCAGGTGCGGCGCTCAGCGCCGGCGCGAGCAGCAAGGTTCGCTGGGGTATGCTGATCGACAGCAACCAGTGCAGCGCCGATTGCAAGGCCTGTGTGACGGCTTGCAATAGCGAGAATGGATTGTCCGGCGGAACACTGCCGACGGATTCGCAGTGGATACGCAAGCTCGAAATCAAGGAAGTGCGCAGCGGCAGAAAGCAGTACTTGCCGATGATGTGCCAGCATTGCGCCGAACCGCCGTGCGTGGATGTCTGCCCGACCGGCGCTTCCTTCAAGCGTGCTGACGGCATTGTGCTGGTCGATCGGCACCGCTGTATCGGCTGCCGCTATTGCCTGATGGCGTGTCCCTACAAGGCGCGATCCTTCGTTCATGCACCGGTGACTCATCAAAAACCCGATGCGCCGCGTGGCATGGGCACTGCGGAAGCCTGCAACCTGTGTGTCAACCGGGTCGACCGTGGCGAGCAGCCAGCCTGTGTTGCGGCCTGCACAGCCAGCGGACATGCGGCCTTCCTGTTTGGCGACCTGAATGATCCCTCCAGCGAGATCGCCAAACGGATCGCTAGCTATCCAACGCGTCAGATTCGGGAAAACCTGAATCTCGACACGGGTGTGCGCTACCTCGGTATCTGAACCCAGAGAATTGCCCATGAATATTGTGCTCAACAAGTTGCAAGGAGGCAGTCGCGGTCACTACCAACTGTTGGCCGGCCTGGTGCTGATGTTGTTGCTGGGTGTGAGCGCGCTACTCTACATTGAACACCATGGCCACATCGTGACCGGCATGAACAATCAGTTTGTCTGGGGTCTGCCCGATGTGTTTTCTATTTTCCTGATGCTGTCGGGCACCGGCGCGCTCACTGTCGCGCTGCTGGCCTCAGTTTTTGGCAAGGTCGAATACGAGCCGGTGGCGCCGCTGTCGGGCGTGCTCGCGATCGCGATGGTGTTGACCGGCCTGCTGCTGCTGATGCTCGATCTGGGGCGGCCGGACCGGGCCAGCCAGGCCATGATTCACTTCAATCCCAAATCGGTGCTGAGCTGGAATCTGTACCTGTATTCCGGATTTATGGGCTTTGTCGGAGCTTATCTGTGGACCCTGGTGGAGCCGGGCATGCGGCGTTTCACACCGTGGGCGATTGGTTTGGCGTTTGCCTGGCGCATCGGCCTGACCACCGGAACCGGCTCGATCTATGGTTTTCAGGTTGCGCGCCAGGGCTTTGATTCAGCCATTTTTGCACCAATGTACATCGCACTGTCGCTGAGTTACGGCCTTGCGGTGTTCGTGCTGGTGCTGCTGCTGGCATGCCGCAACAACAACATTGCTCTGGGCGACGCCTTGCTGAAGCGGCTGGCGCGCCTGCAAGTGATTTTCATCGGTGTCGGTCTGTACTTCGTGCTGGTTCATCACATGACGAACTACTATTTCACCAGGAACCGCGACTTCGAGTGCTTTATCCTGTTCGACGGCGGCATCTACACCACGCTGTTCTGGCTCGGCCAGATTCTGCTGGGTACGCTGGTTCCGGCAGGGCTGTTGCTGCATCCGGGCATTGCGCAAATGCGTGTTCGCATCGCGGCCAGTCTTGCGTTGGTCGTCCTTGGGGCTTATGCGCAGTTGTACATCACGATCCTGGGGAGCCAGGCGCAGCCGTTGCCGCTGTTTCCAGGGCGTCAGGTCAGCAGCAGCTTCTTCGATGGGGTGGTCAACAGCTACACGCCATCGTTGTCCGAATGGGGCCTGGGCTTGCTCGGACTGGCTATGGTCGGACTGATCGTCATCATGGCACTCAGACTGATCGCCTTCCTGCCACAACGGCTCGACGACGCAGCGCTGCAGAAACATCGTGCCAAACAAGCCCTTGCAGCAAGCTGAATCAGTGCCGCGCATGGCGCGCCTGATGCTCTCGGCGGCGCACAAGTCGTCGGGAAAAACCGTCGTTACGACGGGTCTGTGCGCGGCGCTATCGGCGCAGGGCTTGTTGGTGCAAGCTTTCAAGAAGGGGCCTGACTACATTGATCCGATGTGGTTGACGCAGGCCAGCGCGCGCGCCTGTTTCAACCTTGATCCGTATCTGATGAGTTCACAGGCGATCGTCGAGTGTTTCTCGCGCCAGGCGTGCTCGGCCGATATCAGCATTGTCGAGGGCAACAAGGGCTTGTACGACGGCCTGGCGCTGGACGGCAGCAACAGCAACGCTGCCCTTGCACAACTGCTCGGTCTTCCCGTGGTGCTGGTGCTGGACGTGCGCGGCATGACGCGCGGTGTGGCACCGCTGATTCTGGGTTATCAGGCGTTCGACCCCACGATCCGCATTGCTGGTGTCATTCTGAACCAGCTCGGCGGCAGCCGTCATGAATCCAAGTTGCGCGCGGTGATCGAGCATTACACCGATGTGCCGGTACTCGGAGCCATCGGCCACGACGCGCAACTTGCGCTGACTGAACGGCATCTCGGCTTGACCCCCAGCAGCGAACTCGACGACGCGGCTCAGCGCGTGCGCACGCTGGGTCAGCGGATCGCGGCTCAGGTTGATCTGGCGCGGCTGCAGCAGATCGCAGCAAGCGCTGTCCCGCTGCCGGTGTTGCAGCATGCAGCGCCTGCGCTGGTCCTGACGTCTGCGCCGGTGTCGGTACGCATCGGGCTGGCGCGCGACCGCGCCTTTGGTTTCTACTACCCCGACGACCTGGCGGCGTTGCAGCAGGCTGGCGCCGAGATCGTCCCCTTCAACACCCTGCAAGACGCCCGGCTGCCCGAGGTGGACGGCCTTTTCATCGGCGGTGGCTTTCCGGAAATGTTCATGTCCCAGTTGCAGGCCAATACGGCGCTGCGCGATGGCCTGCGCAACGCCATTGAGGCTGGCATGCCGGTTTATGCTGAATGCGGCGGACTGATGTACCTGGCGCGCAGCTTGCAATGGAAAGACAGTGTTTACCAGATGGTGGGTGCACTGCCAGCCGATGTCGTGATGCACGAGCGCCCGGTCGGTCGCGGCTACGTTGAGCTCGATCTCACCAGCGATGCACCCTGGCCGGTCAGCTCGCAGGCCACACCGTCCAGACTGCGGGGGCACGAGTTTCACTACTCGAGCCTGGAAAACCTGGACCCGGAGCTGAAATTTGCGTATCGCGTGACGCGCGGTCATGGTGTTGACGGCAGTCACGACGGTATCGTTTACCGCAACGTGCTCGCCTCGTATGCCCATCTGCGCAGTGGTTGTGGGTCGGATTGGGCCTCAGCTTTTGTTGATTTTGTTCGAAAAAACAAAATCAGTTCGAAGTCATGCAACGGGTCAGCCAACGTGGAACCGACCTGCCAGAATTTGCAGGCCATTGAGTTTTAGGAGAACGCCATGTTTACATTAAGCGGCGCTGCCGCGCGACAGATCCAGCAGTCGGCGAGCGCCAGCCCTGAGCAGGAACTGACGTTGCGCGTCGCGGCCAAGCTAGACGTCGATGGTTCAATCCAATACGGGATGGGATTTGACGATGCCAAAGACGACGATATTCAATTGGAATTCGAGGGCGTGCAGGTCGTAATTGGACCGGAGTTTCATGAATTACTGCTTGACACCCTACTGGACTACGTAGAGCTCCAGCCTGGCGAGTTCAACTTTATCTTCAGCCGTAGCCGACCGACCCAGGCGACGCCAAGCTCAGGCGCCGGTTGCGCCAGCGCAGCGTGTGCCAGCAGTTCCTGTGGCGTCTCTGGCTGTAACAGCAGCGGGCGGTCCCATTGAAGGCCGATTGCACTCCACCCCCGCCCCCTGTGGGTCGGGTCTATCTGGTAGGCGCCGGCCCGGGCGATCCTGAACTATTGACACTGCGCGCTGTGCGTCTGCTACAACAGGCGCAAGTGGTCGTTTATGACCATCTGGTGTCAAGTGCGGTGCTTGAGTTTGTCTCACCGAAAGCACAGCGTATTTATGCCGGCAAGCGCCGCAACGAGCACACCCTGCGGCAAGAGGAGATCAACACCTTGTTGATCAGTCTGGCCACTCAGGGCAAACAAGTGGTGCGGCTGAAGGGCGGTGACCCGTTCATCTTCGGGCGCGGTGGCGAAGAATTGCAAGCACTGGCCGCGCGGGGTATCGACTTTGAGGTCGTGCCCGGTGTGACGGCGGCATCCGGTGTGGCGAGTTATGCAGGTATTCCGCTGACGCATCGCGACTACGCGCAAAGCTGCATTTTCGTTACCGGTCACCTGAAGAACGGGACGGCCGATCTGGACTGGCCAAGCCTGGTCAGGCTAAACCAGACCGTTGTCATCTATATGGGTCTGGGTGGTTTGCCCGAAATCTGCCGCCAGATGATGGCTCATGGCGCCGCACCCAACTTGCCCATCGCAGTCGTGCAGGACGGCAGCATCGCGAGCCAAAAAGTTGTCACGGGTACCTTGATCGATATGCCTGACCGGGTGGCACGAGCGGGTCTGAAATCACCCTGTCTGACGATCATCGGAAACGTTGTCAAACTGCATGATGAACTGGCCTGGTTCAAACCTCCGGTGGCGCTCACAACGGTTTGACATCACTCGCGGCCCTGAGGCCTTCGCGCGAATTGCTGTATTCAAATGAAAATACGGCCGCTTCCACTCTGGAGTGCAAATTGAGTTTATCCATGATGTGGCGCACGTGCATCTTGACCGTGTTGTGACTGATGTCGAGCACCTTGGCGATCACCTTGTTGCTTTGGCCGCGCGCCACATGATCCAGGACCTGGCGCTCACGCTCGGTGAGTGAGGCTACCAGGCCACTCCTACCCGTCCCCTTGGGGCCGGATTGCAGGATTTGTGCGAATTGCAGCATCATGGCCGGGGCTACGACCATCTCGCCACGCGCCGCCCGACCGATGGCGTCAATGATTTCCTCTGGCTCCATGTCCTTGAGCAAGTAACCCTGGACGCCGGCCCGCAGCGCCGCCGACATATCCGCTCCATCGTCGCTCATGGTGAGTATGACGACCGGCACTTCACAGCCATCCGCACGGAACATGCGCATGACACTCAAACCATCGACCTTGGCCAGGCGCAAGTCAAGCACCAACAGGTCGGGCTGATGTTCCCGCAACAGCGCCACGACCAAAGCCGGGTCGCCGCTGGCAGCCACGACCGACATGTTGCCCCGATGTTCCAGCAGTTCCGTCAAGCCGCTGCGACACAGCGCATGGTCATCTACCAACATGACCCGGGTCCTGGTATTCATGCAGTGCTCCTACTCATAGCCGAACCCTGGGGTAGCAACAAGCGCACCCGGGTACCGCCACCGTCAATCCGGCTCACCTCGAGACTGCCGCCCAGGCGCTGCGAACGATTTTGCATAATCTCCATTCCAAAATGGGTCGATGGTTTAAGCGCTTTTGCGGCGTTCTGGGAAGTTGATCCGGCCGGTGCAGCGATACCCAAGCCGTCGTCCTCAACCAAAAATTCAAGACCCTCAGCTGACTTGCGGATGGTCACGATAGCACGCTCGGCCATCGAATACTTCGCGATGTTGGCCAGTGCTTCCTGAACGATGTGAAACACTTGAATCTCCTGCTTTTCGTTGAGGTTCAGCTCGTCAGTCGAATTTCTGAACTCAAGCGCAATACCTGTCCTGTCAAAAAAGCTGTCAACCATGCTCTGCAGTGCGTGCAACAGTCCCATCGGGTCCATGCGGGTGCGAAAGTAGGTCATGACCTCTCGCAGGTTGTCATGCACCTCACCGACGGCGATCTTCACTTCCGAGAGGTATTTCAGCGAGCGTGAGTCATCATGGGACAGCATGGCATCGCTCAACAGGGGTAGCCGCATCTTGACATAGGCCAGTGTTTGCGCAATCGCGTCATGTACCTCATCGACCATCTCCTGGCGCTCTTTCATGACCGTTGTGCGCAAGTGTTCACGCTCAACGCGGTCGTTGTGCAGGGTCAGACCGAGCAACTGCGCCACCAGACGCAGAATAGTCTGTGTCTGCGGGCTGATTTCTGCCCTGGCTTCGAAAAACAGGTTGTAAATACCCAGTGTCTGGTTGTCATGCTTCAGGGAGATTGCCAGCACGCTTTGGCCTCGCAGGCCAAGGTAGGCATCGGTGCCATGGCGGACGCAGGACCGTACCTCGTCTACCCAATCCAGTACATCAGAGCCGGTGGCGATGTTGCAGGCGCTACAGCCGGGCTCAAGCAGGCGCTCGGTGGCCAGCAACTGCGTCGGCATGCCCTGCTGCGCCACCAGACGCATGCACTTTCCGTCATCCGTCAGCACCTGTACCGTGCCGGCCCGGGCACCCGACAGCGCGATGATGGAAACCAGAAAGCGTTCAAGCAAGGACTGCAGCACGGGGCCGCCATCCGTTCGGTCGAGAACGACCATACCTGGCTGCGCACTGGCGGCGTGGTGCGGCGGATCGAACGAGATCTGAGTTCCAGTCATAGGGATGTCGAGTGCGGCCATGCTAATCCATTCTGCATGTCTGATGAATCGTGAAAACCCCAATGCGGACCAAATAGCGGCAGATCTTCTGAGAATCGGCAACTGCCACCGGGTGAACTCTTCACGCCACCCATTTGGGCTATATCGAATTACCCGTGCCGGCTATAGACGAAGCAGGGTGGCTTTGCCTCTAATAGGAGCACTCTGCAAACCCTGCCCGTGAGAAGAATACCGACCGCATGTCCGCCATCCCGCTTCACGATCCGACAGCCGCACCGCTGGTCGGCGCCAGCACCGATACGCGAAACACCACGTGTTATATGTGTGCTTGCCGTTGTGGCATCCGGGTTCACCTGCGCAATGGCGAGGTGCGCTACATCGAGGGCAATCCGGATCATCCACTGAACCAGGGGGTGATCTGCGCCAAGGGCTCGGCCGGCATCATGAAGCAGTACTCGCCGGCGCGCCTCGGCAAGCCCTTGCTGCGCAAACCGGGCAGCGAGCGAGGCGACGGCCAGTTCAATGAGATCGAGTGGGAGGAAGCCTTCTCGATACTGGAGCAGCGTTTAAAGAAAATACGCGCGACCGACCCGAAACAGTTCGCCCTGTTCACCGGACGCGACCAGATGCAGGCACTGACCGGCCTCTTTGCGCGCCAGTTTGGTACGCCGAACTACGCGGCGCACGGCGGCTTTTGTTCAGTCAATATGGCCGCCGGCATGATTTACACCATCGGTGGCTCCTTTTGGGAGTTTGGTGGTCCCGATCTGGAACGTGCCAAGCTGTTTGTGATGATGGGTACGTCCGAAGATCATCACTCCAACCCGATGAAAATTGCGCTGGCGAAATTCAAACGCGACGGCGGGCGTTTCATTTCCATCAATCCGGTGCGCACGGGTTACTCGGCGATCGCCGACGAATGGTTGCCAATCAAGCCGGGCACCGACGGCGCCCTGCTGCTGGCCCTGATCCACGAGTTGATCGCGCTCGGCCTGTATGACCGTGAATTCCTGGTGCGCTATACCAACTCAGGCCAGTTGGTCAACATGGACGACGTGCACGACGAATTTGGCATGTTTGTGCGCACCGAAGTGCCAAAAGAAGAAGGCTGCTTTGATCCGCAAAACAAGCTTTGGTGGGATCGGGCGAGCAACCGGGCTGTTGTGACGCACACCGAGGGCTGCGACCCGTTTCTGCTGGGCGAGTTTGCGCTGCCTGACGGCACGCTGGTCAAGCCGGCATTTCAGCTTTTGAAAGAGCGGGTGGACGAATACACGCCCGAATGGGCCGCGGGCATTACCGGCATCCCGGCCGAGGCGATTCGTCGCCTGGCACATGAGATGGGCGTCACCGCACGCGACCAGAAAATTGAGTTGCCTATCCCCTGGACCGACAGTTGGGGCAAGGAGCACGACAGCGTGACCGGAAATCCGGTCGCCTTCCACGCTATGCGAGGTCTGGCCGCCCATTCCAACGGCTTTCACACGACCCGCTCGCTGGCTATTCTGATGACCTTGCTCGGCACCATCGACCGACCTGGCGGTTTTCGCCACAAGGCTCCATTCCCGCGCCCAATTCCACCGTGCGCCAAGACGCCTAACACGCCACTGGCGATACGACCCAACTCGCCGCTCGACGGCATGGGCCTGGGTTGGCCGGCCGAGCCCGATGACCTGTTTGTCGATGACGACGGTAAACCAGTCCGCATCGACAAGGCGTTCTCCTGGGAATACCCGCTCTCGGTTCACGGAATGATGCACAACGTCATCACCAACGCCTGGCGCGGTGACCCGTACCCGATCGACACGCTGATGCTGTTTATGTCGAACATGGCATGGAATTCGACCATGAACACGACGCAGGTGCGTCAAATGCTCAACGACAAGCGTGAGGATGGCGAGTACAAAATCCCGTTCCTGGTTGTCTGTGACGCTTTTCAGTCAGAGACTGTCGCGTTCGCAGATCTGGTGCTGCCAGATACCAGCTACCTCGAACGTCACGATGTGATGTCGATGTTGGATCGGCCGATTTCCGAGTTTGATGCGCTGATTGATGCGGTACGCATTCCGGTGCTGCCACCCAGCGGTCAATGCAAGCCGTTTCAGGAAGTGCTGATAGAACTCGCCGGTCGTCTCCAATTTCCGGCCTTTGTGCGCCCCGGCGGCGAACGCAAGTTCCGTGACTACCCCGATTTCATCGTCAACTATGAGACCGAACCTGGCTCCGGCATCGGCTTTCTGTCGGGCTGGCGTGGCAAGGGTGGTGAGAAATTCATGCGCGGCGAACCCAATCCGCGCCAGTGGGAAATGTATGCGCAGAACAACTGCGTGCACCAGCACAAGCTGCCTCCTTCTTACCAGTACATGCGCAACTGGAACAAGGGCTACCTTGAGTGGTCACAGCGCAACCGTATCCAGCGCTACGCCGAACCAATCCTGATTCATGTGTACTCCGAGGTGCTGCAAAAATTTCGTCTGGCGGCGCAGGGTCGGGGCATGTCGCGCAAACCGCCAGCGCATCTCAAGAAGCGCATCGAGACCTACTTTGACCCCTTGCCGTTCTACTATGAGCCGATCGAAGCACAGCGATCCGATCTGGTGAAATATCCGCTCAACGCGGTGACCCAGCGGCCGATGGCGATGTACCACTCGTGGGATTCGCAAAACGCCTGGCTGCGCCAGATTCATACGCACAACCATCTGTTTGTCAATCCGCGTGTCGCCCGTTCGGCCGGCGTTGAAGACGGCGGCTGGATGTGGGTCGAGTCGGAGTGGGGCAAGGTGCGCTGCATGGCCAGCTATTCCGAAGCCGTGGAGCCGGGCACCGTCTGGACCTGGAACGCCATTGGCAAGGCCGCCGGCGCCTGGCAGCTTGCGAGCGATGCCAACGAGTCGCAGCGCGGTTTCCTGCTGAACCACCTGATCAGTGAAGAACTGGCTGGCAAGTCGGGCGAAGGCGTTCTGTCCAATTCCGATCCGGTCACGGGTCAGGCAGCCTGGTACGACGTGCGGGTTCGGATCTATCCAGCTGATCCCGCTGAGCCCAAGACCAGTTGGCCGCAATTCAAGGCTGTCCCGGCCGTGCCCGGTAGCCGCCAGAGCAAGCACCGCCTTCAAGCCTTTTTTGCCGGTCGCGGGGAGTGGAAATGACCCAACTGGCGCTGGTCATCGATCTCAACGTCTGCGTTGGTTGCCACGCCTGCGTTACCAGTTGCAAGCAATGGAACACGTCCGGCGCAGCCGGGCCGCTGGCAGACTTCAATCCCTACGATGCCGATCCAGGCGGCACGTTTTTCAATCGTGTGCAGACCTTCGAAGTTGGTGAGTACCCCAACACGCAGACGGTTCACTTTCCAAAATCCTGCCTCCACTGCGAAGACCCACCGTGCGTCCCGGTTTGTCCGACCGGTGCCAGCTACAAGCGCGCAGATGACGGTGTGGTGCTGGTCGACTTCAACAAATGCATTGGTTGCAAATACTGTACCTGGGCTTGCCCTTACGGCGCACGTGAACTCGACGACGAGCGCAAGGTCATGACCAAGTGCACGCTGTGTGTCGACCGGATCCACAATGCCGCCCTGCCTGAGCGCGAACGCCAGCCGGCTTGCGTGCTGGCTTGCCCGACCAGTGCGCGTTTGTTCGGTGACATCCACGATTCGGAATCAGCCGTTTCGCTCGCCATTCGTGAGCGGGCGGGCTACGCGCTGATGCCGGAGTGGGGCACCCATCCCTCGAACCACTACCTGCCGCGCCGCAAGGCAGCCATGCGCATGCATCGGGACGAACTGGTCCGGATCGACAACCCCCTCAAGATCGACGGTCTGCTGCCCAAGCCAGCCAAGACTGAACCGTCGCTCGACGATATGGCGGCCTGGTAACAAAGCCATCATGAAACCAGCCTTCTCCGTCATCTTTCTGACCACGCTGATAGGCGCTGCCCAGGGCTTGTTTCTGGCGTTGTTCACAGCACAGTCCTATGCGCTGTTCAATCTGCTGCCGCAGCAGGACAGCCAGTCGTTCTACGCTATTGGCACGCTGCTGGTGCTGGCACTTGGCGTTCTCGGATTGATCAGCTCCTTCTTTCACCTTGGCAGGCCCGAGCGCGCCTGGCGCTCGGCCGCCATGTGGCGTACCTCGTGGCTGTCGCGCGAAATCATCATGCTGCCTAGCTTCATGGGTGTGGTGCTGCTCTACGGCATTGTCCACTTCATCGGCTGGAAGCCGACCGTGGCCACACTACCCGATGGCGTTGTGATCGATGTCACGGTGCTGCTGGGTATCCTGGGGACGCTCCTTGCGTTTGCGCTATTTATCAGCACGGCGATGATTTACGCCTGCCTGGCGTTCCTGCCTGAATGGCACAGTCCGCTGACGGTGCTGAACTACATTCTGCTCGGCGGTGCCTCTGGCTTCACGCTGGCGGCGGCCTTCGCGGCCAGCAACGCACCTGAACTCACTGGTTTTTTTGCAGGCTGGGCTCTGATCATCACCGTGCTTGCCTTTGCCAGTCGTGCTGCATCGCTGCTTCGCAACAACCGACTGCGGCCGAAGTCGACGCTGCAAACCGCCATCGGCATCAAACATCCTCGAATCATCCAGAAGTCGACCGGATTTTTGGGTGGCTCGGTCAGCAACCGGGAGTTTGTTCACGGCTGCTCAGCTGCCTGCTTGCGCTCAGTCAAATGGATCTTTCTGGCGGCGGTCTTTGTTGCGCCGGTGTTGCTGCTGGCTGCCGGACTTTGGGCCAATAGCAGCAAGCTGCTGCCATTGGCCTTTGCCGTGCAGTACCTTGGACTGCTTGCCGAGCGCTGGTTCTTTTTTGCCCAGGCGAACCATCCGCAGAGTCTCTATTACCAGGCGGTTTGTTGAGTTTTGAAACATCCATACTTTGAGGAAACATTGCTATGTCTTTAGTTGAACCCCATGGCGGGCGCGGCCTGCTTGAATTGCTGCTCGAGGGCGATCAACTCGCCGCCGAGCTGGCGCGTGCTGACGGCTTGCCCAAGGTGCGCGTCAGTTCGCGCGAAAAGGGCGACATCATCATGCTCGGTATTGGCGGCTTTACTCCGCTGGAGGGCTTCATGACGCATGCCGACTGGATTGGCATCTGCGATGGCATGAAGATGGCGAGTGGCTTGTTCTGGCCCATCCCGATCACTCTCTCGACCGACCCGGCAACTGCTGCCGGCATCCAGATCGGCGGTGAAATTGCGCTGACCGATCCGGACAACGGCAGCGTCCTGGCGACCATGCGCGTGACCGAGAAATATGCCATCGACAAGGCGCACGAATGTGCCACCGTATTCAAGACCACCGATCCCAAGCATCCTGGCGTCAAGTTGGTGATGGATCAGGGCGATGTCAATCTCGCTGGTCCGCTGAAAGTTCTGTCACAGGGTGACTTTCCGGAGAAATACGGTGCCCTGTTCATGTCGCCCAAGCAGACGCGCGCGCAGTTCGCGGCCATGGGATGGAACAAGGTTGCTGCCTTTCAGACCCGCAATCCGATGCACCGGTCGCACGAGTACCTGGCCAAGATTGCGATCGAGACCTGCGACGGTGTACTGATTCATTCCCTGCTTGGCAACCTCAAGCCAGGTGATATTCCAGCCGAAGTACGGGCCGAGGCGATTGCCACGCTGACAGAGAACTACTTTGTCAAGAAGACCGTGATTCAAGCCGGCTACCCGCTGGATATGCGGTATGCAGGTCCGCGTGAAGCCTTGCTGCACGCGCTGTTCCGGCAGAACTACGGCTGCTCGCACCAGATTGTGGGCCGCGACCACGCCGGCGTTGGCAGCTACTACGGTCCGTTCGACGCGCATCACATTTTCGACACGATTCCCCAGGATGCGCTGCAGACACAGCCACTCAAGATCGACATCTCATTCTGGTGCTACAAATGCGGCGGCATGGCATCCGGACGCACCTGCCCGCACACCGACGCCGACCGGCTTCAGGTGTCAGGCACGCAGTTGCGTAAGTCACTGTCCGAAGGCGCACCGATTGCGCCGGAATTCAGTCGCCCCGAAGTGCTGGCAATCCTGCGCGAGTATTACGCCGGCATTGACAGTCAATGATTCCCGTAAACCCCAACCCTAAAGAAGGAGAAGTTAAATGCCCACCTATGTGAGAACCGATAAGTGCGATGGATGCAAAGGACAGGACAAGACCGCTTGCATGTACATTTGCCCCCACGATTTGATGGCACTGGACAAGGATGGTTCGCAAACCGGCCATGCGATGAAGGCGTGGAACCAGGAGCCTGAGCAGTGCTGGGAATGCTATTCCTGCGTCAAGATCTGCCCTCAAAATGCGATTGAAGTACGGCACTACGCTGACATCGTGCCGCTCGGCGGTTCGGTGCAACCGCTGCGTGGCTCGGACTCCATCATGTGGACCATCAAGTTCCGCAACGGTACCTTGAAGCGCTTCAAGTTTCCGATCCGCACGACCGCAGAAGGGTCGATTGACCCGTTCGGCGGCAAACCAATGCCAAAAATGGCCGACCTCACAGCGCCGGGTGTCTTTACCCAGGAAGTGATGGGCGGTTATCGCCCCGGCAAGCCCGAAGAACTGCTGCGCCGCGGCTGATCCCTACATCATCAACACATTGAGGAACCAAAAATGACTGGAACATTTGAAGCACCCGAAGTCGTCGTGGAAGAACTCGACATTCTGCTGATTGGCGGCGGTATGGCCTGCTGCGGCACGGCCTACGAAATGATGCGCTGGGCCGAGGCCGTCAAGGCCGAGACCGGCAAGGATCTCAAGATCAAGCTGGTGGACAAAGCAGCGCTGGACCGTTCAGGCGCGGTGGCGCAGGGCTTGTCCGCGATCAATACCTACATCGGACCCGATCTGGATCCGGCCGACTACACCCGTATGGTCTCCAACGACCTGATGGGCATCACCCGCGACGATCTGGTCTACGACCTGGGTCGGGTGGTTGACGACTCGGTGCACCTGTTCGAAGAATGGGGCCTGCCGATCTGGAAGACCGACGCTGAGGGCGTGCGTCACGATGGCGCAGACGCCGAGAAAGAAGGCATCCCGGCCCTGAAGGATGGCGGCAAGCCAGTGCGCTCAGGCAAGTGGCAGATCATGATCAATGGTGAATCCTACAAGTGGATCGTTGCCGAAGCAGCAAAGAAGGCACTTGGTCTGGATCGCATCGAGGAGCGCGTCTTCATCGTCCATCTGATTAACGACAAGAACGACCCCAGCCGCATCGCTGGTGCAGCGGGCTTCTCGGTGCGCGAAAACAAGATCTACATTTACAAGGCCAAGGCGGTCATGCTGGCGGCCGGTGGCTGCGTCAATCTGTTCCGTCCGCGCTCGGTCGGCGAGGGCGCGGGCCGTGCCTGGTATCCGGTCTGGAATGCGGGTTCGACCTATGCCATGGCGGCTGAGGCTGGCGCCGAAATGACCATGATGGAAAACCGGTTTGTGCCGGCTCGCTTCAAGGACGGGTACGGTCCGGTCGGTGCCTGGTTCCTGCTGTTCAAGGCCAAGGCCACCAATGCCTATGGCGAAGACTACATGGTCAAGAACAAGGACATGCTCAACGACTATCCGCCCTATGGCGGTGCCATCGTGCCACCGGCCTGTCTGCGCAACCACCTTATGTTGCACGAGATGAAGGAGGGGCGCGGCCCGATCTGGATGGACACCGTGGCCGCCCTGGCCAAGCTGGCCGAAACCCTGACGCCGAAGGAAGTGAAGCATCTGGAAGCCGAAGCCTGGGAAGACTTTCTCGACATGTGCGTCGGTCAGTGCGGCATCTGGGTCGGCGAGAACGTGGATCCGCGCGAGAAGAACTCCGAGCTGATGCCCACTGAGCCCTATCTGCTGGGCTCGCACTCCGGTTGCTGCGGCATTTGGGTTTCCGGACCGACCGATCTGGGCGCGCCGACCACCGAAGAGTACGCGGACGTGCCGGCGCACCTGCCCAAGGGCTGGAACTGGGGCTACCGCTCCATGACCACGGTCAAGGGCCTGTTCACGGCGGGTGACGGTGTGGGCGCTTCCGGCCACAAGTTCTCGTCCGGTTCCCATGCCGAAGGCCGTCTGGCCGCCAAGGCGATGATCAAGTATGCCTTGGACACTGCTGATTTCAAACTTGAGTTTGACGAGAGCACTGAGCAGATCGCAGCGGCGATCTGGAAGCCGGTGCGCACCTTCCTGGAACACAAGGACTACACCACGGCGATCGACATCAATCCGCACTACATCACGCCCAAGATGCTGCAAATGCGCTTGCAGAAGATCATGGATGAGTATGTGGCGGGTTGCAGCACCTACTACAACACCAACGACAAGATGCTCGGGGTGGCTGAAGAGAAGCTTGAGTTGTTGAAGGAAGACGCTGAAAAGATGCGCGCCAAAGATCTGCACGAACTGCTGCGGGCCTGGGAAAACTACCACCGCATCCTGACTGCCGAGGTCCACATGAAGCACATCCAGTTCCGTGAAGAATCCCGCTATCCGGGCTTCTACTATCGCACCGACAAGAATTTTGTCGATGAAGAAAACTGGCATTGCTTCGTCAACTCGATCTACGACAAGACCACCAAAGAGTGGACTTGCTTCAAGCGCAAGCACGTTGATCTGGTGGACAAATCGAAGCTCTTCAAAGCACCAGCGCCACACTAACGCTTTGTTGCGATTAGTCGAGTAAAGTCGCAAAGGCCGGGCGCCGCAAGGTGTCCGGCCTGTTTTTATATTGGACAAGGTATCAAAATGAACGAAGACACGACACAGAATCTGCCTTTTCCCGTCAATCCAGTACTGCCGCAGACCTTTGATGCCAACAAGGTGATCCAGTTTCAATGCCGCAAGGGCATTGCCTGCTGGAACGCATGTTGCAGCAATATCGACATTTCACTCACGCCGTACGACATTCTGCGACTCAAGCTGCGCTTTGAGATCAGTTCCGGCGCCTTTCTGCAGCAGTACACCTTGCCCTATGAAATTGAGCAAGGAAGCATTGCCGGCGTCAAACTGCGTCCGATTGCCAACGGCAGTGCCTGCCAGTTCATGACGCCGCAGGGCTGCAGCGTCTATGAAGACCGCCCGACTGCCTGCCGTTACTACCCGCTGGCCCTGCTGTCCTTGCGCCGCCAGGATGAAACCACTGACAGTACCTCCTATGCACTGGTCGAAGAGCCCCACTGCCTGGGTCACAGGGAAGAGCGCTGCATCAGTGTGGCGGACTACCGCAAGGAGCAGGGACTGGACGACTATGACGAACTGGCGCGCGGCTGGCGCCAACTGATCCTGAAGAAAAAGTCATCTGGGCCGAGCATTGGCAAGCCTTCCAAGCGCAGTCTGGAATTGTTTTTCATGGTCTGCTACGACCTTGACCGGTTTAGCGAGTTTGTCGCGAGTGCGGGCTTCCGCCAACTCTACGATCTGCCGGCACAGGAGCTCAAAGACATTCTTTGCGACGACATTGCCTTGATGCAGTTTGGTTTTCGATTTCTCAGGCAAGTCCTGTTTGGCGAAGAAACCATCGCCTTGAGCAAAGAAGCCGCCGACCAGCGTCGCCTGCAGCGGATGGTCAAGAACCAGAGGTTGGAGACCGAAGCGGCCGCCCGGCGGGCCATGGAGCAAGACGAGATGCACGACGATTCGGACGATTGAGAGCCCTGAAGCCGAACTGCTACAAAACCTGTGGTCATAAGGACATGATGAATCGGTATTTGTGAATTGCGCTGGCCTGCCTTAGATTCGGCACTCTGCATTGCATCCACAGGTACCAGATACATGATTCCCCAAAACAACATCACACGCGCTGCGAGCGCCATCGTTTCGTCCGCCCAATTTGATTGCAACGGCTATCTGGTCGATTCTGACTACTGGACTGATGACCTTGCCGAAGAACTGGCGAGACAGGCCGGCATCGCCGAACTGACGGCCAAACACTGGCAAGTCATCGGCATCGTGCGCGAGGGCTATTTTTCCATCGGCGCGCTGCCGGTGATGCGTCTGGTCTGTCGGGCTGCCGGTCTGGATTCGAGCCGTGGCCACGAGTTGTTCAACAGTTGCAGCAGTCTTTGGCGCATTGCCGGCCTGCCCAACCCCGGTGAAGAAGCCAGGGCCTACATGCACTGATGCGAGGTGTGGCGCCCGGCAGGATTTACAGTTGGCGCCAGGGCAGGCCATGCAGGCGCCAGCCGCCCAGTGTGCCCCGGTGATGGTCAACGTCGAGTTCACCCTCAAAGCCCTCAAGGACATTGCATACGTTGGTGAAGCCGTGCTGCTCAAGTGTCAGTCCGGCTTCGGCTGAGCGTTTGCCGCTGCGACAGATCAGAATGATGGGGCGGTCCTTGCGCCCGGCCATGCGCAGCGCGACATCGCTGAAATGCGGGTTGATCTCAAAATCGGGCTCGGTATTCCACTCGATGTTGACCGCATCGACCGGGTGGCCGACGTAATAAAACTCGGCCTCGGTACGGCAATCGATCAACAAAGTGTTGGGGTTGGCCTGAAGGACCTCAAAAGCCATTTTGGGATGCAGGTGTTCCATGGGGTTACTCCTTGACCGCATTGTGCAGTCAAGGCAAGGCCCGCCACAGACATCTTTGTCATATCCATATTCCGGCCGACGGCTCCCCTCCCGGCGTTTACTTTACGACGCCCCAGTCCTTGCGCAGTTGCTTGCCAACAGTCAACAGGAAGCGCAGCGTGTCCTGCGTCTCGGGGTCGCGCAGCATGCTCCACAGTCCGCCGATCCCGCCCGCCACGGGCTGGGCGGCTCGACTCGCTTTTGCAGCGGCGTCGATCGACAGCAGAACCTCTTGCACGGTTGTCATCCGATCAGCCAACTGCGGCAGCGTCGTCGCGATGCGCTCCAGCGCGCCGCTGGTTTGCAGGCCCTCCAGCATCTTGACCATCTGCTCGGCGCCGCCCCGACTGAAGCGGTCAAGCAGCGACAGGCCATTGCCAATGGTGTCAGTGAGGCGGCCCACCATCTCGTCGGTCAGCGCATCCTCAGCCGAGCTGTAGACGCGCACCAGCTTGATCATCCGGTCGAGGTCGCCGTTGTTGACCATCTCGGCCAGCGCGGGGATCGCCCGGTCCAGTCCCGCGCGGTTGACCTGATCGAGCAGCGCCAGTCCTTCGCCGATGGCTCCGCTCAGGCGACCGATCATCTCGTCAGTCAGCGCATCTTGCGCAGCGGCGTAAACCCGCGCGAGCTGCGACAAGCGCTCAATGTCGCCGTTATTGACCATCTGCGCCAACGCCGGAATCGCGCGCACCAAGCCGGCGCGATTGACCTGATCCAGCAACTCGGCAGCGTCTCCAGCGGTCGATGCCAGGCGTGACACCATCTCGTCGGTCAAAGCATCACGTGCCGCCGACATCACCTGTTCGACCTCGGTATGGATGACCTTGGCGTCCTCGGTTTGTGCGTTCATGTGCCGATCCTTCAGAGCAGTCCGCGCGCCGAAATCCAGTAGAGCTTGTTGTACGCGGTCTTGAACCAGTGCACGGCCTTGGTTGGCGGTCTGGGGTCTGGCGGGTTGAGATAGTCGAACATCGCGTAGGTCGCGCGGTCCTTGCCGGCCTCGATAAAGCAGAAGACCTTGCCATCGTAGTCGCGCACTGGCGCGCCGAGCTTGATCATGGCAGCAATATTCTCACCCAGCACCTCGGCCTCGAAGTGTGCCGTGGAGCCCGCCTTGCTGATCGGAATGTTGGTCGTGTCGCCGATCGCGAAGACGTTCTTGCGGCCTTCCATGTTGAGTTGGTGCCGGTTCGTCGGGATCCAGCCGCCGGCGCCCAGCTTGTTCTTCTCCAGCACCTCCATGCCGCGGTGTGCTGGTACAGAGATCAGCAGGTCGAACGGTGTCTCGGTGCCTTCCTCACTCTTGAGAAGCTTCGCGTTGCCGTCAACTTCCTTGAGGTTGAACAGCGTCTCAACCGTGATGCCCAGCCGATCAAACTCGGGGGCGGCCCACTTGGCGACATTTTCCAGTGAGTGCACGCGACCGATCGGGTAGGTGTAATGCAGCTGGACCTTGTCGCGGATGCCACGGTCCTTGAAGTAGTCGTGCAGCATGAAGGTGATTTCCAGCGGTGCCATCGGGCACTTGTGAGGCACGCCCATCGCGATGACGACGCGCCCGCCCTGAAACGCCTGCAGCGCGCGAAACATCTTGATCGCGGTTTCCTCGGTGTAGAACGACTGCCCGTGCTCGGCCAGGCCGGGGATCAGTTCGGGCACCGGGCGCGATCCGGTGGCGATCACCAGAACATCGTAGTCGAAGGTTTTGCCGCTCTTGCTCTTGACCTGGTTCTGGTCGAGCAGGAATTCCTCCGCCGGATCGACGAAGAGCGTGATGCCGGGCTCGAGCAGCGAAGCCTGGTCCTTGTACAACTCGTCAGGCGTAACGCGACCGAAGGCGAGGTAGAGCAAGCCAGGCTGGTACATGTGCTTTTCCGATGCCGTCAGCATCGTGATCTTGGCCTTGCCTGACTTGAGCTCGGGCGTCAGACGGCGCGCGAGATTGTTGGCGAGGATCGTTCCACCCATGCCGCCACCGATGATCAGTATCTTCATGACTACTCCTTTTTTGAGCCCATACGAACCGACGTTGTCACTTCAATTTTTTGACCGCGATGTGCCAGACGCCCGCTTCCTCGCGCGCGCCCTGGTACTCGTGCCCGACCTTCTTGATCCACTCCGGAACATCCGCGACGGATCCTTTGTCGGTCGAGAGCAGTTCCATCTCGTCGCCAATCTGCGCCATCTTGATCCAGCCGATCAGTTCCATCAGCGGTCCCGGACAGAAGCTGCCTCGGGCATCAATCACTTGTTTCTCGGCCATCGTTCACTCCACTCTAGATGCCAACGTTAGAAAGTCCAAACCTGGGCGTCGCGCGCGTCGCGCAGGAACTTGGTGAGTCCCATGGGTTCGCCCAGGTAGGGTTGCAGAGCCTGACCATCGATTCCCATGACATCCAATGCCATGGAGCAGGGATTGATCTTCGCGTCACCCAGTTCCACTGCTTGCTCAAACAGAGTTCGAAAGGGTGGAATGTTCTTGCCAGCCATCAATGTTCCAAACGGCCCTTCTACCGGGGCGGGTGTGGCGTCGCCCTTGACAAAGTAAGGCATGGCGTTCATCGACAGGAACACGTGGACATTGTTGCCACTGACGGCCGCCACAGAGGCCATCATGGCTGCCATCTGCAGTCGCTCGAGGGTCCCGGACACAACAACGATGCTGATCTTGTTCGCTTCCATTTCCACCTCTCAACACAACCAGGGCGGCAGTGTGCATGCGCTGAGGCGGCCAGGGGATCAAGCCGCACGATACGAAGTATGACCCTCCCCTTCACAGTGTCATTCGGTGTTTACCCGTAGACGGACCGGCTGGCGCTTCATCTTACAAAGTCCGACGAAGATGCACAATAAGCGCAGCTACCCAAACGGTGACCCAACATGGACCTTCAAGAACTACAGACCACCCTGCGCGCCTTTGCAACTGAGCGCAATTGGCAGCAATTTCACACTCCCAAAAACCTTTCGATGGCACTCATGATTGAGGCTGCAGAGCTGGCAGAAATCTTCCAGTGGATGACGCCTGAACAGTCGGCCTCTGCCAGTGCCGACAAGGTCTTGCAGTCCCGCATTGGAGAGGAGTTGGCCGATGTGCTGATTTATCTGCTGCAGCTTGCCGACCACACATCGGTTAACCTGCAACACGCCGTAGCCGACAAGTTGGTCAAGAATGCCAGCAAGCACCCGCCTATCGGAGAGGGCCTTACTGCTGGCACGCTTGCCGTTGCTTCTTGTGACGATGGCGCGCAGCGCACCTGACAGTTTTGACGGCGCCCCGGCGGCGATAGATCCGGCCTGCGCGGCCAGCGCAAGTAATCCCGCCAAAGAACTATTTCTTGGCCGCGATCTCCTGCAGCTTCTTCGGCTTGATGACATGCCCATCCAGCCCGGCCTGCTTCACCGTGCCGCCGTAAGCGACGCTCATGAGTTGCGAGTAGTAGAGAACCGGCATGTTGAGCTTGGTGCCGTGTTTGCGGTTGATCTCGGACTGGTAGACCTCGACGTTGGCCTGGCACAGCGGGCAGGGGGTGACGATCGCATCGGCTCCGTGATCGTAGGCCGATTCAACAATTTCGCGAATCAGTTTTTGACTCTTCTCGGGCTCTGGAAAGGCCAGTGAACCACCACAGCAGGAAACTTTGTGCTCGTAATCTGCAATCGGTTCGCCGCCCACGGCCTCGATCAGCTTGTCAAGATACAGAGGATTCTCAAAGGACTCGCCGGCAATGCCAAACGGACGGTTGGTCTGACAGCCGACGTAGCCGGCAAACTTGACACCAGCGAGTGACTTGACGACGGGCTTTTTCAATTCGTCGTAGCCAAAGTCCTCAATCAGCACTTCTACCATATGTCGCACCGGAGCAGTGCCTTTGTAAACCAGCCCCGCTTCTTTCAAGGCTTCGTTGGTTTCAGCCAGAAGCTGTGGATTGTGATCAAGCTTTTCCTTGGCCTCGCGCGCGTTGAGCCAGCAACCGGCACAGGTGGCAACGATGTCTTTGCCTGGCAGATGCTTTTCTGACAGGGTCAGGTTGCGCGCATTCAGGGCCAGGCGTTCAAGTTCCTGACCACCGGCGTAGCTGATCGATGCGCTGCAGCAGTTCCAGTCGGGAATCGGGCTTAGCTTGATATCCAGTGACTCGCACATGGAGTTGACGGACACCATGTAATTGACGGCCGAGGTCCGGCTTTGCGACGAACAGCCAGGATAAAACGAGTATTCTTTTTTCGCCATGGTGATTCCTAATCAATTGGGAGCGGGCAAGCCCTTGCGTTGGCCTTCGATTTCGCGAGCCTTCTTCAGCATCGCCGTAATGCCTTTGTGGTCCTTGCAACCGTGGCCTGCGAACAGTTCAAACGGATTGAGACGTTTGGCAAGCACCAGTCCCAAAGCCACATTGCGCATGTCCCAGCCTTGTTTGATGCCCGCGAAGAGACCATCCCTGAAGTACAGCCCAATGGTCAGCTTGATCTCATTGAGTCGGCCGTTCTTGATACAGTTTTTCCAGAACAGAACTGAAAAGTGGCGTGTCGGTTGCGCCTTCGGTGTGAAACCGAGATTGTGGGCATGTCGTGCGATACCGTGCATGATGTGCGTGATCGGAAGCTTGCGCGGACAGCGTGCCATACAGTTGTAGCAAGAGGTGCACATCCACATGGCGTCGGACTTCAGTACTTCCTCGCGCTTGCCGGCACGGATCATCATGAAAATCTTCTGCGGTGTGTGCTCCCATTTCGGACCGAGCGGACAGGATCCCGCGCAAACACCGCATTGCATGCACATCTTGACCCATTCTCCATCTTCAACATGGGCCTCCACTTCCCTCAGGAAGTTGTTGCGGTAGCGTGCCGTGGTGACGGCGCTGCTGGCCGTCCTGGTCGTTGGCAGTGTTTCCATCAGTTGAACCCCTTCATTGGCGACATGCCGATTTCCTTGATCTTGGCGGCGTACTCGTTGATCAATGCGGCGACTTTCTGGTTGTCCGTGATCGCAACCTCATAGCTGGCAACACGCTCTGTCTCGAGCCCCATGCCCTTGAGCGTGTCGTCGATCTTGCTCATGCGGTAATAGGCCAGTTCGGAGCCTTTGACAAAGTGACACTGGTAGTCATCGCCGCGCTTGCAGCCCATCATCATCACACCGTCCCAACCGCCGTTGAGTGCGTCTGTGATCCAGATCGCATTGACCGAGCCCAGGCAGCGAACCGGAATGGCGCGTACAAAGGCGGAATAGACGGTGCGCGACAGGCCCGCCATGTCCAGCGCCGGATAGGCGTCGTTCTCGCAGGCCAGCAACAGGATGCGTGGCCGCTCCGAGAATTCGTCGGGCATGTCGACGGATTTGATCTGACTGCCCACCGTGTCGACCGAATAATTCTCGAATGAAATCACGCGCACCGGACAGGCGCCCATGCAGGTGCCGCAGCGCCGGCAACGCGCTTCATTGAAGACCGGAAAACGCCGCTCGTCTTCGTCGATGGCGCCGAACGGGCATTCGACCGTGCAGCGCTTGCACTGTGTGCAGCCCTCGAGTCGCACAATCGGGTAGGACAAGTCGCCTGAGCGTGGATGAGCCGCGCGGCCCAGTGCCGCGTTTTCTACCGTCTGGATCGCTTTCAGTGCGGCGCCGGTGGCATCCTCGATCGCCTGTTGCATGTCCATCGGGCGGCGCACGGGGCCAGCGGCATAGATGCCGGTACGCCGCGTTTCGTAGGGGAAGCAGATAAAGTGCGAATCGGTCAGACCGGCGGTCAGCTGCGGCAAGTCCTTGCCCTGGCGATAAGTCAGATTAAGTATCGAAATCGGTTTGACTTCGCCCTGCTGCTCTTCCGGCAGTTCGATGTTGACGCCCGAGTTGGGTACCTGACCGGTAGCTAGCACCACCAGGTCTGCATTGACTGTGGTGTTTTCGTCAAGAATCAGATCCCGAAAGCTCACCGTGCAGCCACCGTTGTCTGCCTTGACGCCGCTGACACTGCCCTTGGTGAAGGTCACACCTTTCTCCTGGGCACTGCGATAAAAGTCTTCACCCATGCCCGGCAGACGCAGGTCGGTGTAAAGCAGCACCGTATCGATGTCCGGATTGGCGTCCTTGAAATACATCGCCTGCTTGACGCTGGTGGCACAACAATGCCCGGAGCAGTAAGGCAAATGGGTGCCTGTCGTGTCGCGCTGACCGGCGCATTGGACAAACACGACACTTTGTACGGCATGGCCATCAGCGCGCTTGAACACATTGCCCTGGGCTGCCTTGGCGAGCGCTTCCAGACCGGCCTGATCAACGACACCGGGCAGACCGCCGCCGAGCTCGGGCAAACGCGCCATGTCATAAGTGCTAAAGCCGCTGGCTTGGACAATCGCTCCGACCATTTCCTGCACAACGGCACCGCCGTCCTGCGCAATGCTTACAGCGAAGCGGCCTGGCGCACCGGCCGTCTCGGCCAAGGTCGAACTCAGATAAACACTGATCAGCGGATGCGCCACGACCCGGCCAATCAGCTCGCTCATACCGGTGTCCTGCGGCTGCGCATAAGGCTCCCGGTACGGTACCCGCTTCCACAGCTGGGCAGCCCAACCACCGAGTTGTGGCGCCTTTTCAACCAGCAGTACCTGGTAGCCGGTTTCGGCTGCTTCAATGGCCGCCGTCAGGCCTGTGACCCCGCCGCCAACGACCAGGATCCGCTTGTTGCTGCCGCTATTGGCAACGCCACCGGGTACCTTCATCTTCTTCAGCTCTGCGCAGGCCATGCGAACGTAGTCGTTGGCCATCTCCTGGCGAACCTCGTCGTGTGCAGCTCCGGTCGCGACGATCCAGATGACACCTTCACGCAAATTGGCACGGGTCACGGCAATTCCGGGGAAATCGAAAGCCTCGGTCTTGGCGCGACGTGAGCAGGCCGCGATCATCACATGAGTGACGCCCTCTTTTTCAATGTCGTCACGAATCGACTGAACGCCAGCGGCGCTACAAAGAAAATCGTGTCGCTTGACCAGCGGCATCTTGCCCTCCTTCTTGGCAATCTTCTCGATCTCGTTGAAGTTCAGCGTGTCACCCAGTCCACAGCCAGCGCACAGGTACGCGGCGAATTTATTGTCAGCCACTTTACGCTTCCTCCCCAGCTGTCTGATGAATAACCTTGATGGCGCGCAGCGCCGCACCGGTGGCACTTTGTACCGAGCGATTGACATCGAGCGGGCTGCTGGCGGCGCCAGCACCGAGCATGCCGCCGTCGGCGGAACCCTCGATGAAGCCGGATGAATCCGTGATCACATCGGTCGGCAAGGTAATGCCGCTGCTTTCTGGCTCCATGCCAATCGCGAGCACCACAAGTTCGTGCGTGCTGGCATAACGGTGGTAGCCCTCGGTGTCGACGCCGTGCAGGATCAGGTCGCCGTTCTGGGCAGCATCGATGCTTGCGACCTTTGATTTGACAAAAGTGACAGTCGAATCGCGCTGTACCTGCTGGTAGAAATCTTCGAAGCGGTCGATGGCCCGGATGTCGATGTAATAGACGGTTGATTTCCCTGCGTCGCCGTGCGCCTCGCGCACATACTGCGTCTGCTTCAGCGAGGCCATGCAACAGATGCGCGAACAATGCCGCAAATGATTTTCATCGCGCGAACCGGCGCACTGGATGAAGGCGATGTTTTTCGCCTCCCGTCGGTCAGATGGGCGCAGCAGCTTGCCACCGGTAGGTCCGTTGGGGTCGGCCAGGCGTTCGAACTCGAGGCTGGTGATGACATTGGGGAAGCGCCCATAACCGTAGGGTTGAATCCTGGCGGCATCGTAGGGTTTCCAGCCGGTTGCCCAAATCACAGCACCGACCGAAAGCGTCACGGTCTGCTCCTGCATCGCCAGATCGATGGCGCCGACCTTGCAGGCGGCTTTTGCTTTCTCTGCATCTGCTGTGCCAATCAGGGACGGGTCCAGCACATAGCGTTGCGGATAGGCCATCGCGAAGGGCAGGTAGGCAGCCTTGCGTTTGTCCTGTCCATAGTTGTCGGTGTTGGGAATTTCGGTGCTGATGGCGGCGCCGCAATCGCCGCAAGCAGTGCAAATTTCACTAACGTAACGCGGTCGAATCTTCAAGGTGACGCTGTAGGCACCGCGCTGACCCTCGATACTCACCACTTCGACCATCGTCATGACCCGAACATGGCGATTGCTCTTGAGGCGCCGCAGATTGATCTCGAGTCCGCACGTTGGATGGCACATCTTCGGAAAGTAGCGGTACAGCAGGGCAGTGCGCCCGCCCAGAGTGGCGCTGCGCTCGACCAGTACCACCTCCCGTCCGCATTCGGCCGCTTCGAGCGCCGCCGTCATGCCGCTGATGCCACCGCCAACCACGAGAATGGTTTGACTGGTCGCGATAGTTGCTGTCATGAGATCTCCAGTGCGTTGCTGGTTAATAAAAAGGTCATCGTCCGTTGGCCTGTGTCAGTTCAGTTGTTGAATTTCGAACTCAAAACTTGCAAGATCGGCGAGTAGCCACGTTGCGGGCGCTCCCAGCCCGCCAACGCTGCCCGGGTTCACCAGCCAGGTCATGCCCCCGGCAACAGTCGCTTGTTGCTGCACGCTGGCTGCATGGGAGTGGCCGCAGCAGACGATGTCGTAGTCGCCGGTGCAGGCCAGGCCGCGCGCGTAGTGCGGGTGGTGCGTCGCAAACAATTTGCGCCCGGCCAGGCGCAGGTCGATGTCGCCGCCATGGTAGGTGATCAGTCCAGCCGAAGCCTTGCATAGATTCCAGAGCGCTACCGGGTCTCCCACGTTGTTGCCATGAACCAGATGGACCGGCAAGCCAAGCTCAAGCAGTGGGCGCAGCGTCATGGCGCCAATCAGATCGCCGCAGTGGACCACCAGTTCGGCTCCCGCCGTTTTGGCCGCCAGCACGGCCGCTGCCAGCATGGGCGCGCGGTCATGACTGTCCGAGACGACGCAGATCTTCATGGCGCAGTCGTCATACCATCAGCGGACCGTGATACTCGGCGTCGGCCGAGTCGGTAGCCAACTCGATGGCCGTGGCGCCACTTGAAATGCCGCGGCGCTGGCTTTCATGGTCGGCTTGAACACGCAGCAGTGTTTGTACGCAGATCCACAGGTCGGTGTACTCCTCATGGCCGGTCCCATAATGATCCGCATCGGAGTAGAAAAACTGGCAGCGATAGCGAGCTGGCGCTACTTTGCAGACGACAAAATGGGCGCCGCGTTCGCTCCAATAGAGCGCCGGGCAGCTCGTCAATTCAGTGCTTGCCGGGTCAAGTTGCAGTTCGCCATCGGCCAGTTCCGGCAACACGGGCCGGTTGTAGCGCTGCAGCAGGAGTTCGGCCACGAGCTGGCACTCTGGCTCTGTGAAATTGAAGACGGTGACGTTCACGAATAGACCTCGGTTCAATAAGCAATCTGCGCGTTTCGTGCGCGCCCACAGCGCGACCATGAAACCATTGTCAGACACGCCATTTGATAAGTCACCTACCCATAGGGACTACCCGAGCTACCCATTCGGAGTATGGTTTTACCTGGCTGTTTCCTGTTCAATCCACTCAAGTTAACTGGTGAATCGTTGGTGCTTCATCAAAACAGAGGTATAAATTTGTCATGAGCGACGCACTGGACTATCTGCTCAAAGCGCGACCGGAGGCGCTGGGTCACTACTTTGCCTTTCTGAAAGATGCCGGCAAGCATCTGGACCCAAAGACCAAGAACCTGATCTCCGTTATCACCAAGGTTCACTCGCAAACCGATCGCGGCCTGCGTCAATACCTGCGCCGTGCGCTGCGTGAAGGGTGTACACCTGTGGAGGTGCTGGACGCCCTGCTGATGGCATTTCCGGCGCTCGGTCTGGCCAAAATCATCTGGGCGGTGGACGTTATTCTCGATATGAACCTTCCGGAGTTCCAAGCAGGCATTCTGAGCAGTCCGGCCCAGTGGCACGACATCATGGCCAGCACCGATGTCAAGAGCGGCGAGGTCCGGCGCACCGAATGCAATGGACTGGGTCTGTTTATCTATCGCGACAAGAAGACGTTCCAGGTGTATGACAGCCGCTGTCCCCACCGCAGCACCAACATCCCTGAGTTGGCGCTCCAGGGCGACACCCTGACCTGCCCGAAACATCAATGGGAGTTCGACGCGAAGAGCGGTGACTGCATCAAAAAGGGTGACAGCCCACTCAAGCGCATCGAGTCCAAAGTTGTCAAAGGCCGTTTACTGGCCTTTTGGTAAGTGCCGGTAACCCGGTTTTTCACATCGTCACCACCCCGGTGACCAAGCTGCGCTTCACTTTATTACAACGACAGGAGATAGACATGACCCGATCCGCGAAACTTATTTCACTGACACCTCTTTGCGCGCTGCTAGCAGCCGCCTCAGCCTATGCCACCAACGGCATGCTGATGGAAGGCTACGGCCCGATTGCCAGCGGCATGGGCGGTACGTCGCAGGCGATAGATCATGGCAATGCTGCCATGGCACAAAACCCGGCCACTTTGGCCTTGATGGCCGACGGCACTGCCCGCTTTGACCTGGCGTTTGGCTTGCTGGGCCCCGATGTGAAGAGCAATATGCCGGGGATCGAGGCAAAATCCGGCGGCACGTCCTATGTCATGCCAGCGATGGGTTATGTCAAGCGCAGCGGTGCCTTTACCTACGGTGTTGGCATGTTCGCCCAGGGCGGTATGGGGACCGAGTACGAGGCGACTTCGTTCCTTGCCATGGGGTCGGGCGCGCCGGTGCGCTCAGAGCTTGGCGTCGGCAATGTCATCTTCCCGCTTGCCTACCAGGTCAGCCCGGATGTCACGGTCGGCGCCACCCTGAAATACATCTGGTCGTCACTTGATATGTTGATGGCTGCCAGTGGTGCCCAGTTGGGCGGGATGGTGACGGGTGCCAGCGGCAATCTGGCGGGCGCGTTGGCGCCGCTGTCAGGTGCACCATGGGCGCGCATCAACTTTTCAGATGACAACAAATTCACCGGTGCCGCCAGTGCGACTGGCTTCGGTGCATCGGTCGGAACCACTTTCAGACTCAATAAAGAGGTCTTGATGGGGGCGTCCTACCAGCCAAAGTCGAGGCTTTCCGATATGAAGACCGGCAGCAGTGTGGCCAGCATGACGGCCTTTGGCGGCTTCGCTGACCACGGGCAGATCACGGTCATCGACTTCCAGATGCCGGCGGTGCTGGCCATCGGTGCTGCTTGGCAAGCCTCGCCTGCGCTGTTGATGGCGGCTGACCTCAAGGCCATCGGTTGGGCCGATGTCATGAAGAGTTTCAAGTTGCGGTACGACAGCGCCCAAATGGGTGGCTCGGTGAGTTTTGCCCTGCCGCAAAACTGGAAGGATCAGACCGTACTCACTTTGGGTGCCGCCTGGAAGGCCAATGACCAGCTGACCCTGCGCGCCGGTTTGAATCTGGCAGACAACCCGATTCCCGATGCAACAGTGAACCCCTTGTTTCCAGCAACTGTGAAAAATCATTTCACTCTGGGTTTGGGCTACCAAGTGTCGCCCGCAGGTGACTTCAATATGTCGGTGACCATGGCTCCCAAGGTCACGGTGACGACACCTCAGGGCATCGATATTTCACACGCTCAGACCAACTGGCAATTCATGTACAGCCAGCGCTTTTGAGCGACTGCGGGGGCCGGCCTTGCCGCAAAATTCCGACCGGCGCTCCAGGACTTGATACGATACCTTGATGCTCCACCACTCGCGCAAGTACTGGCTGTACCACCTGCTTCCCTTCATGCAGTGGAAGCACTTGGTGGATCGAAAATCCACCCGTGCCGATCTGATCGCCGGACTGACCGGCGCCTTGATCGTTCTGCCGCAGGGTGTGGCATTTGCCACCATCGCCGGGATGCCACCGGAATATGGCCTGTATGCGGCGATGGTGCCGGCCATCATCGCAGCCCTGTTCGGCTCAAGCTGGCATCTGGTTTCGGGCCCGACCACCGCCATTTCGATCGCCGTCTTCGCCGCCATGAGTCCCTTGGCCGATCCCGGTTCGCCACAGTTCATCAGCATGGTGATCACGCTCACCTTCCTGACTGGCTTGTTTCAACTTATTCTGGGCTTGGCGCGCATGGGCGTGCTGGTCAATTTCATCTCTCACACCGTGGTGATCGGTTTCACCACCGGAGCAGCGCTGCTCATTGCAGTCAGTCAGGTGAAGAACTTCTTTGGTCTGGAGATCGCCCGTGGCGCTCATTTTCATGAGGTGCTGGAGCAGTTCTTCCTGCAATTTGGCGACATCAATCCTTATGTCAGCGCGGTCGGTGCGGTCACCCTGGCGGTGGGTATCGTGGCCAAGAAGTACCTTCCAAAGCTGCCATACATGATTGTGGCCATGGCCGTGGGAAGCGTTGTCGCCTATCTCATCAACAATCAGTTTGGCGTCCATGTCACGCGGATCAAGACGGTGGGGGCGCTGTCGGCCCATCTGCCACCGTTCTCCATGCCGGATTTTTCGTACATGACCCTGCACGTCGTGATGTTCCCAGCCTTGGTGGTGAGTATGCTGGCATTGACCGAGGCGGTTTCGATCGCCCGCGCCATCGCGGTCAAATCCGAACAGGGTATCGACAGCAATCAGGAATTCATCGGGCAGGGCTTGTCCAATCTGGTCGGCAGTTTTTTCTCCAGTTATGCATCATGCGGCTCCTTCAACCGCAGCGGCGTCAACTATGAAGCGGGTGCACAGACGCCGCTAGCGACAGTGTTCGCATCGATTTTTCTATTGCTCATCCTGCTGCTGGTCGCACCCCTGGCTTCCTATTTGCCAACGGCCGCGATGGCCGGCATCCTGTTTCTGGTTGCCTGGAGCCTGATCGATTTCCATCACATCGCCGCTATTGCTCGCACCAGCCGCGCGGAGACGATCACCTTGTTCGTCACGTTGATCGGTACAGTGATCGATTTGGAGAAGGGAATCTTCTTCGGTATCCTGCTGTCGTTAGCACTGTATCTCTATCGTGTTTCGCGCCCCTCGATCGAGCCGTCGGTGCCAGCCAGGGAAGAGGGGGCCTACCATTTTGTCGGCGCACACGGTCATCCGGAATGTCCACAGTTGCGCATTGTGCGCATCAATGGCTCGATCTTCTTTGGTGCGGTTGAGTATGTGGGCAATGGACTGATGCAGATCGACAAGGATAACCCGCAACGGAAGACGGTGATGATTGTCGCCAGCGGTATCAATTTCGTCGATGTGGCAGGCGCCGAGATGTTGGCGCAGGAAGCGCGCCGACGGCGCAAAATGGGCGGTGGACTGTACCTTTATCGCTGCAAGGATTCGGTCTACCAGTTCCTGCGCAAATCGGACAAACTTGATGACATAGGGCAGGATGGTTTTTATCCGGCGATGTCAAACTGGAGCGGGTCCATTTATGGCACGCTTGATCGCGAGATCTGCCGCAGTTGCCGGACTCGTATTTTTCCGGAGTGTCGCGTCTCGCCTGTGCAAGGCGAGTCCGGATCATCGTGAACAAGACGATTGCTCGCCTCTTCCCGTTCACTTCATGGTGGCCGCTGCGTGGCGAGACGCTCAGGGCCGATCTGATCGCCGGCATCACCGTCGCGCTGGTACTCATTCCGCAGTCGATGGCCTACGCCCAACTGGCGGGGATGCCGGCCTATTACGGACTGTACGCTGCGTTCTTGCCCAGCATGATCGCAGCGCTGTGGGGGTCGTCGGCGCAACTGGCTACCGGACCGGTCGCTGTAGTCTCCTTGTTGACGGCATCGGCGCTTGCCCCTTTGGCCGCTTCCGGTTCGGAGCAGTTCATCGCGCTCGCCGTGCTGCTGGCCCTGATGGTCGGCTTGATTCAGTTGACACTGGGTGCCTTCAAACTCGGCGTCGTTGTGAACTTTCTTTCGCATCCGGTGATCGTCGGCTTTACCAATGCCGCGGCCATCATTATTGGACTTTCCCAGATCAATAAACTGTTCGGCATTTCGATTGGACGAAGTGAATATTTTCTGCAGGATGTGGCGGGGATGATCCAGCAAGTCGGCGCGATGCACCTGCCGACTTTGATCATGGGCGGCGCTGCATTTGTCATCATGATCGGCATGAAGCGCTTGACGCCACGACTGCCCAATGTGCTGTTTGCGGTCACGCTGACGACACTGGTAAGTTGGGGCAGCGGCTTCGAGCACAACAGTACCAGCAGGGTGGAATACATCATGGACAGTGACGTCGGTATGCTGGCGCAGGAATTCATGCGAACTGAAGCACACATGGTGGAATTGAAGGAGCATATCGCCCAACATGCCGTCGAACTCAAAGAGCTTCAGCAGCGGGGGACCAGCGGCCAGCATGTCGCGGCCGTGCGTTACGAGATTGAGTTGCTGCAATTGGAGTTGCGCAATGCCGATACCGAGAGTCGCAAGAACAGCCGTTCCCTGCGCAACTTCATTTTCGAGCAGGTCCCAGCGCAGGGGGAGCTCAGACCGAAACTCTACCTTCATGGACAGGTGCCCGTCGCAGAGATATCGGATAGCTATCGCTGGCGCATCGGCAGCCTGCGTCATGGCGAATTGAAGTTGCTGGGTGGTGGCGAAGTCGTGGGCAGCATTCCTGCCGGGCTACCACAGCTTTCCTTGCCGAGCTTCGGTTGGAGCGACATTGGGACTTTGTTTTCAAGTGCCTTGATCATTTCCCTGGTCGGTTTCATGGAGGCGATCTCGATTGCCAAAGCAATGGCCGCCAAGACCAAGCAACGCATTGATCCGAATCAGGAATTGATCGGTCAGGGCCTGGCTAACGTGGTCGGTAGTCTGTGTCATTCCTTTCCTGTGAGTGGGTCGTTTTCGCGCTCTGCGGTCAATCTCAATGCCAACGCCAGGACCGGTTTGTCGTCGGTGTTCGCCAGTGTCATCGTGTTGCTGACGCTGCTGTTCCTGACGCCAATGCTGTACCACCTGCCGCAAGCGGTGCTGGCTGCGGTCATCATCATGGCGGTCAGCGGATTGATCAATTTCGCCGCTCTCAAGCATGCCTGGCTGGTGCATAAACACGACGGCATTGCCGCCGGGGTGACATTTGTAGCGACACTCGCTTTTGCGCCGCATCTTGACAATGGCATCTTGCTTGGTGCGGCGGTCGCGATTGTGCTGTTCCTGTACCGTACGATGAAGCCACGCGTGGCCCGCTTGGGGCGCCATAGCGACGGCACCCTGCGCGACGTCAAGGTATATCCAGAGATTCCCACCAGCGAGCAGGTGATACCGGTACGTTTCGATGGCCAACTGTATTTTGCGAACGTCGCCTATTTTGAAGATGCCCTGCTGGAGGCGGTGGCAAGCAAGCCAGACGTCAGGTATGTGCTGGTGGTTGGCAACGGCATCAACAGTCTTGACGCGTCAGGTGAAGGCATCATCAAGGCGTTATATGAGCGTCTGCGCGACAACGGTGTCACGCTGGTGTTCTCCGGGCTCAAGAAGCAGGTGCTCGATGTGATGCGTCGAACCGGTTTGTTCGATGAAATTGGTCAGGCGCGACTGTTTGCGAACGAGGACATGGCGTTGGCCGCGATCTGCGAATGGCTTGGTGAATCAGGCAAGAATGACCCCCTCAATCCTGCCAACAAGCTGCTATCGTGAGAGCTTGTCCACAAAATCAAACAGACTGCCCAAGTTCAGAATGACACAAAGCAACGGGAAGCACGGAATAATTCTTCTGGCGCACGGCTCACGTGACCCCTTGTGGCGCCAACCGGTAGAGGCGGTGGCGCGGCACATTGGCATACTTCGCCCGGACCTTCACGTGCGCTGTGCCTACCTCGAACTGTCCGCGCCCGATCTCGACGCCAGTGTTGCCGAGTTGCTGCCGCTCGGCGTTGAGTCGATCACGGTGGTGCCGCTATTCCTGGGCATAGGCAAGCATGCACGTGAAGACATGCCCAGACTGATGGCCAAATTGCGCGTTAGTCACCCGCAAATTCTCTTTATCCTCAGACCGTCGATCGGTGAAGAAGCTCAAGTGCTTGAGCTCATAGCCCGGATTGCCATTTCATGAAGGCGACACGGAACCCCGTCAGGCACCATGACGCATGAATTTCAATTGATGGATGGGACGATATGCTCTGGCAGCACTTTGGCGTGTGGCTCGTCGCCGACCCAGGTGTCGTGACAGTGTGCGGCACGGTGTGCCAGGGTGCGGACGGCTTCCACCACGCGCTGCGCCGTGATACCAAAGTAAACGTACAAATCCTTTGCCGGGGCTGATTCGCCAAAGCTGGCGATGCCCAGCACGACGCCGTCGCGGCCCACATATTTGCGCCAAAAGTCGGGGTGCGCTGCCTCAATGGCTACCGCCGGTAGGGTCAAGGGCAAAACCAGCCTCTGATAGGCCTGGCTCTCGCGGTCAAAGACATTGCTGCAGGGCATCGAAACCACGCGAGTCGCAATGCCCTCGGCGGCCAGGGTGGCTTGCGCTTGCATGGCCAGTTCCAGCTCCGAGCCGGTAGACAAAATCACGGCTTGAGCGCCCTCCATGTCAGACAGCACGTAGGCGCCGCGCCGAATGCTGCTGGCCGCGCTTGCGGCTGTGCTGCCATCCCCGGTCAGGCGAGGCAGGTTTTGGCGCGACAGACACAGGGCAGCGGGACCCTCCTTGCGCTCGATGGCACTGGCCCAGGCGACGGCTGTTTCCAGTGCGTCGGCGGGACGCCAGACATCAAGATTGGGGATGATGCGCAGACTCGGGATGTGTTCCACGCTCTGGTGCGTCGGGCCGTCTTCGCCCAGGCCGATGCTGTCATGTGTGAAGACATGGATCACGCGCAGTTTCATCAGCGCCGCCATGCGAATGGCGTTGCGGCTGTAGTCACTGAAGGTCAGGAAAGTGCCGCCATAAGGGATGTAGCCGCCGTGCAGGGCCAGGCCGTTCATGATGGCAGCCATGCCGAACTCGCGCACGCCGTAGCTCAGGTGGTTGCCCCACTGGTCTCGTCCGGCCTTGACGCAGGTCTTGAAGTTGGTCAGATTGGAGCCGGTCAAATCGGCGCTGCCGCCGAAAAATTCCGGTATCAGCGGCGCCAGCGCATCCAGCGCATTCTGGCTCGCCTTGCGGGTGGCCACAGCGTCCGGCTTGGCAGCGATGGCGGCCAGCACGCCAGGCAATTGTTCGGCCAGGGCAGGCAGCAACTCGCCCGCCATGCGGCGCTCAAATTCGGCGGCCTGCGCCGGGTAGACAGAGCGATAGGCTTCGAAGCGACTGCGCCACTCGTGCTCCGCAACAGCGCCGCGTGCCAGCGCATTCCAGGCCATGGCAACATCGGCGGGCACTTCAAACGGTGCTGCTGCCCAGCCCAGGGCTGCGCGGGTGGCGGCTACTTCCGTCGCACCCAGGGCCGCGCCGTGCACATCGTGACTGCCAGCCTTGTTGGGCGAACCCATACCAATCACGGTTTTGCAGCAAATCAGCGTCGGTTTCCCGTTGGGCAGGCGCGCTTGCAGCTTGGCTGCGCGCAGCGCAGCGTCGAGCGCGGCGCTGTCGTGCCCATCCACCGCGGGGATGACGTTCCAGTCATAGGCTTCGAAGCGTTTGGGCGTATCGTCGGTAAACCAGCCCTTCACATGGCCATCGATGGAGATGCCGTTGTCATCGTAAAACGCGATCAATTTTGAGAGCCGCAGGGTGCCGGCCAGCGAGCCGACTTCGTGACTGATGCCTTCCATCAGGCAGCCATCTCCAAGGAAGACGTAGGTGAAATGGTCGACGATCGTTTGCTCGGGCCGGTTGAACTCAGTACCGAGCAACTTCTCGGCCAGTGCCATGCCGACCGCGTTGGCCAGGCCCTGGCCAAGCGGCCCGGTGGTGGTTTCCACGCCTGGAGTCACACCGACCTCGGGGTGGCCTGCGGTCTTGCTGTGCAGTTGACGGAAGTTCCTCAACTCGGCCATCGGCAAGTCGTAGCCGGTGAGGTGCAAGAGGGCATAGATCAGCATCGAGCCATGGCCGTTGGAGAGCACAAAGCGGTCCCGGTTGGACCAGTTCGGGTTGGCCGGGTTGTGACTCAGATGGCGGTTCCATAGCACCTCGGCCATATCGGCCATGCCCATGGGCGCGCCGGGGTGGCCCGACTTGGCCTTTTCAATCGCATCGACGGCGAGCATGCGGATGGCGTTGGCCATTTGGTGGGTGAGGTCGGGGGTAGGAGTAGGAGTGGTCATACATTTCAATCAGTTGGGGACAGAGCTTGTTCACTTCCTGTAACTTCGGTCTTTCCCGCAAGGTTTCAGGAAGCCCTTTTCTTGCGTTCCATCATTCGCCAGACAAAGGGTGTGAAGATGAGTTGCATGGCGAGTTCCATCTTGCCACCGGGCACCACGATGGTGTTGGCACGGCTCATGAAGCTGTCGCCGATCATGCTGCGCAAATACTGGAAGTCGATTCCTTTGGGGTTGGAAAAACGGATGACCACCATGCTCTCGTCCGGGCTGGGAATGTCACGCGCAATGAACGGGTTGGAGGTATCGACCATGGGCACACGCTGGAAGTTCACATGCGTGTGATTGAACTGCGGGCAGATGTAGTTCACATAGTCGGGCATGCGGCGCAGAATGGTGTCGGTGACGGCGTCGGTGCTGTAACCGCGCTGTTTCTTGTCGCGGTAGAGCTTCTGAATCCACTCCAGGTTGATGACCGGCACCACGCCAATCAGCAAGTCCGGGTGCTGCGCGATGTTCACCTCAGGCGTCAGCACGGCGCCGTGCAGACCTTCGTAGAACAGCAGGTCGGTGTTGGCAGGCACATCTTCCCAAGGTGTAAAGGTGCCGGGTTCCTGCTTGTAGGGTGCTGCTTCCTCCAGGTCATGCAGGTACTTGCGCCGCTTGCCGATACCGGTGGCGCCATAGTCACAAAACAGCGCTTCGAGTTCGGGGAACAGGTTGTTCTCCGCGCCAAAGTGGCTGAAGTTCTTGTTGCCGGCCGCCTCGGCTTCGGCCGCCTTCTGCTTCATGGTCTTGCGGTCATAGCGGTGAAAACTGTCGCCTTCGATGATGGCAGCCTTCACCTCCTCGCGGCGAAAGATGCCTTCGAAAGTGCGCGTGACCGAGGTGGTGCCGGCACCGCTGGACCCGGTGATGGCAATGATGGGATGTCGCTCTGACATGGTGGTTCTCCTATCTAAATTGGTTGGGGACAGAGCTTGCTCACTTCGTGTACCAGCGGTCTGTCCCGCAAGCTTGTTAATTTCTGAACAGGCTGCGTACCGCAAACAGCGGGTTGTCTGACTCGACGTGGACCGGCTCGGCGTGGTAGCGCTCGATTCGCTCCACCTCGTTCCTGGAGCCAAATACCAGACCAATGCGCTGGTGCAACGAGTCCGGTTGCACACCCAGCACCGCTCGCTCGCCAGTAGAGGCACGGCCGCCAGCCTGCTCCATGATCATGCCCACGGGGTTGGCCTCGTACAGCAAGCGCAGTCGTCCCGGTTTGCCTGGATCTTTGGTGTCGCGCGGATACATGAAGACACCACCACGCATCAGGATGCGGTGCGCCTCGGCCACCATGCTGGCAATCCAACGGGTGTTGAAATCCTTCGCTCTGGGTCCGGTTTTACCGGCCAGACATTCATCCACATAGCGCTTGATGGGCGTTTCCCAAAACCGGCTGTTGGAGGCGTTGATGGCGAACTCCTGGGTGTCTTCAGGAATCTGCATCAGCGGGTGCGTGAGCATGAATTCGCCCAGATTCGGATCGAGAGTGAAGCCGTTGACGCCATTGCCAACCGTGAGCACCAGCATGGTGGTAGGGCCGTACAGGGCGTAGCCGGCGGCGACCTGCAGCGAGCCTGGCTGGAGGAAGTCGGCCTCGACCACATCGCGCTGCTGATCGCGCGGCATGTCGTCCAGATCTTTCGGTGAGCGCAGGACCGAGAAGATGCTTCCCACCGAGACGTTCACGTCGATGTTGCTGGAGCCGTCCAGTGGATCAAAGACCAGCAGGTATTTTCCACGCGGGTGCTGCTTCGGAATTTGGTAAGGCTGGTCCATTTCTTCGGAGGCGAGGCCGGCCAGGTTGCCAGCCCATTCGGTGCGCCGGATGAAGACCGCGTTGGACAGGACGTCGAGCTTCTTCTGCACTTCGCCCTGTACGTTCACCGTGCCACCTTGCTCGGTGGCGTGGTTGCCCATCACGCCACCGAGTTCCCCAAAAGCCACCGCGCGCGCGATCGCTTTACAGGCAATGGCAATGTCGAGAATCAGGGCGTTGAAGTCGCCACCGGCCAAGGGAAAGCGGCGGCGCTCCTCGATCAGAAACTGGGTCAGTGTGGTTCGATGATTTGACAGCATGGCTTGCTTCTTTCAGGGGATCAGTAGATCAAGACGATGAGTTGGCGGCCTGACGGCGCAATTCGCTCATCACTTTGGCGTAGCCACCGTCGGCGTCGGGACTGCCGAACACCGCACTGCCAGCGACGCAGGTATCGGCGCCGGCGCGCACGATAGAGGCGATGTTGTCGGTCTTCACACCGCCATCGACTTCCAGCCAGATCGGCTGCCCGCCATTGGCCTGGTGGGTTTCGATACGCTGGCGCACGGCGCGCAGTTTGGCAAGTGTTAAGGGAATGAATTTCTGCCCACCAAAGCCCGGATTCACACTCATCAGCAAGACTATGTCGAGCTTGTCCATCACGTGATCGAGCCACTGCACCGAGCTGGCAGGGTTGAGCACCAGCCCGGCCTTGCAGCCGAGCTCGCGAATCAGCGACAAGGTGCGGTCCACATGTTTGGTCGCTTCAGGGTGGAAGGTGATGATGTTGGCGCCCGCTCTGACAAATAGTGGAATCAGGGAATCAACCGGCTCCACCATCAGGTGGACATCAATCGGGATCGTCACGTGCGGGCGAATCGCCTCGCACACCAGTGGGCCGATGGTCAGATTGGGCACGTAGTGGTTGTCCATCACGTCAAAGTGAACCAGATCAGCCCCGGCGGCCTGAATCGCTCGAACTTCTTCACCCAAGCGGGCGAAGTCCGCCGAAAGGATGCTTGGCGCCAGTCGAAGCACCGAGGCTGATGAATTTGGTGTGCTCATGACGCGGCTTTCTGTTGTGCTGCAATGTTCAGGATTTCAAGCTGCGGATCGGCTCAGGCGACGCTCGTCGCAAGCTGGCTCTGGGCATGCCAGAGCTTCAACTGCGCCAGATCGACCTGGCTCAAATCGGGCACCACGCGCATGGCGTCGCCGAAGTCGTTGCGCGCCGTGTAGCGTGTTGGCGTGATCAATGTGGCAAGCCCTGCGGCGGTGGCCGCGCGCAGGCCGTTGCTGGAGTCTTCCAGCGCCAGGCAATGCGTCGGCGCAAGTCTTAGTGCTTCCAATACTTGCAGATAAACCTGTGGATCAGGTTTCTTGACCGGCGCGCTGGCGCCGTCACCAATGGCTGCGAAAGCAAGACGCCAGTCGGAACCCATGGCGCGGCTCAGCAAGGCGGCGATATTGACCGGCGAGGTCGTGGTGGCAATGGCCAATTGCATTCCCTGCGCCCGTGCCTCGTTGATCAGATTGAGGACGCCAGTACGCAATTTGACCGCACCGTCGTTGACACTGCGCAGATACGCTTGGGTCTTGAGCTCAAACAAGCGTTTGACCGATTCCTCCATGCCCAGGACGCCGAACTTGCTCAAGTCAGGTTGGGCCGTCTTCAGGTACTGCAGGATGCGCTCCTTGCCGCCTGTCACGTTCAGCAGTTGGGTGTACATAGCGTCGTCCCAATGCCAGTCCAGACCGAACCGGGCAAAAGCGTCGTTGAACGCCGCGCAATGCGTTGACTCGGTATCTGCCAAGGTGCCATCGACATCAAAAATCAGTGCGTGCAACATGGGAAATCTCTTTTCAAAGGGTTGTGAGTGCTCATCAGAAGCGGGTACGGCTTGACTTTAGTCGGCATTAAACATAAATTCCAATTACATTTACAAGCACATTCATCAGTTTTAGATAATGCTTTATCATGCGCAACTACACCCTCAAGCAGGTATTGACGTTTATTGAAGTCGCCCGGGATAAGTCGGTCTCCAAGGCCGCCGCGCGGCTGTTTGTGACCCAACCCGCTGTGTCCATGCAACTGCGCCAGTTGGAGGAGGCCTTCGGGTTGCCGCTGGTGGAGCCGTCCGGCCGCAATATCCAGTTGACCCGGGCCGGTGAGGAGTTTCAGACCCATGCCATTGCTGCACTGGCCCAGTTCAAGAACCTCGAAGCCAGCATGGCGGAGCACGTGGGTCTGAAGAAAGGTCATATTGAACTCGCTGTGGTCAGCACGGCCAAATACTTTGTCCCGATGCTGCTGGTGCGCTTTGCCCAACAACTGCCTGGCATCGAGATCAAGTTGTACATCGACAACCGCGAAAACATCCTGTCGATGCTGACGCGCAGCGAGGCAGATCTGGTCATCATGGGTCGCACACCAACCCATTTGGACTGTGAGGCTACGGCGTTTTCCAGCAACCCGATGGGCATCGTGTGCGCGCCCGACCACCCGCTGTCTCGCCGCAAGCATGCGGCCTTCGAACTGTTGCGCGATTGTGCCTTTGTGGTTCGCGAACAGGGCTCGGGCACGCGCGCTGCGATGGAGCGCCTGTTTGCGCAGCACGAAATCCCCATCAAGGTGGCAATGGAGATGCCAAGCAACGAGACCATCAAGCAAGCAGTGATGGCTGGTATGGGACTGAGTTTTCTGTCTTTGCGCACGGTGCGCCACGAACTGGCGGCCGGCCACATGGTGATGGTCGACATCAGCGGCTTGCCTATCGTTGGTGACTGGTACGTGACCCACTTGCGCCAGAGTCGTCTTTCACCCGCAGCCAATGCGTTCAAGGCATTCCTGATTGAGCAGGGCGGCCCCCTGATCGAATCCTGGGCCTGATACCAGAAGGCTCGGCTTCCTATTCATCATTGATTTCTGATTTGTGTATAAATAATATTTAGTAGTCCTGATGAATAAAACTCCCTATAGTTGCGCCTGTCAAACCCAACTTACCGGAGATCGAGATGGACCAATCCAAGCGCTACGCCGACCTGAGCCTGAAGGAAGACGAACTCATCAGCGGCGGCAAGCATATTCTGGTGGCCTACCGGATGAAGCCCAAATCTGGTGTCGGCTACCTTGAGGCGGCAGCCCACTTTGCGGCCGAGTCCTCGACCGGCACCAACGTCGAAGTGTCCACTACCGACGACTTCACCAAGGGGCTCGATGCGCTGGTTTATCACATCGACGAAGCATCTGAGGACATGCGCATTGCCTATCCGCTGGACCTGTTTGACCGCAACGTCACGGATGGTCGATTCATGCTGGTGTCGTTACTGACGCTGGTGATCGGCAACAACCAGGGCATGGGCGACATCGCGCACGCCAAGATGATCGACTTCCATGTGCCAGAACGCGTGATCCAGATGTTTGACGGCCCTGCAAAAGGTATCGCCGACCTCTGGCGCATCCTCGGTCGTCCGGTGGTCGATGGTGGCTACATTGCCGGCACCATCATCAAGCCCAAGCTCGGTCTGCGTCCGGAGCCCTTTGCCGCTGCGGCCTATCAGTTCTGGCTGGGCGGCGATTTCATCAAGAACGACGAACCACAGGGCAATCAGGTGTTTGCCCCGATCAAGAAGACCATTCCGCTGGTCTATGACGCCATGAAACGGGCCCAGGATGAAACCGGTCAGGCCAAGCTGTTCTCCATGAACATCACCGCCGATGACCACTACGAGATGTGTGCGCGGGCCGACTTTGCACTCGAAACCTTCGGCCCCGACGCTGACAAACTGGCCTTCCTGGTGGACGGCTTCGTCGGTGGTCCCGGCATGATCACGACAGCACGGCGTCAGTACCCGAATCAATACCTGCACTACCACCGGGCTGGCCACGGCATGATCACGTCGCCCAGCGCCAAGCGCGGTTATACCGCCTTTGTGCTGGCCAAGATGAGCCGTCTGCAAGGGGCATCTGGCATTCACGTCGGCACCATGGGTTATGGAAAAATGGAAGGTGAGGGCGATGACCGCGCCATTGCCTACATGATCGAACGCGATGAATGCCAGGGACCGGTTTACTTCCAGAAGTGGTACGGCATGAAGCCCACTACGCCGATTATTTCGGGCGGCATGAATGCACTGCGCCTGCCCGGCTTCTTCCAGAACCTGGGCCACGGCAACGTCGTCAACACCGCGGGTGGCGGCGCCTATGGCCACATCGACGGTGCTGCCGCCGGCGCCATTTCACTGCGCCAGTCATATGCGTGCTGGAAGTCGGGCACTGACGCGATAGAGTTTGCCAAAGATCACAAGGAGTTTGCTCGCGCCTTTGAGTCATTCCCGGGTGATGCAGACAAACTGTTCCCGGGTTGGCGGGAGCGACTGGGTGTGGCTGCTTAGATCACAGTCACGGGGCTTTGATGGCAGCCCGGGCCTGCTCCATGCGCTGGTCCAGCTTGTTGCCATAAAAGTCAGGCGATCCGATACCCACCAACCGCGGCGCGACTTCTGCGCCATCGCGCCCAAAAAAGAGCACGGTAGGCGCCAGTGTTACCTTCCATAAGTGCACCAGTTCGTCTTGTGTAAGCACGACACCCTTGAAGTCTTTCACGGTTTCGGCGTGGTGCATGTTGACCTGCACAATGGACAGGCCTTGCTCCGCACGCATTGGACTCAGGTAGCTTTCGCGTGCCACTTTGCAAAACGGACAGGCGTCCAGACTGACCATCACCAGCAAGGGATTGCCACCCTTCAAGGCCAACGCCAGTTCTTCGCGCAAGGACTTCGCAATCGGCAGGGAAGCGGCCGGTGCGGCATGGATGATCCGAGCCAGGCCCAACATAAGCACCGCACTCAGGCAGGAACGTCGGTTCAGAGCCAAGGCACTGACCAAAGACGGTGGCGTCGTATTCATGGCGGCTCTCGCTCCATCAGCAAATAGGTGTTGTAGGCATTGATTCGGTTGACAAGTTGGAACATGGGCATCTGCTCAAAACGACGCCAGTCTGCGCTCTGGTAGGCTTCTTCAAACGGAGTCATGTTGTGCGCTGCCTGGCCCATGACGAAACGAAGATGGCTCAAATAGTCGCGCGTGAGTTGAAGATCGGCACGCGCTTGGGTCGATACCGGGCCGTGGCCGGGCACGATGGCCAGCGTGTCGAAAGCTGCCAGGGCATCCAGGGCTTTGATCCAGAGGCCGCTGTCGGCTTGGCCGACAAATGGAGCACGGTTTCGAAACATCAGATCGCCCGCGAACAGCAGTTTTCTTTCGGGCAGGTACACCACCAGGTCCTCTGCTGTGTGGGCTGGTCCCATTGGTTTGATTTGGAAAACGTCTTTGCCTACGGTGAGCGTCTGTTCGCCTTTCAGCCACTCGTCGGCGTCGACCAGTCGGGTCTGACTATTGACCCAGGGCGCTATGTCCTGGCGCGACGACGCCAGCCGAAGTAGTGCATTTTCCGAATGAAGATAGTTCCGGGCCGCCTCGTGCGCCATGATGCGTGCGCCCGCGGCTTTGAAGACTTGCAGACCATAAAAATGGTCAGGATGGTAGTGGGTCACGATGACATGCGTAACCGGTTGCGATGTGATACTCCGGATCTGGTCGAGCAGGCGTTGCGCCAGTGCCTGTGAACCCAATGCATCGATTACCACGACTCCCTCGGTTGTGACAACAAAACCGGCATTGGATATAAAGTTCTGGTTGGCGGAGGAACCTGCCTCAGGCAACCCTTGGACGTACCAGGCCCCCGGTGCCACCAACTGAGGCACCATCGGCGGTGGCTCGCCCGCGTGTGCCAAGAATCCAGCTGATGTGCCAAGTGCAGCCACACTCAGCCTGAGCCAGTCAATAAACCGGACATGCAATGATCGTCGCGCCATGTGATTTCTTTCGGTCCAGGTTCAGGATGATATTGGTGTCCGGTGCCACGTCCAGGTGGTTTCGGACGTTACACAGGCCTTTGATGGCTTGGGCGGCTGCATCATCGATGTGCTAGACCACTTTGTCCTGGGCCGAGGCCAGGTCGCAAAAGACCGCCAATGCCAGCAGCGCGAGCACGAGTTGACAAATTCGACGCATGAAAGTCTCCTCTAAATCAGGTACAGCCCAATGAACGGTTTCAGTCCGTGGCAATCCCCGGGTTTGGAAGCACGCCCATTAACTTGGGGCTGTTGATCTGGCGCTTTGAGACACGTCCGCCCTGTGACTTGAGCCAGCTTTCGACAACTTCCCAAACCTGTTTGTTGCCTTGGTTCCTGGCTTCTTCGGCCACCGGTGCCCAGCCGGCCACCTTGTATTTCTTGTCGGCTTCCACCGGCTTGCCGTTCAGGCGCATGTCGTCGATGCGCTTGCCCATGGCAGCGCCGGGGCTGCAAGTGTATTGCAGGCCACCCACGCGCACCATGTCACCGCCCTGCTGGTAGTAGGGGTTAGGGTTGAAAAGGTTATCGGCCACGTCTTCCAGTATCACCTTGATGGTCGCGCCGCTCATCTCGGTGAGGGTGGCGTAAGAATAGGTTGTGGCGGTCATGTCCATCAGCCACTCGCGGGTGATGGCCTGGCCCGGCAGCAGCGTCGTGCCCCAACGAAAACCCGGCGAGAAGGCCAGATCGGCCCCTTGTACGTCCATCAGGGCGTCGAGCAGCAACTGGTCGCCGGTGCCATTGAAGTTGCCGCGGCGGTACAGCGTACCCTCGGTCACCGCCAGTTTCTCTGACAGCTTGGCTTGGTAGGGTGAGCGAACCCGGGTGATGAGTGACTCCATCTCGGGGTCGGCCGGCAGCATGTTGGCAAACACCGGCAACAGTTTGTAGCGGAAGTCCGTCACCCTGTTGTCCTTGACGTCAAAGTCCAGCAGACCCAGGAATTTGCCGTTGGAACCGGCGTTGGTGACGATGGTTTTGCCGCCCTTGTTGCCTACCAGTGCGGCAACCGGCATGCCGTCGTGCGTGTGCCCCCCCAGGATGGCATCGATGCCGCTGACGCGACCAGCCAGCTTCAGGTCGACATCCATGCCGTTGTGGCTGAGCAGCACCACCACCTGTGCTCCTTTTGCCCTGGCCTCGATCACCATCGCCTGCATGTTCTCTTCCTGGATGCCGAAGGCCCAGTCTGCCATCATGTAGCGTGGATTGGCGATGGGTGTGTAAGGGAAGGCCTGGCCGATGATCGCGCAGGGCACACCGTTGATTTCGCGCAGCACATAGGGCTTGAACACCGGATCGCCAAAGTCGTTCGTCTTGACGTTCTGGGCCACGAAATCGACCTTGTCGGCAAAGTCTTTTCCAATGATTTCCTTCACACGTTGCATGCCCAGCGTGAATTCCCAGTGTCCGGTCATGACGTCCACGCCAAGCAGTTTGCAGGCGTCGACCATGTCCTGCCCCTGGGTCCATAGCGCCGTGCCCGAACCTTGCCAGGTGTCGCCACCGTCCAGCAACAGTGCCCCGGGGCGGCTCGCCTTCAAGCGCTTGACGAGCGTGGCCAAATGGGCAAAGCCGCCGACTCTGCCGTAACGCCGAGTGGCCTTCTCAAAGTCCAGATAAGTTAAGGCGTGTGCCTCGGCGCCACTGGGGCGCACCTTGGCTACTTTGAGCAGGTGTTGTCCCACCAAATGGGGCAACTGGCCCTTCATGTTGCCCAAGCCCATATTCACGCTGGGTTCGCGAAAATAAATCGGATTGAGCTGTGCATGGCAATCGGTCATGTGCAGGAAAGACACGTTGCCGAACCTGGGGATGTCGTACAGACCGTTGCCGGCCGCGGCGGCGTCAGCTTCTGCATACCTGCTCAGGCCCATACCGGCCATGGTGCCAGCGCCCAGCACCTGAAAGAATTCGCGTTTGGTGAGGTTCACTGATTCACCGGCGACGTCGGATCGAGCAGCAGGGCCATTATGTGTTTGATCTGCTGCTCGGTCAGAAATCCTTTGTGCCCAGCTCTGGGCATATTGGAGCAGGCGTTGTAAGCCCTGGTATTCCAGATCTTGCCCCACGTGTATTCCACGATGGCCTTGGACGCCGCACTGCTTGGGTCCGTTGTGACACCGCGAATCTTGCCGTAGTTGTACAGGCTCGGTCCGATGGTGCCGAAGGAGATCTCCTTGATGGCTATCTGGTGGCAGTTGTAGCAATTACCGCCGTTGGTGGAACCGGCTTTGTCAGTCCATGTCATGCCTGCGCCACTTTGGGCAATCTTTTCGCCTTCTTTCCAGTCGCCCAGAAATCTCCCATCGGAGGGCCAGTTGATTGTCTTGAGGTTGGCGGCTTCTATCGCCAGGGCCACATTCGGATCGATGGGCTTGCCTGCTACATCAGCCGCACTGCATTCGCGATTCGCGTCGTCCTGAACCAGCCGGTCCAGTTTGGCCTGCCCCTGGTCGCGAAAAGACGACTTGATGATGTCAGTTGTAATTTTGTCAAGCTCAGCGCCCGAGGGTAGGACGGCACAACCGACCAAAAAAACGGCAAGGGCGTGCATCAGGGTTTTGATGACTTTATTCATGATGTTGATACCTTAACGCTTGAGCGCCGGGGCTATGGACTCGCCGTCCTTGCTGTTCACACCCATGTAGACACCGAGTGCGATGGTCGCATCGCTGCCGAACGCAGGATACGGAAAGCGCTGCTGTCGGAAGCAGTCATTCAGACGCAACTGCATGCCCCACATTTGCCCATTGGAGACGCGGTAAGCAGGCCAGGCGCCAAAGCCGTTGCCCGCGCCCGGGTTCATCGTCAGGTTAGGCAGATCCTGCAGACGAATGCGCTTGCCGTCTGCACCATGGCATGAGGCGCAGGCAAAATCGTGGCTGCCACCGCGGGCGAAGAACAGCCGCTTACCCACCTCGTACATGATTTTCTCCTGCAGATGGTCCTGGGGCAGATTGAATTTCATACCGCGCGATTCAGCCGATAGCCAGGCTGCCAGTGCCGTCACACTGTTTTGCTCGCCTTGACCAAACGGGGTCTTGGCAATTTCTGCCGCATCAAAACCTTGTAAGGTCTCCATGCAAGTCAACAGCCGCGATTCCATATCCTGTACCCGCCGGGTGTCCGAAAAATAGCGCGGGAGTTCGACGAAAACACCCCTGACGATACCGGGACCTTTGCCCAGGTCGCACTTTTCAAGGGTTTGATTCTTGGGGCCGCGCTTTTGCTTCCAGAGGTCTTCGCCCTTGGCCTCAAACAACTCTGCGGGGTTGCCGTCGGCCAGCATGGCGCGGTACTCGGCAATGCCATCGGCGGTTGATTTCTGTGCCCAGACGGCCGCCGCCGCACTGGCAAAAACAGCCGCAATCAGTATTCTTGTCGTCCTCATGGGCACCTCATGTCGTTGCTATGAAGTCAAACGCAATGATGCAGGAGGCAGCAACACTCCTGTGTCATCATCGAAACCAACAATTCAGACAACCGTCGCTTCGTCTGTGCGGCTGTCGCCCCGGTTGTCTTTCCATGCAATGCTGATCTTGTCGCCAACCTTGGCGCCCTTGATGTTGAACTGCAGGAACGGATTCTTGGCGATGCCGGTACCCCACTCTGCGCTCAGCACTTGCTTGCCGTTGTGCGTGGCACTGACTTCGGTGATGTGCCATGCCGGTATGATTTTGCCGGCGGCATCGCGGCGCTGGCCGGTCTCCATTTCGTGACTCATCAATACACGTACCGTCGCGTTGCCAGCGACGGCCTGGGCGCGTATGCGCATCGGATCTGCCATGCTTATGTCTCCTGAAAGTCGAAAGAAACCACGCGTCTGGGACGTGAGTGACTACCCACCACAACCGCCCAGTGTCACCTTCACCTCTTTCTTGGTGTACAGCACTTTGCCATCGTTCATGACAGCGACGGCGTAGACATTGGAAGACTCAGCCATCTTGGTTCTGGTCGTAACGGCGGCGTCCAAACTGTCACTCAGATTGAACACGGCGATCAGCACCGTAGGGTTCTTTTCGACCAGAAAAAGTATTTTCTTGACGCCGGCCAAAGTGCTTGTCGCACCCACCGGCACCACAGCCCCATTCTCCGCGATGTCGGGCGCTTGAAGGGTTAATCCCGGGCTCTCGACCGGGGTTGCGACGCCCAGGGCCTTGAAAGCGTCGGCCAGGTTCTTGGCATCAAACGCACTCGTGTTAAACGCAGCCATGGCGTATTGCGGAAACAGGCCGGTTGCGCACAGCAACCCCGCTACCACGGCGCTTTGCCTGAGCGTCTCGCGACGTGTATTCATATATCTGTGCCTCCTCAAAAGGGAAAGTGAACTGCGCCAAGCCTTGGGTGGCCATTGGATATTCACTGATTTTGTGCCTTCTCTGGCCGAGTTTGCATCTGTGAAAACCCTATTACCCGTACGGGTTACTAAAACTCATCCCTCGGGATACTAGACGTCAAGCTCGCTCACATTCAAGAATCGCCACGTGCAAGCTACGCTGCGGGCCCGGGTCCCTTGCACACATGTGACAGCGCTACTCCACTGTCGGCTGAGGCCCAAATCAAAGTATTTTGTATGGACGGCACAATCAATCTGGCGACGGTGGTGATTTGGGGCGGCCTGGCCTTGGGCTTGATGTTTGGCGCAATAGCCAACAAGATCAACTTCTGCACCATGGGCGCGATTTCGGACGTCGTCAACATGGAACATTGGGGCCGCATGCGCCTGTGGTTACTGGTCATTGCGGTGGCGCTGATCGGAACCACTCTGCTTCATTACTCTGGCTTGATCGATTTGAGCAAGTCGGTTTACCAACGTACCACCTTGCCCTGGTTATCACTGCTACTCGGTGGAATCCTTTTTGGCATTGGCATGACGCTGGCCGGTGGCTGTGTCAACAAAAATCTGATTCGCGTCGGGGGCGGCAATTTGCGCTCCCTGGTGGTGCTGATCATTACGGCGATTGCGGCCTACATGACGATGAAGGGTTTGTTTGCCCAGTGGCGCGCCTCCTACCTTGATCCGGTGAGTCTCGATCTGACTGCGCTGGGCTTGGCCAATCAAAGCTTGCCTGGCTTGCTGAGCAAGGTTTCCGGCTTGTCAAACGGCGCTGCCTTGCTGGTCTGTGCCGGCGTGTTTGGACTTGGACTGTTGCTGTTCATCTTCAAGGATGCACGCTTTCGCAGCAACGTAACGCCTGCTTTGGGCGCTGCTGTGTTGGGGTTGCTGGTGGTGGCTGCGTGGTACTTGACGGGGCACATCGGCTATGGTGAAAACCCTGACACTCTGGAGACCGTCTATTTCGCCACCAATACCCGAACGCTGGAGGCGCTCAGTTTTGTTGCGCCCACCGCGTACGGCCTCGAATTGCTGATGCTGTGGACCGACAAGTCGCTCAAATTGACGTTCGGCATTGCCACCGCTGTTGGCGTCGGACTGGGCTCCTGGGTGTATGCGCTGGCTTCCGGCAACTTTCGCTGGAAGGGTGAGGGCTTCGCCTCCTTCGACGATCTGCGCGTTCAACTTCTGGGTGCCGTGCTGATGGGCTTCGGTGGGGTCACCGCCATGGGGTGCACCGTTGGCCAGGGATTGTCCGGTATTTCAACGTTGTCGCTGGGTTCCTTTATCGCCCTGTTTGGAATCATCAGCGGTGCTGTGGCAACCATGAAGTACCAGATCGCGCGCGCCTAGCGTCTGGCCCCCGCGATAAGGCCTCTGCTTCAAAATCAGACATAACGGACCGAACGATGAAAGACGACGGCAAGACTGCTTCCAAGAAGTCCCGCTATCCAAGGGGTGGCGTCAGCGGTTGGTTGATGCGTCCGCCAAAGTATTCACTGCTGCTCGCACTGACCGCCGGTTCAATCTGTGGCATCCTGGTCTGGGGCGGGCTCAACACCGCCATGGAGTACTCCAACCGGACAGAGTTCTGCACCTCCTGCCACGAAATGACGATCCCGGATGAAGAATTAAAAAAGACAGTGCACTACAAGAACCGCAGCGGCACCACTGTCTCGTGCGCTGACTGTCATGTGGCCAGCAGCAAGCACCCGGGCGACTATGCCCGCAAGCTGACGATGAAAATACTTGCAGCGCGTGATGTGATCGGAAAGATGACCGGTGTGGTGGACACGCCGGAGAAATACGAGGCCCACCGTCTGACCATGGCCAAGCGTGTCTGGGCCAAGATGAAGGAGTCTGATTCACAGGAGTGCCGCAATTGTCACCACTACGCAACCATGGACCCGGCCAAGCAGAAGGATCGTTCGGTGGTCAAGCACGAGGGCGCGGTGGAGGACGGAAAGACCTGTATCGAATGTCACAAGGGCATTGCTCATAAGCCTGTTCACCAGTTGCTGGAGCAGGAAGAGGCGGCGGCGGCAGCAGCGGCAGCAGCGGCAAAGAAACCCTGACGGAATGTTGAACCAACCGAGGACCAGAACGATGAAGAAAATGGCTGTCGTATTGATGCTGACGCTGGCGGGTACTGTCTGTGCAGCGCCCGACTGGAGCAAAGTTCCGGTGCGCAAGATCAACCTGTTTTATCCAGGGCAGGCCTCGCTTGAATGGGCGATGACCAAACCCGACCATTCGGCCGTGCCTGACATCGTTGACAAAAAACGCAGTTGCGCCAAGTGCCATGAGGGGGACGCCAACGAGATCGGGGACAAGATCGTCAAGGGTCAGCCGGTCGGCATCTCCAAAAAGGTGATCGATCCCAGTCCGCCCAAAGGCAAGGTCGGTTTCACGCCGGTGATGTTTCAGACCGCGTACGACGCCGAGCGGATTTACTTTCGTTTTGATTGGACGCTGGCACAAGCAAGCGACAAGAAGCTCGACCCCAAGAACGAAGTCAAACTCACCATGATGTTTGACGGTGGCGGGACCGTCGAAGGTTCGGTCCTGAACGGCTGCTGGGAGACTTGTCATAACGATTTGCGCAGCATGAAGGACGCGAAAGACGACAAAAAGACCAAGTACATCAAGGGCGCCGACCTGGCCAGCGGAAAATTCATGGACCTGATCCAGTACCGCAGCGGTAAAGGTGAAAAACCGGCCGATGGCTACGTCGCAGAGGGTCGTGAGATGGAGGGCGGCAAGTCCCTGATCAAGGCCGACGGCAAGAAAGAAGGAAATAAGTGGGTAGTCACCTTCGAGCGTAGCCTGGCTGGACTGGGCAAGGGTGACCACACGATTGCGGCGGGCAAGGTTTACAACTTTGGCATTGCATTGCATGAGGACTACAGCAACGCGCGTTTTCATTACGTTTCCCTGGGCTACCAGTTTGGCCTGGACAAGGCGATGCCGGACGTGAAGAACTACATCAGCGTCGTCAAACAATAGCCAGCAACTCTTTTGCGCGGAAGACTTATTGACCATTCACAAGAAGGAGACATCAATGGAAAAGAAAAGATGGATTGAGCGCTCGGCGCAGCTGGCGCTTGCGACCAGCGCCCTGGCAGTTTGTGCGACCGCGGCCGCACTGCCGCCGAGTGCGGCTATGTTAACCAACGCCTGTGCCGGTTGTCACGGAACGCTGGGCGCCAGCGCCGGTCTGACAATGCCGAGTCTGGCTGGCCAATCAAAAGAGGCCATCGTCGACGCCATGAAGAAGTTCAAGAGTGGTGAACGCCCTTCCACCGTCATGGGTCGCCTGGCCAAAGGGTACACCGACGCTGATTTTGCGGCCATGGGCGGCTTCTATGCCGGACAGAAATTGCATATGACACAGCAAACTGTGGACCCAAAACGGGTGGCTAAGGGGGCCAGCCTGCAGGAGTCGAGCTGCGCGCGTTGTCATATCGAGGACGGTAAAGAAGGCAAGGCCGATACACCCGCCATGGCTGGCCAGTGGTTGCCCTATCTGCAAATGCAGATGGCGATGTACATGCAAGGCACGCGCAAGATGCCCGACGAAATGGCAGAAAAGGTGAAGCCCCTGTCGGCCGATGACATTGAGTCGTTGCTGCATTTCTATGCCAACGTCAAATAACAGAGGAATGAACATGACAACTGATCGCAGAAATTTTCTCAAGTTGATCGGCGTCGGCGGCGTTGGCGCCTCCCTTGCCGCGTGCGCAGCGCCCGGGACCGGATTGGACAAAAGCGCCGGGCGCCGGGTCGTGGTGGTGGGAGGCGGCTTCGGCGGCAGCGTTGCAGCCAAATACATCCGCATGCAGGACAAGTCGATTGAAGTGGTGTTGATCGAGCAGAATCGACAGTTTATCGGGTGCCCGTTCAGCAACCTCTACATTGGCGGATTGATGTCGGATCTGTCAACCCTGACGATCGGCTACGACACGCTGGCCGCCAAGCACGGCATCAAAATGATTTACGACAGCGTCACGGCGATTGATCCGGCCAAGAAGACCGTCACCGTTTCGGGTGGCACCGTGATCGACTACGATCGTCTGGTGTTGTCCCCAGGTGTCGACTTTCGGGCCGAGGAGCTTGAAGGCTACGATCTGGCGACGACGCCACAAATCATGCCGCACGCCTGGAAGGCCGGCCCGCAGACCTTGTTGTTGCGCAAGCAGCTTGTGGACATGCCCAATGGCGGCACGGTCGTACTGACGGTGCCGCTGGCGCCGTTTCGCTGCCCGCCCGGCCCCTATGAGCGCACCAGCATGATCGCCATGTACCTGAAGCAGCACAAACCGAAGTCCAAGATCGTCGTGCTCGATGCCAACCCCGACATCGCCTCCAAAGCCGGCTTGTTTCGCAAGGGCTGGAAGAAGCATTACGAGGGCATCATCCAGTACCGCGCCGCCCAGAAGGTGACGGCTGTCAACGTGAAAAGCCGTTCGGTCTTTATCGAGGGCATGGAAGAGGTCAAGGGCGATGTGGTCAATGTCATTCCACCGCAGCGCGCCGGCCAAATCGCCCGTGCAACAGGTCTGATCGGTCCGGACAAGGCATGGTGCCCGGTCAACGGGACTACCTTTGAGTCAACTTTGCAGAAGAACATCCATGTTATCGGTGACGCCTGCATTGCCGGCGCCATGCCCAAGTCGGCCTACTCGGCCAACTCGGAAGCCAAGATTTGCGCGAGCAACGTGGTGGCACTGATGAACGGTAAGGAAACAATGGAGATGTCGGGCATTAACGTTTGCTACAGCTTCCTTTCCGCCAAGGAGGCGGTGAGTGTGGCAGGGGTTTACACCGTCAAGGGGGGGCAGATCGTGGCCCAGCCCAATTCAGGCGGGGTCTCACCCGATCTGTCGGAGACCGAGGCGATCTATGCCAGGAGCTGGCTGCAAAACATCCTGACCGAGATGTCGACCTGACGATATTCATGACAGACAACACAGTGCTCATGCTGGCACTTTTCTGTGGCCTCATTGCCGTGGCTTACGGCTTTTGGACCCGCAGCTGGATTCTTTCGCAGGATGCAGGAAACGCGCGGCTGCAGGAAATTGCAGCCGCCATTCAAACCGGTGCCGCCGCCTACCTGGCGCGGCAATACAAAACCATTGCCGTTGTCGGAGTGGTGCTGGCTATTCTGATTGCCGTCTTTCTTGATCAATTGAGTGCCATCGGCTTTGTGATTGGTGCGGTGCTCTCGGGCGCTTGCGGCTTCATCGGCATGAACGTCTCGGTGCGCGCCAATGTGCGCACTGCTCAGGCGGCCAGCAAAGGTATCAGCCAGGCGCTGGACGTGGCCTTTCGCGGCGGTGCCATCACCGGCATGCTGGTGGTTGGGCTGGGCTTGCTGGGTGTCACCGGTTTTTACTGGTTCCTGGTCGCCAGGCATGACCAACGTGATGCCTGCCCTGTACAAGGGTCTGGCGGCTGATGGCTATGCACAGCTGTCCGCATTGCAACAAAGATGGAATATCGACGCTGCGCCGAGCATTCTTAGGGCCCGCCATGGTGACTATTTGCACAGAATGTGGCGGCAACGTGGGGGTGCCACTTGGAAGAAGCATAGTGGCGGCGGTGCCTTACTTGTTAGCCATCGGTGCGGCATCGGTCATAGACGATCCAGTGAATTCCGTATTTTGTTTGGTCATCGGTGCAGCTCTAATGTTCGGCTTGTTTTTTAAGTTTGTACCGCTTGTCAAAAAGTGAGTTTTGGATGACCAGGAACCTCCCCTGCGCGGCTTGAGGATGGATGCGCCATTACGGATTTGGTGGTGCATCGAAACAGAGACTAAAGATGCAAAACTACGACAATTTGGTGACTGACGCGCTCTCCCGGGTGAATGAAATCATGCCATGGGATTTGAGCCGAATGCTGGGAGAAGGCGGGCAGCCGATTTTGCTTGATGTACGCGAACCGGCTGAGTTTGCCCTGTTGCACTTGCGTGGCGCGATCAACGTACCGCGCGGCGTGCTGGAACAGTCCTGTGAGTGGGATTACGACGAGACTGTGCCTGACCTGGCCGCCGGGCGCGAACAGGATATTGTGGTGATCTGTCGTACCGGGAAGCGTTCTGCATTGGCGGCCGACGCGATGATGCGCATGGGATTTGGCAAAGTGGTTTCGCTCAAGACTGGCGTGCGTGGCTGGATCGATTATGAGCAGCCCCTGGTCGATGGACAGGGTGCTGTACTCCATGCTGATGCTGCAGATGGGCTACTCGTGTCGCAGGTGCGGCCTGAGCAACGTAAGCCAAGACGCTGATCGTCTGTTCCACCTTTGCCCCAAGTAAGCACAATGAGCACAACAAACGGTCCCAAATGGGTCGCTGGTTTCAAATCTGACTGCGACAAGTTGTTTGTCAAGAAGTGGTCATCTTATTTGGGTGCCGTCCTGCTGCTTCTGGTCATTCTGGGGCTAATGATCAATGGCATGGTTTGGGGTGTGTTTGGTGGCGTCAAATTCTGGGGCGACCGGTTTAATAATTTGATCGGGCTTGGCCCCTGGCTGGGTTTGCCGCCAGAGCTGAGCAGTGTCTGGTTACACAGCATGTCGCTGATGAACATCAATTTGGTGCTTGGCGCTTTTTGTGCTGCCATGCTGTCGCGCCAGTTCGCCTTGAGTCGCGCGCCACGACTCGAATATATTTGGGCTGCGTTGGGCGGGACGCTGATGGGGATTGGTGCGTCCTTGGCGGGAGGATGTACCACGGGGGGGTTCTTCAACCCGGTGCTGCATGCCTCGCCAGCTGGTTGGGCGATGTGGCTTGGCCTGATCGCAGGTGCGGCCATCGGCTTCAAACTGTTGCTCTGGACATTGGAAAATATCGAATGGGGAACGCGTGCGCCTGCTGTGCTGCAGGTGCCCCAAAGTCTGATCGCCGTTTATCCTCTGATCGGTTCCGTGGTGGCGCTCGGGGCGCTGCTCTGGACACTGCTGTGGCTTTACTCCGGCAGTGCGCCGCTGGTTTATCGCGCGCCCATTGTGCTGGCCGGTTTTGCCATCGGTTTCATCATGCATCGCTCGCGTTTATGTTTTTCAAGGGCTTTTCGTGAGCCCTTTGTAACCGGCGAGGGCGAGATGACCAAAGCGCTTATTCTGGCCTTGGCCATCGGTCTGCCGCTTGCTGCCTTGCTGTTTCAAAAGAAGGTGATTGACCCCTATATTGCGATTCCGGCTACGTTCTGGGCCGGCTCTTTGCTGGGAGGCATCTTCTTTGGTATCGGCATGATTTTCGCCGGTGGTTGCGCGTCTGGTTCGCTTTGGCGCATGGGCGAGGGGCACATCAAGCTGTGGGTCAGCATGTTCTTCTTTGCCTGGGTGGGGTCCACTGCTAGCGCACTGTTCAAGAAATTCAACCTGACCTCTATCGACGAAGACAACACGGATGCATTTGAGCGAACCCAGATCGGGTTTCAGGCCTATATGCCTGACATGTTCTCGAGTTGGGGGACTGCCTTTTTGATCTCGGCAGGGTTGCTATTGCTGTGGTACGCATTGGTACGCTACAACGAATCGACAGAAAAGTTTACCTTGATGTAGCTCGGTTCGGGGCCATCACCAGGAAATGCTGGAGACAATTTTGTGCGGGCTCAGTGGCTGCTGTCGTTTGCCGCCCAGCAGTGCCACACCAGCACGCAGCACGGTCTTGCTGCAAAAATCCAGACCGACGCTGATTTTTGGATCGCGCGAAAGAAAATGAAACGCCAACCCGATCAGCAAGGCGTACAGAAGTTGCGGGCCACCGTAGTGCTCCGAGACAAAAGTGGCCGCCAGCGCAATCACGCCGCACAGCAGCAGCCCCGGCAGCGCCGAAAGGTTCTTCACCGTCATCGCGATGCCGTCAGGCCCTCGCTGTCAGCCACGCGGCTGACAGCGACACGGCGATCCATGACTTCGGACCGCATGGATTGCCGCGTCGCTGCGCTCCTCGCAATGACGGATCGGGTGCCCGCAATGACAAAGCAGGGGTGGCTCAGGCCAGCTTGGCTATGGGCGCTGCGGCCACAGCCAGCAGGCCCGCGCGCTCCTTGGCGGCCGCAGCGGCTGAGGTCTCACGCACATGACCATAGCCGCGAATTTTCTGCGGCAGGGCCGCCAGCGCAACAAGACTGTCGAGTGACTGCGCCTGTGGTGACTTGAGCAAGGCGTTGATCTCCTGTTCATAGTCGGCCAGCAGGCGCGCATCGAGCTGGCGCTCGGTGCTGTTGCGAAACGGGTCCAGCCAACTGCCACGCAGGCCGCGCAGCGCATTCATCGCCTTGAAGGCCGTCATGACCCAAGGACCGAGTTCAGCCTTCTTGACCTTGCCGGTGTCCTTGTCCACCTTGCCAAACGGCCAGGCACCGAAGTGAAAGTGCAACTGGTAGTCGCCCTCGAAGGTGCTTTCGAGTTGCTGGCGGAACGCGTCCGATGTGTACAGCCGCGCCACTTCCCACTCGTTCTTGGTCGCCAGCAGCTTGAAGTAACTCTGCGCCACGGCCTTGACGAGCCGTTCCTTGCCACCGAGTTGCAGGTCCACCTTGGCAACCCGATCCACCAGAGTCCGGTAGCGCGTGGCATACGCGGCGTTTTCGTAATCCGTCAGGAAGGCCTGATGGCGCTGCATCAGTTCGGTCAGCGACTCGTTCGTGCGTGGCACAAACTTGATGACGTTGGCGGGCGTCGCCACTTTCTGCACCGCCGCCAGGTCGGTGGCGGCGCGCCGACCCCAGAGAAAAGCAGCCTTGTTGAATTCGATCTGCACCGCGTTGAGTTCGATCGCCTTGTTCAGTGCATCGAGTGAAACCGGCACCCAGCCGCGCTGCCAGGCGGCGCCAAGCATGAACATATTGGACGCCACGCTGTCGCCCATCAGGGCGCGCGCGATTTCAAGGCCGTTGGCGGCAAAGAAGTGCTCGCCGCAGACACTTCTGATGGTCTTCAGCATGGCATCGGCGTCCACGCTCCAGTCGGCGTTGCGGGCGAATTCGGATGTCGGGGTCACGTCGGTGCAGACCACGGCCCGGGTGCGCCCAGAGCGCATGCGCGACAGCGCCTCGTCGCCCGCCGTCACGATCAGGTCGCAGCCGATCACGGTATCGGCCTCGCCCGGTGCAATGCGGGTGGCGTGCAATTGCCCGGCGTCGGGCGCCATGTGCACATGCGAGAGCACAGCGCCATATTTTTGCGACAGGCCGGTCACGTCCAGAATCGAACAGGCCAGGCCGTCGATGTGCGCCGCCATGCCCAGCAACTGGCCGATGGTGACAACGCCCGTGCCGCCAATGCCGCCCACCAGCACACTGAAGCTGCGCGTCGGCCGCTCAAAGACCGGCAAGGCCGGCTCGGGCAGCGCGGCGCTGGCCTGGCTGCTGACTTTGGCCGGTTTGCGCAACGCACCGCCGTGCACGCTGACAAAGCTGGGGCAAAAGCCTTCGACGCAGGTGAAGTCCTTATTGCAACTGTTCTGGTTGATCTGGCGCTTGCGCCCCAGTGGGGTCTCCAGCGGCTCGATCGACAGGCAGTTGGAAACCGTGCCGCAGTCGCCACAGCCTTCACAGACCGCGGCGTTGATGAAGCTGCGCTTGGCCGGATCGGCCCATTTGCCGCGCTTGCGCAGCCTGCGACGCTCGGTGGCGCAGGGTTGCTCGTAGACCAGCACCGTCACGCCTTTTTGCTCGCGCAGCCGGCGCTGCACCATCTCCATGTCGTCGCGGTGATGCACCTTGACCTCGGCGGGCAAATTGGCATTGGCGTATTTCTCGGGCTCGTCACTGACCAGCACCACCTCGCTGACACCCTCGGCCAGCAGTTCGCGAATGGTTTGCGGCACCGTCAGATCGCCGTCCACCGGCTGGCCACCGGTCATCGAGACAAAGCCGTTGACCAGCAACTTGTAGGTCATCGGCACCTTGGCCGCAACCGCCTGGCGGATGGCCAGAAAACCGGAGTGGAAGAAGGTGCCGTCGCCCATGTTGGCGAACACATGAGGCTCGTCGGTAAAGGGTTGCTGACCCAGCCACATCGCGCCTTCGCCGCCCATGTGGGACACCGTGCCTGTCGTGCGCGGATTGTTCAGCATGGCAATCGTGTGGCAGCCAATGCCGGCCAGCGCTCTTGAGCCCTCAATCACCTTGGTGGAGCGGTTGTGCGGACAGCCGGAGCAGAAACTCGCGTTGCGCTGCGCCGAACCCGGCCCCGGCACCTTCGGCCCCGGCAGACTGATGGCTTGCAGGCCGCAATCGGGCTGCAGCATCAGCATGACATCGAGCAGCACCTTGGCGACGATCAGCGGCGAGATCTCAGCGTTGTTCGGAAACGCGCGCACTGCGCGCTCCAGGCCGTAAGTTGGTGTGCCCAGCGCCTTGCCAATCACCTTGGGTTTGTTCGGCAGATTCAGGTCGTACAGAATGGACTTGATCTGTTCTTCGAGCAGCGGACGTTTTTCTTCCACCACCAGAATCGCGTCCACGCCCTGTGCCAGCGTGCGCACAAACTCAGGGTCCAGTGGCCATGTCATGCCAACCTTGGCGATGCGGATGCCCATCTCATCGAGTCGCTCTGCCGACCAGCCCAGTTCCACCACGGCCTGGCGCACGTCCTGGTAGGCCTTGCCGGCCGACACAATGGCCAGCCGCGGCCTTGCCGTCTCGCTGCTGATGAGGTTCAAGCGATTGGCGCGGGCATAGGCCACTGCCGCGTAGAGCTTGTGGTTGTAAAGCCGCTCTTCGGCCATCAAGGCAGTATCGAAGGGGCGGATGGAGAGGCTGGGTGCGCCCATGGGTGTGCCCACCGGCAAGGAGGGCACTTCGGGCAGCACAATCTTCGGTGAATCCGGCCCAACGTAAATCGTGCCGCCGCCTTCGACCACGTCGGTCACCACCTTCATGCCGACCCAGCATCCGGAAAAACGTGACATGGCGATGCCGTGCAGACCGAAGTCCAGCAGTTCCTGGGTGTTGGACGGGTAGAGCACCGGCAGCCCGGCGGCGATGAAGATCTGGTCAGAGAAATTGGTGATGGTGGAAGACTTGGCGCCGTGGTCGTCACCCGCCAGCGCCAGCACACCACCCAGCGCGCTGGTACCTGCGCTGTTGGCATGACGCAGCACGTCGCCGCTGCGGTCGACGCCCGGACCCTTGCCGTACCAGATGCCAAAAACGCCGTCGACCCGGGCGCCCGGAAATCTGCCTACGTGCTGCGAGCCCCAGATCGCGGTGGCTGCCAGGTCTTCGTTGACGGCCGCTCGAAAGACGATGTTGTTCTGTTTCAGAACCGCTTCGGCCTGCCACAGGTCCATGTCGTAGCGACCCAGCGGCGAGCCACGGTAGCCCGAGACATAGCCGCCGGTCTTCTTGCCCTCGGCCTCGTCCCGCAAACGCTGCTGGATCGGCAGACGCACCAGCGCCTGCGTGCCGGCCAGAAAGACCCAGCCCTCCTTGACCTGGTATTTATCGGCGAGGGTGATGTCGGGCTGAGCCAACTTGTCAGGCGCATTCATAGGCTACTCTCGTTACTGCACAAGAGGGGCATTATCAGACAGCTGCCTCTTGCTGTCCCACAGCGTCAACTGACGATAATCAGGCAGTTCCCCGATTTGTCGTAGTACATTCCACCCTGTGGCCGCCGTCGATCTCTCTCTTTCCATAACTTCCAGCACCGTCCTGCCGGGGCTGGGCCGCGCGCTGGTACTGGCCGGCAAGATTGGGCAGCAGAAGGCTGAGGGCATCTACCGCAAGGCACAAGGCGCGCGAACCAGTTTCATCGCGGAGCTCACCGGCTCTGGCGTGGTGTCTGCGGTTGATCTGGCGCACACCCTGTCGGCCGCCTTCTCGACACCCCTGGTTGATTTGAGCGAGATTGACGCTCAGCGTCTGCCCAAGGGACTGCTGGACCCCAGGATTTGCCTCGATTACCGGGTCCTGGTTCTGGGTAAACGCCACAACCGGCTGATCGTCGCCACCGCAGATCCTTCGGACAGCGAGGCGATCGAAAAGATCAAGTTTGCCACCCAGTTGCGCGTTGACTGGGTGCTGGCCGAATACGACAAGCTGCTGGCTCTGGTATCGAGCAGCGCCGCCTCTGCGGCGGAAACGATGGAGAGCATCATCGGTGACGAGTTTGAGTTTGATGAATCAGGCTCGGCCGAGTTGACCGACATTGACGACAACTCTGCTGCTGAAATCGAAGACGCCCCGGTCGTCAGGTTCCTGCAAAAGATGCTGCTCGATGCCTACAACCTGCACGCATCCGATTTGCATTTCGAACCCTATGAGCACCATTACCGGGTGCGCTTTCGCATTGACGGGGAACTGCACGAAATCGCTGCACCGCCGGTCGTCATCAAGGACAAACTGGCATCGCGCATCAAGGTCATCTCGCGCATGGATATCTCGGAAAAGCGGATACCGCAGGATGGCAAGATGAAGCTCAAGGTCGGTCCCGACCGCATCATCGACTTTCGGGTCAGCACCCTGCCAACCATGTTTGGCGAAAAAATCGTGATCCGCATTCTTGACCCCAGCATCGCCAAGATGGGCATCGACGCCCTGGGTTACGAGCCAGAGGAAAAGGAAAGACTGCTGCGCGCCATCGAACGGCCCTACGGCATGATCCTGGTGACCGGCCCAACCGGTTCGGGCAAGACGGTTTCGCTGTATACCTGTCTGAACCTGCTGAACAAACCGGGCCTGAACATCGCAACCGCTGAAGACCCGTGCGAAATCAACCTGCCCGGCATCAATCAGGTCAATATCAATGACAAGGCTGGTTTGACCCTTTCAGTTGCGCTGAAATCATTTCTGCGACAGGATCCGGACATCATCATGGTTGGTGAAATTCGCGATCTGGAAACCGCCGATATTTCGATCAAGGCGGCGCAGACCGGGCACCTTCTGCTGTCCACGCTGCATACCAATGACGCGCCGGCGACACTGGCACGCCTGCGCAACATGGGCATTGCCCCCTTCAACATTGCCTCCAGCGTGATTCTGATCACCGCACAACGTCTGGCGCGACGCCTGTGCCCGAAGTGCAAGACGCGCATCGATATTCCGCGCAAGACCCTGCTCGATGCCGGCTACCAGGACAACGAGCTCAACGATCCCTGGGTGTCCTACCGGCCGGTCGGCTGCGAGCATTGCACCAAAGGCTACAAAGGGCGTGTCGGCATCTACCAGGTGATGCCGATCAGCGAGGCAATGCAGCGCATCATCCTGCGTGACGGCAATGCGCTGGAGATCGGTCAACAGGCAGCCACCGAAGGTGTGCGCACACTGCGGCAAGCCGGTTTGCACAAAGTTAAACTGGGTCTGACTTCGCTGGAAGAAGTGCTCGCTGTGACGAACGAATAAACCAGCAATCCAGAGGACGCGATGGTAACTTCAAGGATCAAGGGCATCAAGGACTACGTCTTTGAATGGGAAGGCCGGGACCGCAACGGCAAGTCGGTGCATGGCGAAACGCGGGCTGGTGGCGTGCACCAGGTGCAGGCTGCGCTGCGCCGCCAGGGCGTGACACCAACCAAGATCAAGAAGCGCAAGATGCGCTCCGGCAAGGCCATCAAACCGAAAGATCTGGCCATCTTCACGCGCCAGCTCGCGACCATGATGAAAGCCGGCGTACCACTGTTGCAGGCCTTTGACATCGTTGGCCGTGGCAACCCGAACGCGAGTGTCACCAAGCTGCTCAACGACATCCGCACCGACGTCGAAACCGGCACCTCACTGAGCACGGCCTTTCGCAAGTATCCCCTGTACTTTGACAATCTCTACTGCAACCTGATCGAGGCTGGCGAGACCGCGGGTATCCTGGATCAGTTGCTCGAACGCCTGGCGGTCTACATGGAAAAGACCGAGGCCATGAAATCCAAGATCAAGTCGGCCCTGATGTACCCGATTTCGGTCTTGATCGTCGCTTTTGTGGTGACCGCTGTCATCATGATTTTTGTGGTGCCGGCGTTCAAGGAAGTGTTCGCCAATTTCGGTGCCGACCTGCCAACACCGACGCTGGTGGTGATCGCCATCAGTGAAATATTCGTCAAGTACTGGTATCTGATTTTTGGCTCGATTGGCGGTGGTTTCTATTTTTTCATGCAAGCCTGGCGACGCAACGAACAAATGCAGAACGTGATGGACCGCATCATGCTCAAGATGCCGATCTTCGGTGTGCTGGTGGACAAGTCCTGTGTGGCGCGCTGGACACGCACGCTGTCCACCATGTTCGCGGCCGGCGTGCCGCTGGTGGAGGCACTGGACTCTGTTGGTGGTGCGGCCGGCAATTCGGTCTATCTGAACGCTACCAAGAAAATCCAGCAGGAGGTTTCCACCGGCACCGCCCTGACCGTCGCCATGGGCAATGCGGGCCTGTTTCCCTCCATGGTGCTGCAGATGTGCGCGATTGGAGAAGAGTCCGGCTCGATCGATCACATGCTGGGCAAGGCAGCTGATTTTTATGAGGCCGAAGTCGACGACATGGTGGCCGGCATTTCGAGCTTGATGGAGCCCATCATCATTGTCATTCTGGGTACCCTGATTGGCGGCATTGTGGTCGCCATGTACCTGCCCATTTTCAAACTGGGTCAGGTGGTCTGATGCTGATCTCAAGCGGGATGGACGCCGCCCTGTTTGGCGTCCTGGGACTGCTGATTGGCAGTTTTCTCAATGTCGTGATCCACCGCCTGCCGATCATGCTGGAGGCGCAGTGGAAGGCGGAGTGCGCCGAACAGAATGGCTTGCCGCTGCCAGCACCAGCGCGTTTGAACCTGATGCAACCCGGCTCTCGCTGTCCCCATTGCGGCCACGCCATAAGCTGGCATGAGAATATTCCCGTCCTGAGTTATCTCCGCCTGGGCGGTAAATGTTCAGCCTGCAAGGCCGCCATCAGCCTGCGCTATCCGCTGGTGGAACTGAGCACCGCCGTCCTGTTTTCCTGTTGTGCCTGGAAATGGGGCGCCAGCCCGACGGCACTGCTCTGGAGTGCTTTTTCCGCGACCCTGCTGGCACTGGCCTTGATCGACTGGGATACCACGCTGCTGCCCGATGCCATGACGCTGCCGCTGCTCTGGGCCGGGCTGATCGCCGCAGCACTGCAGTGGACCAGCGTCCCGCTGGCGTCTGCTTTCTGGGGCGCCGTTGTCGGCTATCTTTCCTTGTGGCTGATCTATTGGGTCTTCAAGCTGATCACCGGCAAGGAGGGCATGGGTTTTGGTGATTTCAAGCTCTATGCCGCGCTCGGAGCCTGGTTTGGCTGGCAGGCGCTGGTACCCATCATCCTGATGTCCTCGGTCATCGGTGCTGTCATCGGCATTGCGATGAAATTTTCCAGCGGTCTGCGCGAGGGTGGCTACCTGCCCTTTGGTCCCTTTCTGGCTGGCGCCGGTCTGGCGGTCATGGTTTTCGGACCGGCCACACTGCTGCGTTGGATCGGACTCTGAATCGTGCCAGCTCCTGTGCGGCTCGGACTGACCGGCGGCATTGGCAGCGGCAAAAGCACGGTTGCCGGTTTGCTGGTCGGGCTCGGTGCGGGCCTGGTCGACGCAGATGCCATCTCGCGCCAGCTGACCATTGCGGGGGGCCTGGCGATGTCAGCCATTGCTGCCACATTTGGTTCGGACTTTGTTGACGCCAGCGGAGCGCTGGCGCGCGACCGCATGCGCCAGCTGGTGCACACGGACGCCAGCGCACGGATCAGACTGGAGGCCATCATCCATCCGCTGGTGGGGCAGGAAAGCCGGCGCCAGGCGGCGCTTCTTGCCGAACAGGCCTACCCCTGCATCGTCTTCGACGTCCCGCTGCTGGTCGAATCGGCCCACTGGCGAGGCGATCTCGATCATGTGCTGGTAGTCGATTGCACGACCGAAAAACAGATCGACCGGGTCATGGCGCGCAACCAGCTGTCGCGAGCAGAAGTTGAAAAAATCATTGCCTCCCAGGCCAGCCGCAGACTGCGCCTGGAGGCAGCAGACAGCGTCATCTTCAACGTCGGTCTGTCGCTTGATGAGCTGGCGGTCGAGTTGCAGCAAATTTCGGCCCGCTTCGGGCTATCATCCGGGTAACAGCGAAGCCTGACCAGCATAGAAATCAGCGTGATCCTTTACGAATACCCCTTTAACGAGCGCATCCGCACCTACTTGCGACTGGAACAGCTCTTTCTTCGCTTGAGCGAATTTGTCGTGCGCGAATCTGCGCTGGACCACCACTTTGCGCTGGCCACGATCTTCGAAGTGATGGATGTGGGGGCGCGTGCCGACCTCAAGTCCGACGTACTCAAGGACCTGGACAAGCAAAGGCACGTGCTCGATGGTTACAGGGACAATCCGGCGATTGCACCAGATGTTCTGGACAAGGTGTTCAATCAGGTGGATCGCTGTTTTGCAGCCCTGACCAGTGTGCCGGGAAAAGCCGGGCAGTCACTGACAGAAAACGACTGGCTGATGAGCATCCGCAGTCGGGTTGGCATTCCGGGGGGCACCTGCGCCTTCGACCTGCCGGCCTACTACGCCTGGCAGCAGCACGACGCCGCCCGGCGCAGAGCCGATCTGGAACGCTGGGCCGGCACACTGACGCCGCTGGCCGAAGCGATTTATCTTCTGCTCAAGGTGCTGCGTGGCTCCAGCACGGCGCAAAAAGTGATGGCGACCGGTGGTCAGTTCCAGCAGAACCTGCCGCAGGGCAAGACCTTTCAGCTCTTGCGCATGACGCTGGATCCGGCGCTGGAATTGATCCCGGAGATCAGTGGCAATCGCCTGATGGTGTCGATTCGCCTGATGCGCCACGGTGATGATGACAAACTGCACGCCAGCCAGGAAGACACCGCCTTTGAACTGACCTTGTGCGCATGACCTCGGCCCCAAAAACAGTCTCTTGCCCGAGTTGCGGCGGCGACAGTGTTTACGCAATTTCCAACCCGTTTCGACCTTTTTGCAGCGCGCGCTGCAAGAACGTCGATCTGGGCGCCTGGGCCAGTGAGAGTTTTCGTATGCCGATCAGCAGCAACGCTGAAGATCAGCCACTTGAGGACGCGCCGCCCTCGTCCGCCAGCCACTGAAGTACCGGCAGCGTCCCCGGCAACACGGGAGTCAGTTGTACCGGTAGCTGCTGCCAGGAACAGGACTGCCCCTCACGCATCTGCAGTTCTCCGCTCCATTGGTAGACCTTGAGAAAGTTCAGACGCACCAGCGCATGGGGATAGTCCACCGTCGCGCAGTGCCAGGGCAGAGCCTCGCCGATCAGGATACCGAGTTCCTCCTGCAACTCACGCCGCAGGGCCTGCTCCACGGTCTCCCCGGGTTCGCACTTGCCACCAGGAAACTCCCAGTAGTCCTGGTAGACCTTGCCTGGCGGGCGACTGGTCAACAGAAAGGCACCGTCCGCCCGGAACAGCACACCGACCGCGACCTCGATCGCTGCCCGATCGGCGCCACCGCTGCGCGGCAATTCGGCGTTTGCCACCAGAACCGTCGCGGTCATGGGGTTTGCGAATGCCCGCCAGCGTAGTCGCGCGCAAACTGGTAGGCGACACGCCCACTGCGCGAACCCCGCTCCAGCGCCCAGATCAGCGCGTCCGCTCGCGCTGCTTCAATCGCCGGCGCCAGCACGCCAAAGGACGAAAGCCACTGGGCCACGATCGTCAGGTATTCATCCTGCGTGAAGGGGTAAAAGCTGACCCACAGACCAAAACGCTCGGACAGGGAGATTTTTTCTTCCACCACTTCGCCTGGATGAACTTCACCATCGGCCGTGTGCGTATAGCTGAGGTTCTCCTGCATGTACTCGGGCAGCAGATGGCGCCGGTTGCTGGTGGCGTAGATCAGCACGTTGGCCGTGGTTGCCGCCACCGAGCCGTCAAGGATCGACTTGAGCGCCTTGTAACCCGGCTCACCATCCTCAAAGCTCAGGTCATCGCAATAGACGATGAATTTCTCGCTGCGCTCTGAGACCACATCCACAATATCGGGCAAGTCGGTCAGATCGGCCTTGTCGACCTCGATCAGGCGCAAACCACGCGCTGCGTATTCATTCAGACAGGCTTTGATCAGGGAGGACTTGCCGGTACCCCGGGCCCCGGTCAAAAGCACGTTGTTGGCCGGTTGACCGCCGACAAAATGCGCTGTGTTGCGGCGGATCTTTTCCTTTTGCGGCTCGATTTCTTTCAGATCCGACAAGCGCATGGCAGCAACGTGGCGCACCGGCTCGAGCACGCCATGGCCCGAGCTGCGCTTGCGATAGCGATAAGCCACGGAGGCGTTCCAGTCCGGTGCCGTCAAGGCCTGCGGCAAGACCGCCTCAATGCGGTCAATCAGGTGCTCGGCGCGCGCCAGCAAGTGCTCGAACTGGGTGTTCATGAGCGGTAATCGGCGTTGATGCTGACGTAGTCATGGCTGAGGTCGCAGGTCCAGACCGTCTGCATCGCAGCACCCCGTCCCAGCAGCACGCGCACCGTGATCTCGCTCTGACGCATGACGCGCTGGCCGTCTTCTTCAAGATAGCTCGGATGCCGACCACCGCAGGAGGCGACCTGCACATCGTCGAGATACAGGTCGATGCAGCGTTGGTCCAGGTCTTCAATGCCGGCGTACCCCACCGCCGCCAGGATACGGCCCAGGTTCGGGTCACTGGCGAAAAAGGCTGTCTTGACCAGGGGCGAGTGGGCGATCGCGTAAGCGACCTGGCGGCACTCCGCTTCCGTCTTTCCGCCCTCGACCTCGATCCGGATGAACTTGGTGGCGCCCTCGCCATCGCGCACGATGGCCTGTGCCAGTTGCTGTGCGACTTCCAGCAAGCCTGCCTTGAGCGCCTGGCCATTCGCACTGTCCAGAGTCTCAATCAGCGCGTGGCGCGCCTTGTTGCTGGCGATCAGCATGAAGGAATCGTTGGTGGAGGTGTCGCCATCGACCGTAACGCGGTTGAAGGAAGCTTCGGCCAGTTCCCTGGCCAGTTGTTGCAGCAAAGCCGGGCTGATGCAGGCGTCGGTGGCCAGAAAGCCCAGCATGGTCGCCATATTGGGCCGTATCATGCCGGCGCCCTTGCTGATACCGGTGATGCTCACCAGCGTGCCATCAAGCAGCAACTGTTTGCCAAAGGCCTTGGCCACCGTGTCGGTGGTCATGATCGCCTCGGCAGCACGCAGCCAGTTGTCTTCCCTCGCATCGGCCAGCGCCGCATCCAGCCCGGCTTCGATGCGATCGAGCGGCAGCGGCTCCATGATGACCCCGGTCGAGAATGGCAGGATTTCCTGCGCTGAAAGCTTCAACTTTTCGGCCAGCGCGATGCAGCTGCGAAGCGCTCTACGGCGGCCGTCCTCGCCGGTGCCGGCATTGGCATTGCCGGTATTGATCAGCATGGCACGTACCGCCGCCCCTTGGGCGAGGTGCTCCCGGCAGAGCTGCACCGGCGCGGCGCAAAACCGGTTTTGCGTGAAGACCCCGGCCACCGACGCGCCGGGCTCTATCAGCAGCACGGTCAGGTCTTTGCGACCCGCCTTGCGCACACCGGCTTCGGTGACCCCCAGACGCACGCCGGCAATCGGATAGGGCTGGGACGGTTTGGGGGCGGATAAATTGACAGCCATGGCTCAGTCCCGATCTGTCACGCCAATTTTCCGTGACACTGCTTGTATTTCTTGCCGCTGCCGCAAGGACAGGGCTCGTTGCGCCCGACACGTGGCACCTCGGCCCTGACAGTCTGTTGATCGACCACGGTTTCAACTTCACCGGTCTCGGTCGGCGCGCTGTAGGTCACGTTGGCGATGCTTTCGCCGCGCGTTTCCATGTCGACGGCGGCCTGCTCCAACTGCTCGCCGGATTGAATCTGCACCGTCATCAGCACTTTGGTGACGTCGTTCTTGACCGCGTCGAGCAGTTGCCCGAAGAGTTCAAAGGCTTCACGCTTGTATTCCTGCTTGGGCTGCTTCTGGGCGTAGCCGCGCAGATGGATGCCCTGGCGCAGGTAGTCGAGCGAACTCAGGTGCTCGCGCCAATGGGTGTCTATGCTTTGCAGCAGCACCATGCGCTCAAACTGGGTAAAGTTTTCGCCACCCACCAGTTCCACTTTTTCGTCAAACACCTTGCCAGCTTCAGCGCGCACGCGCTCCAGCAGGTTTTCGTCGATGATGGCGCTGGCGTCGTTGACCATGCTTTGCAACTGCACCGTCAGTTTCCACTCGTCGAGCAAGATTTTTTCGAGCGCTGCCAGGTCCCACTGCTCTTCGACCGACTCGACTGGCACGTATTGCCGCACCAGGTCGTTAAAGCAGCCTTCACGCAGTGAACCGATCTGCGCCGACAGATCCTTGGCATCCAGAATCTCGTTGCGTTGCTGGTAAATCACCTTGCGCTGGTCGTTCGAGACGTCGTCGTATTCCAGCAACTGCTTGCGCATGTCAAAGTTGCGCGCTTCCACCTTGCGCTGGGCGCTCTCGATGGAGCGGGTCACGATGCCCGCTTCAATCGCTTCTCCATCGGGCATTTTCAGGCGGTCCATGATGGCCTTGACGCGGTCGCCAGCAAAAATGCGCATCAGGGAGTCATCCAGACTCAGATAAAAGCGCGACGAACCGGGGTCCCCTTGCCGCCCTGAGCGTCCACGCAACTGGTTGTCAATCCGTCGTGACTCGTGGCGCTCGGTGGCAATGATGCGCAAGCCGCCCAAGGCCTTGACCTGCTCGTGGTCCTCGGCCCACTGCGCACGGATGGCGTCGGTCTGCCGCTGCTTCTGCTCGGCACTGAGCGACTCGTCCGCTTCGATCGCGTCAATCGCCGGGTTGATATTGCCGCCGAGCACGATGTCGGTACCACGACCGGCCATGTTGGTGGCAATCGTGATCATCTTGGCGCGCCCAGCCTGCGCCACAATCTCGGCCTCGCGTGCGTGCTGCTTGGCGTTGAGCACCTGATGCGGCAGCTTTTCTTTTTCCAGCAACTCCGCCAGAACCTCCGAGTTTTCAATCGAGGTGGTACCCACCAGAACCGGCTGCCCGCGCTCATGGCACTCGCGAATGTCCTTGATGGCGGCTTCGTATTTTTCACGCGTGGTCTTGTAAACGCGATCCAGCTGGTCTTCACGCCGGCTCGGTCGGTTGTAGGGCATCACCACCGTCTCCAGGCCATAGATTTCCTGGAACTCATAGGCTTCGGTGTCGGCCGTGCCAGTCATGCCGGCCAGCTTGCCGTAAAGGCGGAAATAATTCTGGAAGGTGATCGAGGCCATGGTCTGGTTTTCGGCCTGAATGGCGACACCTTCCTTGGCTTCAACCGCCTGATGCAGGCCATCGCTCCAGCGCCGGCCCGACATCAAGCGGCCAGTGAACTCGTCAACAATCACGATCTCGCCGTTCTGCACCACGTAGTGCTGATCGCGATGGTAGAGGTGGTTGGCACGCAGCGCCGCGTACAGGTGATGCATCAGCGTGATGTTGGCCGGGTCGTACAGGGTGGCTCCCTGCGGAATCAGCCCCAGGCCTGACAGAATGCGTTCCGCGCTCTCGTGGCCCTGCTCGGTCAGGAAAACCTGATGGCTCTTTTCGTCCAGCGTGAAGTCACCCGGCTTGGTGATGCCCTCGCCAGTGCGCGGATCTTCCTCGCCTTCCTGCTTGGTAAGCGAGGGCACCACCTTGTTCATGGCGATGTAGAGTTCGGTGTGGTCTTCGGCCTGGCCGCTGATGATCAAGGGCGTGCGTGCCTCGTCGATCAGGATCGAATCCACCTCGTCGACGATCGCATAGTTCAAGCCACGCTGAACCCGGTCCGCCGACTCGTAGACCATGTTGTCGCGCAGGTAGTCAAAGCCGTACTCGTTGTTGGTACCGTAGGTGATGTCGGAACGGTAAGCGGCCTGCTTTTCCTCGCGTGCCATGTTCGGCAGATTGATGCCGACGCTCAGGCCCAGAAAGTTGTAGAGCTTGCCCATCCACTGGGCGTCGCGATTGGCCAGATAGTCATTGACGGTGACGACGTGAACGCCTTTGCCGGTCAGGGCGTTGAGGTAGACCGGCATGGTGGCGGTCAGGGTCTTGCCTTCGCCGGTTCCCATTTCAGAAATTTTGCCGTGGTGCAGCGACATGCCGCCGAGCAACTGGACGTCAAAATGGCGCATCTTCATGACCCGCTTGGAGCCCTCACGCACCACCGCAAAGGCCTCTGGCAGCAAGGCGTCGAGTGTCTCGCCCTTGACCAGACGATCCTTGAACTCCTGCGTCTTGCCGCGCAGGGCTTCGTCAGACAACTGCTCCAGAGCAGTTTCCATCGCGTTGATGCGAACCACGCTGGTGCGGTACTGTTTGAGCAGACGGTCGTTGCGGCTGCCGAAAATTTTGGTAAGGATGTTTGTGGCCATGAATGCAGAACCGACCGGTCAGCCCACCTGGGCCATCCGAGCAGCGCAATCCTTTTTCTAATCTGTGTGAAATGGGGGCACTGTCACGAAACGCAAGCGTGCTGCTGCAGGACGCTTCGCTGAGAAACCCAAAGCCTCGATTTTACCTGTGCCGCAGGACCGGGCCACCAGCCAGGGTCATGGATGCCGGATCAGGTCCGGCATGACGACGTGCGGCTATCGAGGGCCGGGTTGGTAGCGGCCCCGCCAAGGCGTTGCCACCTGAGCCATGCTTTGCGGCTTGAGCTTGGCACCAGCGGCCAGAAATTTCTGTGGATCCTGGAAAACGCCCTGGATCAGCACCTCGAAATGCAAGTGCGTTCCGGTCGAGCGACCGGTGCTTCCCACTTCGGCGATCTTCTGCCCCTGCCTGATCAGGTCGCCCTTCTTGACCATCGTTCTGGAGGCGTGGGCATAGCGCGTGATCAGGTCATTGCCGTGATCCACTTCGACCATATTGCCGTACTCCGGATGGTATTCCTGAGTCACCACCACGCCCCCCGCTGCCGCCAGGATCGGCGTGCCGCGGTCGGCCTGAAAATCAATCCCCGTATGCTGTGCGGAGCGGCCCGTGATCGGGTCAATGCGCCAGCCAAACATGGAACCATAGTTGGCCTGCGCAACCGGCGACTGGGTCGGCACCATCATGTTGCGAATCTTTTGATCAAACAGGCGGGACTCCAGCATCGTCATCCAGTCAGTGCGCTGCTCGCTCAGGCGCTCCAGGTCCTCCAGAGTGGCTTTGAGTTGTTCGACCGACAGCGGCCGTCCGGTCACCAGCGCACCACCCAGACCGGGCTTGACCTTGATTTCATTCGGATTGACACCAGCCAGCCCCGAGACCCGCTCGCCGAGCGACTCGAGCTGCGTCATCTTGGCCTGCATTTCACCGAGCTTGCGTGCCAGCAGATCCAGGTTCTCGCGCATGAAACGATCACGCTGCTCAAACTCATCCTTGACGACCATCCTGACCAGCGTACCGATCACTGGCCAGCCCTCCCTGGCCCCTTTCAGGAAGACCCAGTGGTACAGGCCGGCAGCCAGCAGCGTCATCACGACTGACGCCAGCAGTGCGGCCAGCACCAGTTTGGTTCCGGTGAGATGAATGGCACGGCTTCTGGCAAGCCAAGCATCCGTGATAATCAATTGCATTCGGTAACCCTCCAACACCTCACCCATGAACCGCCGCCATCAAGCCTTCACGCTGCTGCAGGCAACGCAGGATTCGCCCAGCCTGGCACGTTTGACTGCGCTGAGCGACGAATCGGTAGCGCGCCTCAAGTCCATTGCGCCCCTCATTCCTGCGACGCTCAGAGCCGCTGTCAAAGCGGGTCCCATCGAGGGTCCGGTCTGGTGCCTGATTTTGGACACCAACGCGGCGGCAGCCAAAATACGCCAGCTGCTACCGTCCTTCGAATCTCATTTGCGCAGCAAGGGGTGGGAGGTTAACTCAATTCGGCTGAAGGTCCAAATTTCGCGTCAGAGCTGACGCGCTTGCACAGGCCAGTCATGCAGGGCAAAAAACGTTCTGTCTTCATTTTGGCGATTCTGGTCGCCGGCTTAGCCAATGCTCAAGCCACGGACCCGAAGCTGATTGAGAGTGTGCGCGAACTGGCGGCCTCCAGAGTCAAGCTCAACCTGTGCCTGGCCAGTCCCGACTTCAGAAAGCTCGCCGATAGCAGCCAACGTCAGATCATTGCGATCAGCAACAGGCTTGATCGCCTGAGCAATGACCTGCATGAAGCGCCCAAAGGCAGGTTGCTGTTCGTTTCCTACGGCATGGAGGTCAGGCGACTGGGCAGTTCAGCTGACTTTCGACGTCAGTTGCTTGAACGCCGCGGTGGCGTCTGCGATTTCGGCCTGGTTGCCGATCTCGACTCAAAATTGAAAATTGCCAGGCGCTCTATTCCCCCGCCCTGAGTGCGCACCAGCGTCGAACTGTTGCTGGTGAGAACCGTCACAGGCCGGCTCAATTCACCGCTTGCATGACCTGACTGAGTACCTTGACACCGATGCCGAATCGCCTGTCAACCCGTTCAACGCGAACCACTTCGCCTTCGCAGGACAATTTCAGTTTGACATGTCGCGTGACAAGATCAACGCAGAAGTCAATGCGCGAACCAACTTCGCACTCTTGGTCCTGCAAAATGTAGAAACCGGTGGCACTGATGTTGTCTGTAACCCCAGTCACACCCTGGACCATGGTGGACAATTCCGTGCGGTAGCGCTCGCTGCGCTGCTCTTTGACGACGGCTGCATTTGTAGACATCTTGATGTTCCTTTTTTGGGTCGAGCGATGGCGTGTACTTCAGAAAGTCGCTACGCCAGCGCGGCGTCTGCGTAGGGTGTAGGCCATCAAGCCCAACCCCGCCAGCAGCATGGCGTAGGTTTGAGGCTCTGGCACGGCTGCGACAAAGGGGTTGCTGTTGACCTGACCCATGCCGGACCAGCTGTCTACAACCACCTGACCACCGATAAAGGCGCCTGCCGCTGTGCTAAACAGCGCCAGGGGGGCAAGAAAAGAGGCGTAAACACCACTCGTGAACGAAACTTGCGTTGCCTCGGGCAGGTTGAAGAGAACATGACCGACCGCAAGGTCAGATGCAGCACCGAAGTTTTGGTAGCCACCCGCCGTGAAGTTGACGTTCTGACCGAGCACGTTCAGGATTACCGTCGTGTCTGGACCGAAATTGTCCAGGCGCATGCTGTGGGTGACATCGGCAGCCGTCAAGTCAAATACAGCAAGGCTGGCATGATTGGCATTCAAGACCAGCGTGCTGTCTTGCATCGTAATGGTGCCACTGTTGCTCAGCGTGTTAAAGCTTTGGGACAGGCTGGTCAGTCTTTGCTTTTCAGCTGCAAAGTTGATGCCGGTCTGAATGCTGGAGGGATCGACTTGAACGGCCACGGGACTGTGCCAGGGCGCCAGATTCGATGCGCCACCGTAGCTGATGCTGGTCGCTGACAGCCAGGTGCTTGCGGTTGACAGGTTGCCTGCGACTTGAACACTGCCATTAAAGCTGGTGCCGTTGGTAACGGCAAGACTTCCGCCGACCACGGTGTTGCCAAAGACAGCGCCGCCGGAGATGTCGAGATTGCCACCGACCGTCAGACCCGTCCCGCCATACTGGGCTTGCGTGTAAGGCCATTTGCTGTTGATGGTATAGCCTGCAATACTGGCATTGCCACCGACCGCCACCCGACCTTCGACATCAGCACTCGGTGCAGAGAAGTTGCCAAACGATAGCAAAGTAAGACTGGACGACAGCCCCAATGGGTTGGTTTGTGCCAACGCCACTGGGGCCGTCACCAGGGCCACGCAGACCCAGGAGGCCACGGCCAGACAGTGATGCAAAGATCGCTTCATATGGACTCTCCTGTACCGAATACTCGGTTCTTGGTTCTCACGTGACCTCCCCCTTCTATTTGCCTTGTCACGGGTCCATGTTCGCGCGTTTGCCCACGCATTGCCATAGCAGATGGCTACCCTTTTGACTGGTAGTTTTAGCCTGGAATTTCTCTATTGAAAACGATTCGTGAGTACCAGTTGAACTAGTAGCTTTCGCTGGCGATCAGATAGTCGAATCCACACAGCTGGCCTGGCATGTGACACCCGCTCCGATCCGCCAAGACCTCGAAGTCCTCAACCGGCACCCTCGCGTCTCAAGGACGATTTGGAGTCGATTGCAAAATTCCAGCAGAGATTATCCAGATGGAACTGGACTGGCTTACCTGTGTCGGGTTCGCCGGCCCTAAAACCGATAGGCCGCTTACGGGAAAAGTCTTGTAGAGACTCTGTCTTGATGATTCATTGCGCTATTCCAGCATCGCCGCCACTCTCGCCCGGACTTCTTCACTCAGTTCATCCGGCGCTCGCTCAATCAGCGTCAGTCTGCGCTGAGTCGGGTCGATCATTCTGAATTGATGCACCAGCACAATGCCTGCCGTTTGCAGGCCCATGCCTGTCAGCGATACCGCCATGCCGGTGTGTCGCGCTGCCATGCCGCCTTGCGTAATGGGGCATACACCGATCATGCCCAGTTTGTTGAGTGCCGCTTGCGTGACCACAATCGCAGGTCTGCGCCCCTGTTGCTCATGGCCCAGCGTGGGATCAAAGTCGGCCACCACGATGTCGCCGCGTTGCCAGGTGGTCTGCCGCATCACAGTGCCACTTCTTGCCCGGATGCTGGCATGGTGTCCCAGCCCTTGTCGATCTCCAATGGAGCGCGGCCCTGCATTGCCAGCAGGTCGTCAAGGCTGTACTTGCGCCGATTAACGGGTGACAAAATTAGCCTCCCAGCGTCAACTGCAAAACTGACTTTATCGCCAGGATGCAGCCCCGAGCTCCTGGCCAGCGCTTGCGGTATGGTGACTGCGATAGAGCCGCCAGCGGCCCGGAGTGTTGAGGTGTGCATGGTGGCGCCTTGAATTTGTAGCACTTAGTTTAACTTGTTGCCACCTTGAACGGAATCACGTCTGCGCCTTTGACCAGTTTGTCCAGATAGTCAGCCCAAACTTGCAGCTCTGCCCGAACGATTGGCCCGCCGGACTAATTTCCAGATAAAGACCTGCCGGATCTGTGAATCGTGCGCGGGTTTTGTCTGGATTTCAATCTACCGCAGTGCACGGTGTTGCACCTTGGCTATGTGATTTACCAATGAAAAAGGCCTCCGGGTGTCACTACCTGGAGGCCTTTGTACTATCAAATGGTGCCGATTAACGGATTCGAACTGTTGACCTACCGCTTACAAGGCGGTTGCTCTACCAACTGAGCTAAATCGGCATAGGGGTATTTTACGGGACTATTTGACGCGCTTGAGCGTCGGACGCGTCCCGGTGGTCGCTGGCCTCGGCGGTTCGGGTTCATCGCCCGAAGCTTGCGACTCCACGCGCGTCAACTGCACTGGTTTGATCTCCGCCCCGACTGCTTGCATTCCATGTTTCGGGCTGTCCGTTTCTGCAGTCTCGGCTATGACCATCGGGAAGGCCATGCCCTGTCCGTTTTCACGTGCATAAATCGCCACGACCTGAGCCACGGGAACGCAAATGTCACGGGCTGTCCCGGCAAAGCGCGCCTTGAATTCAATGAATTCATTGCCCAACTGAAGTCCGGTGGTGGCGTCAAAGCTGATGTTCAGAACAATCTCGCCGTCTTTCACGTACTCGCGCGGCACCTGCACGCGCTCGTTCACCAGCACAGCAACATAAGGCGTGAAGCCGTTATCGGTGCACCACTCATAGAGCGCACGAATCAGATAGGGACGGGTCGAGGTTGCTTGCGCGGAGTCCATCATCAGCTCAGGCTCAGCGCTTACTTGCGCATTACTTTTTCGGAAGGCGTCAACGCCTCAATGTAAGCCGGACGCGAAAAAATCCGCTCAGCGTACTTGAGCAGCGGTGCTGCGTTCTTGCTCAGATCGATGCCGTAGTAATCAAGTCGCCACAGCAGGGGCGCGATCGCGACATCGAGCATCGAGAAACCGTCGCCCAGCATGTACTTGTTTTTCAGGAACACCGGGGCGAGCTGCGTCAGGCGATCCCGCACGTGGGCGCGCGCCTTGTCGAGCACTTTCTCGTTGGCTTTGGCGGCGCGCGACTCCAGGGTCGAGACGTGGACAAACAGTTCTTTCTCGAAATTGAGCAGGAACAGGCGCACGCGAGCCCGGTCCACCGGGTCGCCAGGCATCAGCTGCGGATGCGGAAAACGCTCATCGATGTACTCATTGATGATGTTGGACTCGTACAGGATCAGGTCGCGCTCGACCAGGATGGGGACCTGGCCGTAAGGGTTCATGACACTGATGTCTTCGGGCTTGTTGTACAAATCAACGTCGCGAATCTCGAAGTCCATGCCTTTTTCAAACAGGACGAAACGGCAACGGTGGGAAAATGGGCAGGTAGTACCTGAATACAACACCATCATGGTGGGACTCCTAAAAAAACCAAAGAGTGGGATGCTTCTCGCATGCCCACTCCACAAACCTCAGATTGCGCCCTTTCGAGCCCAACTTGAGCCGCTTATCTGTGCTACTTGACCTCTTTCCAGTAGACCGCGTTGAGTCGCCAGGCGCAGAAAGTAAAAACCGCGAGGAACAGCAAGACCCAAACACCGACACGAACGCGGGTATTTTGAACCGGTTCACCCATCCATTGCAAATAAGCCACCAGATCACCAACGGCCTGATCGTATTGCGGACCTGTCATGGTACCGGGCTTCAATTGCTCCCAGCCCTTGAAAACGCTGGTGGCAGCACCGTGCACCTTGACCTCTTCAAAGACGGCCCGGCGTTCGCCCTGCAGTTCCCACAGCACATGCGGCATCGCCACATTGGGAAACAGCAGATTATTCCAGCCGGTCGGCTTGGTGTCGTCCTTGTAGAAGGAACGCATGTAGGTGTACAGGTAATCGGCGCCGGTTCCGCCCGCGCCGGCACGCGAACGTGCAATCACCGTCAGATCAGGCGGGTTCACGCCAAACCAGGCTTTAGCCTGCTGCGGGTCGATCGCAGCTTTCATGGTGTCACCAATCTTGCTGTTGGTCACCAGCAGGTTGGACCTGATCTGCTCCGCTGTCAGGCCGATGTCACCCAGGCGGTTGTAGCGCATGAACGCAGCCGAGTGGCAATTGAGGCAGTAGTTGACAAACAGCTTGGCGCCATTTTGCAAGGCGGCCATGTCGCTGGTCTTGGCCGGTGCCTTGTCCCACGCGGCTCCGCCCACATTGGCCTGGGCACCCAGCGTGCAACCGAGCGCCAGTAGCCAGCCGAGAATGATTTTTTGAGTGAAAGTCATGGTTTTCATGATGTTGTCTTTCCTTCAATGCGCCGTGTAATTGACACGATCGGGCACCGGCTTGGTCTTGCCAAGCTGGCTCCACCAGGGCATCAGAATGAAGAAGGCAAAGTAGAACAAAGTGCCCACTTGTGCCACCCGGCTGTAAATGGGCGAGACCGGTTGCGTGCCCAGGTAGCCGAGCACCAGAAAGTCAACAACAAAAACCGCGTACAGGTACTTGTGCCAGTCGGGCCGGTAGCGAATCGACTTGACTGCGCAGTTGTCCAGCCAGGGCAGGAAGAACAAAACGATCACGCCGCCGCCCATCGCGACCACGCCCCAGAATTTGGCATCGATGGCCATCATCATCGCCACCACCGCCACAGCGCCAAGCGCGATGGCGCCCTTGAACAGGGCCGGCATTTTGATCTTGAACACGGCCAGACCGGCACCCAGCACGGTACAGGCGATCAGTGCGTACATCATTTCTGTGGTCACAGCGCGCAGCAAGGAGTAGAAGGGCGTGAAATACCAGACCGGCGCAATGTGCAAGGGCGTCTGGAACGGATCGGCCGGAATGAAGTTGTTGTATTCCAGGAAGTAGCCGCCCATCTCGGGTGCAAAGAAGACAATGGCCGAGAACACCATCAGGAACACGCCCACGGCAAAGATGTCATGCACCGAGTAGTAGGGATGGAAAGGAATGCCGTCCAGCGGGATGCCCTTGGCGTCCTTCTTTTCCTTGATTTCGATGCCGTCCGGGTTGTTGGAGCCGACTTCATGCAGGGCAATGATGTGGGCCACGACCAGGCCCAGGATCACCAGCGGCACGGCAATGACGTGGAAGCTGAAGAAGCGGTTCAGGGTGGCATCTCCCACCACGTAGTCACCGCGAATCCAGAGTGACAGGTCAGGTCCGATGAACGGGATGGCCGAGAACAGGTTGACGATCACCTGGGCGCCCCAGTAGCTCATCTGGCCCCAGGGCAGCAGGTAGCCCATGAAGGCCTCTGCCATCAGCGCCAGAAAAATGCCGCAACCAAACAGCCAGGTCAGTTCGCGCGGCTTGCGGTAACTGCCGTAAAGCAGGCCACGGTACATGTGCAGGTACACCACCGCGAAGAAAGCCGAGGCGCCGGTAGAGTGCATGTAGCGGATCAGCCAGCCCCAGGGCACATCACGCATGATGTACTCGACCGAACCGAAGGCCAGCGCCGCATCCGGCTTGTAATGCATGACCAGAAAAATGCCCGTGACCAGCTGAATCACCAGTACCAGCAGGGAGAGCACGCCGAACACATACCAGATGTTGAAGTTCTTGGGCGCGTAGTACTCGCTCATGTGCTCCTTGAAGAGCTTGGACAGCGGAAACCGGTTGTCAATCCAGTTCAGCAGTTTTTCACCTGCTGCAGCATTCGGGGAGATTTCGTGAAATTCAGCCATGATGTGCTTCCTTAGGCTTTGCGGTCTTCACCGATGAGCAACTTGGTCTCGGAGAGATACATGTGGGCCGGCACTTCCAGATTGTCCGGCGCCGGTTTGTTCTTGAAGACCCGACCCGCCAGGTCGAAGGTCGAACCGTGGCAAGGACAAAAGAAGCCGCCCTGCCAGTCGTCCGGCAAGGATGGCTGGGCACCGGTCTGGAACTTGTCGGACGGTGAGCAGCCCAGGTGGGTGCAAATGCCAACCGCAATGAAATACTCGGGCTTGATGGAGCGATGCGCGTTGCGCGCGTAGTCCGGCGCCTGCTCCGTGGGCTTGCGCTCGGATTTGGGATCGGCCAGCTGGGCGTCGATTTTGGGCAAGGCAGCCAGTTGTTCCGGCGTGCGACGCACGATCCAGACCGGCTTGCCGCGCCATTCAACGGTCATCTTTTCGCCCGGTTTGAGGGCCGAGATGTCGGCCTCGACCGCGGCACCCGCGGCCAGCGCCTTTTCGGAGGGCTGCATGCTGGTAACAAATGGAACGGCGGCGGCAATACCGCCAACGGCTCCAACACAGCTGGTGGCAATCAACCAGGTCCGCTTGCTGGCGTCATGGCCGCTATCGGCAAGGCTTTCACTCATGGGAATCCTCAATGAAAAATCGCTGTCGGGGTAAACCGTCCATTGTAGCTGAGCGCCCCCGCCCGGCATCAGGTTCATTGCTACACCGGTCGCGCCAGCAGACCACGCGCTTTTGCCCGATACTGCGCCCTTGCAACTGAAAAACGGAGATGGTTGAAATGGGAATGATGCAGGAATTCAAGGAATTTGCCGTCAAGGGCAATGTCATGGATCTGGCGGTGGGCGTGATCATAGGCGGTGCCTTCGGCAAGATCGTCGACTCGGTGGTGGCTGACCTGGTGATGCCGCTGGTGGGGGCCTTGATCGGCAAACTTGATTTTTCCAACCTTTTTGTCGTCCTGGGCACGGTGCCGAGCGGCAGCGCCATGACCATCGACGCCCTGAAAAAGGCCGGTGTTCCGGTATTCGCCTACGGCAGCTTCATCACGGTTGCGGTCAATTTCGCGATTCTGGCCTTCATCATCTTCATGATGGTCAAGCAGATCAACCGCCTGAAAAAAGCCGCACCCGCAGCGCCTGCAGCGGCCCCGGTGACACCCGAAGACGTGCTCTTGCTGCGCGAAATTCGCGACAACCTGAAAAAGTAGCGGCTTAGCAGCAGCACTGTTCGCTCGATGTCATTGCGTCCCCGGATCGGGTCCGGGGTTTCAGCACCCGCAATCCACTGCATGCTTACGACTGGATCCCGGATCAAGTCCGGGATGACAAATGGCTAGTCCGGGATGACAAATGGCTAGTCCGGGATGACAAATGGCTAGTCCGGGATGACAAAGTGAACCGTATTGACCCTAGCAGCGTGACAGCTGGCGTGCCATGCGAATGGCCGCCAGCAGGCTGGACGCATCGGCCAGGCCGGTGCCGGCAATATCGAAAGCGGTACCGTGATCCGGGCTGGTGCGCACCAGAGGCAGGCCCAAGGTCACGTTGACGCCCTGCTCCAGACCCAGATACTTCACCGGAATCAGCCCCTGGTCGTGGTACATGGCGACCACCACGTCGAACTCGCTCGACTGACCGGGCCGGGACCTGGCGCTCATGAACACCGTGTCCGGAGCGTAAGGGCCGCTGACCTGCAAGCCCTGCTCACGCGCCTGGCTGATGGCCGGAGCAATGATCTCAAGTTCTTCGCGCCCGAACAGGCCGCCCTCGCCCGCGTGCGGATTAAGGCCTGCCACCGCCATGCGCGGCGGACGCCCCAAAATGGCACTGAGCGACTGGTGCGCGATCAGCAGCGTCTGCAACACATTGGCCGTGGTCACCGCATCCAGCGCGTCCCGTAGCGACACGTGAATGCTGACCAGCACCACCCGCAATTCGTCATTAGCCAGCATCATGCGCACCGGCATCTGCGCCAGCGTCTTGCCCACGTGAGCGGCGGCTTGCGCCTGCAGCAGCTCGGTATGCCCGGGAAAGCCTGAGTAGGGCGCGCCAGCCAGCGCCAGCGCCTCCTTGTTCAGCGGTGCCGTCACCAGCGCGGCAATGTCGCCGCGCAAGGCGGCTTGTGCGGCCCACACCACACACTGGGCCGCCAGCAAGCCCGCCGCCGCATCCAGCCGACCGAACGCCGGCGGCGCTGGCAAAGCACCGACCTGCAACAGCGGCAGACAGCCTGGCGGCAGGTCGAACACCTCCGATGCAGTTTCAAGCACTGCCAGTGGCATCTGAATGGAGCCGGCGCTGACCAGTTGGGTGGCCCGACGCAGGGTAGCCGCGTCGCCCACCACAAAGCAGCCTTGCAGCAGTTCTGGTTCTTTCCGGTAAGCCTTGGCAATGATTTCCGGCCCGATGCCGGCGGCGTCCCCCAGGGTGATGGCGATAGGCTTGTTCATGCTCAGGCCGGGTTGTCGATGTCAATAAACTGATGCTCCAGGCCCAGCTGCGTCGCCACATGGGCCGCCACGGCGGGCGCACCAAAGCGCTCGCTGGCGTGGTGGCCGCAGGCCAGGTAGGCGACACCCATCTCGCGCGCATAGTGCGCCTGCGGCTCCGAAATTTCACCGGTGATGAAAGCCTGGGCGCCCGCCGCGATGGCGGCCTCAAAATAGCCCTGCGCGCCACCGCTGCACCAGGCGACTTTGTGAATCGCCCGCGCAGCGCCGTTGACCAGAGCCACGGGTCGGTGCAACTGCAGTTCGACGTGCTGCGCCAGCGCATCGGCCGACTCGAAACCGCCGGCTTGCTGGCGTTCGCCCAGAAAACCCAGGTCCTGCTCGCCAAAGCGCGCGCTGGCTTTTAAGCCGAGCTTCAGGCCGAGCTGCGCGTTGTTACCCAGTTCCGGATGGGCGTCCAGCGGCAGGTGGTAGGCAAACAGATTGATGTCATGCGCCAGCAGCAGGGCCAGGCGTTGTTTCATCCAGCCCGTGACACGCCCGTCCTGTGAGCGCCAGAACAAGCCGTGGTGCACAAAGATCGCATCCGCCTGTGCCGCAATGGCTGCCTCGATCAGCGCGCGGCTGGCGCTGACCCCTGAAACAATTTTGCGCACCTGCGCGCAGCCTTCGACCTGCAAGCCATTGGGGCCATAGTCGCGAAAGCGCTCTGGCTGCAGCAACGCATCGAAGGTCTGTAAGAGCTGGGTTCGATCAATCATGTCGGCAACGCAAAGGGGGCGGTGCCGCATTGTCGGGCAATTCCCCGCTCTGGCGTGCAGAGCGTGGGCACGACGCCTACAATTTGCGCCCATGAAGCGTCTCTGGTTACTTTTTTCTCAAACCGCCACCGTATTGCTGGCGCTGTATTTTGTTGTTGCCACCCTCAAACCGGATTGGCTGGGTAAGGGATTGAGCCATTCCGGCCCGCTGGCGCTGCTCGAGGCGCCCAGTGCGGCGCCCGCTATCGCGCCCGCTGGCAGCTTCAGGCAGGCAGCACAAAAGGCATCGGCTGCAGTGGTCAGCATCAACACCAGCAAGGCGGCCAGAAACCGGCCACGCAGCAACGATCCCTGGTTCAACTTCTTCTTTGGCGAGCAGGGCAACGAGCCGCAGGTCGGCCTGGGCAGTGGCGTCATCGTCAGCGCCAGCGGTTACATCCTGACCAATAACCATGTGGTCGAGGGTGCTGACGAAATCGAGGTCATCCTGAACGACAGCCGGCGCGCCAGCGCCAAGGTCATAGGGACCGACCCGGACAGCGACCTGGCGGTGCTGAAGATTGAACTTGAGCGCTTGCCGGTGATCGTGCTGGGCAACTCCGACACGCTGCAGGTAGGTGACCAGGTGCTGGCCATCGGCAACCCCTTTGGTGTCGGGCAGACCGTGACGGGCGGCATTGTCAGCGCACTCGGGCGCAACCAGCTCGGCATCAACACCTTCGAGAATTTCATCCAGACCGACGCCGCCATCAACCCCGGCAATTCGGGCGGCGCGCTGGTTGACACGGCCGGTCATCTGCTGGGCATCAACACCGCCATTTACTCGCGCTCGGGTGGCAGCATGGGCATAGGCTTTGCCATACCGGTGACCACCGCCAGGCTGGTGCTCGAAGGCATTGTCAAGGACGGCCAGGTGACGCGCGGCTGGATTGGCGTTGAGCCCAACGATCTGTCGCCAGAACTGGCCGAAACCTTTGGTGTCAAGGCGCAGGCTGGCGTCATTATCACCGGCGTGATGCAAAGCGCCCCGGCAGCGCAAGCGGGCATTCGGCCGGGCGATGTGATCATTGCAGCGGCAGGAAGACCGGTCAACAACGTCGCCGAATTGCTTAGCGCCGTGGCTGCGCTCAAGCCCGGCGCTGCCGCCAAATTCAGCCTGCTGCGCCGCGAGGAGAAGATTGAGCTCATGGTGACGCCAGGGACGCGACCCAAAGCAAGGCGGGTGGTGCGCTAGGGCGAGCACTTGAAAGCAGGGCCATCGCCCATAATTAGAGCGTTTCCGATTTCATTCCCGAACGTTCAAATCCAAAATGACCAAACAGACACTGTCCTTCCAGGCCGAAGTGGCCCAGCTTTTGCATCTTGTCACCCATTCGCTTTACTCAAATAAAGAGATTTTCCTGCGCGAGTTGATCTCCAACGCATCCGACGCCTGCGACAAATTGCGCTTTGAGGCGCTCGACAACAGCACGTTTTATGAAGATGCGCCCAATCTGGAAGTACGCGTGTCCTTTGACCAGGACACCAAAACGCTGACGATTTCGGACAACGGCATCGGCATGAGCCAGCAGGAAGCCATCGATCACCTGGGCACCATCGCCAAGAGTGGCACCAAGGACTTCATGTCCAGGTTGACGGGCGACCAGAAGGCCAACGTGTCGGAACAGGGCCAGCTGATTGGCCAGTTTGGCGTGGGCTTTTACTCCGGTTTTATTGTTGCCGACAAGATCACCGTTGAATCCCGCCGCGCCGGCCTGAAGGCCGACGAGGGCGTACGCTGGATCAGCGGCGGCGCCGGTGACTTCGAGGTCGAAGCCATCAGCCGGCCCCAGCGCGGCACCAGCGTCATCCTGCACCTGCGCGATGACGCCATGGATTACGCCAGCGCCTGGAAACTCAAGAGCATCATCGCCAAGTACTCGGATCACATCAGCCTGCCGATCCTGATGGAAAAGGAAGAGTGGAAAGACGGCGAACTCATTAACCCGAGTGACGAAAAAGGCGGCCGTCAACCCGGCGCCATGGTGAAAACCGGCGACTGGGAAACAGTGAACAAGGCCAACGCGATCTGGGCGCGCGCCAAGAAGGACATCTCGGCCGAACAGTACGACGAGTTCTACAAACAGCTCAGCCACGACGCGGAGGCACCGCTGGCACACACGCACAACCGGGTCGAGGGCAGTACCGAGTACACGCAGCTGCTCTACATTCCCGGCAAGGCGCCGTTTGACCTGTGGAACCGCGAAAAGTCAGCCGGCGTCAAGCTCTACGTCAAGCGCGTCTTCATCATGGACGATGCCGAGGCCCTGCTGCCAACCTACCTGCGCTTTGTCAAAGGTGTGGTGGACTCGGCTGACCTGCCGCTCAATGTGAGCCGCGAGTTGCTGCAGGAAAGCCGCGACGTGAAGGCAATCCGCGAAGGCTGCACCAAGCGCGTGCTGGGCATGCTCGAAGACCTGGCCAAGAACGACCAGCCGCCAGCAAGCACTGAAGGCGTTACCGATGTGCTGAGCGAAGAAGACAAGGCCCAGCACGGCAAATACAGCAAGTTCTACGCCGAGTTCGGTGCCGTGCTGAAAGAGGGCCTGGGCGAAGACTACGCCAACAAGGAGCGTCTGGCCAAACTGCTGCGCTTTGCCTCCAGCACCAGCGACAGCATCAGCGTGTCGCTGGACGCCTACAAGGCGCGCATGAAGGAGGGCCAGGAAGCCATCTACTACATCACCGCCGACACCCCGGCGGCCGCGAAGAACAGCCCGCAGCTCGAAGTGTTCAAGAAAAAGGGCATCGAGGTGCTCTTGATGACCGATCGCGTGGATGAGTGGGCGCTGAACTACCTGCACGACTTTGACGGCACGCCGATGCAAAGCGTGGCCAAGGGCGCCGTCGATCTGGGCAAGCTGCAGGACGAGAGCGAGAAGAAAGCGGCTGAAGAAGCGGCCGAGACCTTCAAGCCCCTGCTGGCCAAGCTCAAGGAAGCCCTGAAAGACAAGGCCGAAGACGTGCGTGTCACGACCCGGCTGGTGGATTCGCCCGCCTGCCTGGTGGTGCAGGACCACGGCATGAGCACGCAACTCGCGCGCATGCTCAAGCAGGCCGGCCAGAGCGCACCCGAAGTCAAGCCGGTGCTCGAAGTCAACGCCGACCACCCACTGGTCAAGAAACTCGATGGCTCGGTGCATTTCAACGACCTGGCGCACATCCTGTTCGATCAGGCGCTGTTGGCCGAGGGCGGCTTGCCAGCAGACCCAGCCGCGTATGTGAAGCG